>NZ_JBFEFG010000266.1 GCF_040718835.1 Bremerella sp. JC817 | reverse complement strand
CCACCTTGGCCTTAAACGCCGCATCAAACCGCCGCCGCTTCCGCGCCATCTGAAACCTCCTGATGACGCCACGATACCCTCATCCACGAGCCAAAGAAATCCACCTTAACCCGTGGTCCGAAAATTGGGGTCCACTTCAGTGTAATCGCAGACAGGTTTGAACAGCTCCGGCAAACTCACGCCCAAAAGGCCAAGGGCACAGCAGTCAAGTCGTTAGAACAACCAACGGTCTACGACCTAGAGAAGTTGAAAAAGCCACAACGCGACGCCCTAGTGAAATTCTGGGAAGCCTGGCAGGACGAACTTGCCACGATTCGGATACTTGACCCTGCCTGCGGAAGTGGCGCATTCTTGATCGAAGCTTTCGACCAACTGCATTCCGCCTACCAGGCATCAAACGACCAACTTGAAGAATTACGAGGTCATAGAACATTGTTCGACCTCGATCGAAGGATTCTTCAAAACAACATATTTGGTGTCGATCTGAATGAAGAAGCAATTGAAATCTGTCGGTTAAGCCTATGGATCAAAACAGCTGAACGAGGGAAGACGCTTACGAGCCTGGATGAAACTATTCGCGCCGGCAATAGTGTTGTTTCGGATTCGCAAGTTCATACCAAAGCATTTAATTGGGAGGAATCATTTCCGGACGTCTTTGCGAACGGAGGCTTTGACGTTGTCGTTGGAAATCCGCCTTACATTCGGCAGGAATGGCTTGCACCTTACAAATCACACTGGGAAAAGCGTTTTAAAAGTTACTACGGAACGGCGGATATTTTTACCTATTTCTATGAGCTGGGGGTTGATCTGCTGAGTGTCGGAGGACGCCTAGGCTTCATAACATCTGGAAGTTGGGTACGCGGTAAGTTTGGTACACCGCTAAGGTCTTTTATATCTGAATCGGCTAAAGTTGAGTCGATCGTCGATTTCGGCGAATTTCAACCCTTTGATGGTGCTGAAATGATAAGACCGTCGATCACTGTTTTGTCAAAGCAGAATGCCGGCGGAAGCATGCGACTGTTTAAGTGGCTAACGAAAGGAATGCCGCCGACAAACCTTTCTGATGTGCTTACAGAGTCACCTACACTCTCAACTTCCCATCTCAGTGAAAAGGCATGGGAATTGGAAAGTGACGACGTATTATCACTCCGAAAAAAGCTCTTCAGTCAAGGTGTGAGCCTTAAGAAGTATGCGGGCAAGACGCTTTTATACGGGGTCAAAACCGGACTAAATGAAGTATTCTTGCTCCGAAATGAACAAAAGAACGCTATTGTAAAAAACGACCCGAAATGCTTAGACCTTTTCAAACCATTTCTTCGAGGTCAAGACATTAGAGAATGGCATGTCTCCTGGGATGGGTACTGGCTTCTTTGCCTAAAGTCGAGTGGAGATTTTGACTGGCCGTGGAAAGACGCTGGAAGCAACGCGGAAGCCATCTTCGAAGAGGAATACCCGTCAGTCTATGCGTACGTCAAAAAGTATGAGGATAGACTACGAAAGCGAAGCGATCAGGGAAAATACTGGTGGGAATTAAGAACGTGCAACTATTGGGATTCATTTGATGCCCCGAAGGTCTTTTGGCCAGATATCTGCAAGCAGCCCCGTTTTAATCTAGATACCCAACGTTACTATATCGGAGACACTGCTTTCATGGTCGCGCAAAACGATCCATTTTTGCTTGGAGTTTTGGCATCTTGGTCTACTTGGTTCTGTCTAAGCAAAACGGCTCAGCCGCTAAGACTTCGAGGAGATCGGTGGCAATATCGACTAAAAAAACAGTGGCTGGAGGCACTACCGATCCCCAATGCATCTCCCGCAGCTCGTGACTCGATTGGAAGCCTTGCAGAGTCTTGTAACCACCTTGGACAAGAACTATTCGATTTACAAGACAGTGTGCGGCAGAGACTCATATCAACGTTTGGAGAAACACCTGAGGGAACTCAGATAGCCAGACTCAACATCAAGTCGACGAGCTGGTGGACTCTCACGCTAAACCAGCTTGGGGAAGGCTTAAAAGCTAGTTTTGATCTCGATCGCAACCCCTTCCAGAACCCCAACTTGGCCGAGGATTGGGAACTTTATGTTTCTCAAAAAAAGCAAAAGGGCCGGCAACTAAAACAAATGCTGCAAGCTGCAGAGGCAGAGTTGAATGATCACGTTTATCGAGTCTTCAATCTAAACGAATCCGAAATCAAGCTCCTCCAACAAGAAGTTGAGCATTGATGGAGATACCTAAGAACATTAAGAAGTCACCGCACTTTAATAGACGGTCAAATAACTCACTCTAACCGGCCTAACTTGGCACAGACTTGAATTGCATATCGGTCGGAAACGTTGACAGTCAATTTCCTGATTCCAGAATCAGGCTTCACTAACCTTGAAACATTAATCATCGACTTAGTCACAGCGACTCTCAGACGGCAACGCGGCGAGCAGGCCTGACTCTCGCAAGTAATGAATGATTTTTTCAGTTTCACTAGAGGGAATCGCAACTCGACTTTCTCGTTCCAGTAGAACTCGGTCTTCGAAGAACTCATAGCCTACTGGCACTTCAGGGACAAACTTGCCCGGCGAAACCTTCAGCTCAACTAAATCTTTAAAATCCTTGGCACCAATGGGAACAATGGGGATTTGTCCAAAGTGATGGAACTCCATTGAATACCACCTCGCGATTGCCTTGGTATCTCTCCGAGCCGGCCAGTGTTGCCAGGGCCAAACGGTGTCCAGGAGCACATGACGGTATACTTCAGGCGCGTCATCATGATCAGAAAGAATCTGACGCGAGAAAACGATTGCGTATCGGTCTAGCGGCTCACCAAGTTCGCGACAGCCACACGCAACAATCGTCATCTTCAGAGAAGAATGAAGCCATTCTCCGACCTCTAAATACTGAGGGAGTTGATCTAAGTTCTTATAAGCTGGGAGCGGGCAAGCGACGGCCTTCTCTCGACCATCCAGCCAAGCTCGCTCAATGCCGAAGGTTGACGAGAGCCATTCCATTTGCTCTGAGCCCATTAACGAAGCAAGTCGTTTAGTATCGCCCACCCCTTCGGCCGTCCAGTTCCAACTACTCTTGGCAAAATAGAGCAATTCAAGGCCGGAAATTCGGTGCCATTCTAGGAGGTACTGCAGCCGCGCGGCTAAGCGGTCAAAGTCCGTTTCCTTTGCCGCTACATTCTTGCCACCTAACCACCTTGCTGGTACCCAATTATCCCAGAATTGGCTAACGGCCTTCCGTCCAATTTGATCCCACAACCATCCCTCGATGCTGATCATGACCGACACACCCTAAACCCATTTTCCGAGAACTCTCTATCTCTCAACCGCGAATACATTACCTACAATCAGTGGGGTACAAGAAGAGCAATTTCTGCGTTGTACGATTTACTCGAAATGCATAGAAAATCGACGCTGCGGGGCATTTCTCAACGGGTTTCAAATTCGCTTGCCAGGTATCCGTGAGCAATCTTGAATTCTGTTCATTCAGAAGGAAATGTCCGAATGCCGCCCTAAGATAGCTTCGCTGAGTTTTCGAGCTAGAATGGTGACCAACTTTGACCAATTGCCAAACGCAACATTAGTGAGCAACGCATGCTGTAAATCAGCGATAAACTGACAACCCGATATTCGTCGCTAGGTCGCAAAGCACTACCTAACGAGATGCACTTCTCGTCCGACCGAATTAGCACGGCGATGCATTTCCCCGGCCCATGGAGGCTCGGCGGAACGTGCATTTTTCGTGCTAAGCGGTGTAGTGCCCGCGCGACCGGAGAGTGTGGCGGCTGTCGGGCCTCCACCTTCTTTAGCATCGGGGAATTACGAGATGGGCAAGGCTAAAAGCGAATCAGGATGTTTGGGAACAAGTATGGGGTGCATGGCATTTGCTGGAATCGCATGCCTCATTTTCTGTGGTGGTGCCGGCTGGATTTTTAGTGGCCTATGGAATGAGGCGGCAAAGTTAGCTGAAGACAGCTATGCAGAAGCTGAAGCGTTGTACGAGGCCGGTGATACCCTCCAGGCAGTCGAGAAGTACAAACTTGCCTATTCACTGACTTTCGATCGGGCAAAGAGGAAACGGATCATTGAGCGCGTCTTACCCGTAGAATTCGAGCGAGGCCGAGATTCTGAAGCGACCATTTATTGGGCCGAAGAGGCATTAGATGGGAAAGTTTCGTTCAATAATGAATCCATTCAGGCGCTGATCGATGAACGGTCGAAACTCAAGCAAGAGCGTTTCGAGCAGTGGCAAGCGGAACGTGAAGAGAAAAAGGCCAAAAACAAGTTGGAGGTCGACACTATGGTTCGTCGCTCGGGCGACCTCAAGCGTTTTTTCGAGCACCCTAGCACTGTAAAGGTGGACTGGCTTCCCAATTCATGGTTTCTGGAAAATGGGGGTATCGCCTATTCGGGAACTGTGAAGGCGCAGAACTCTTTTGGTCTCGAAGTCGAGCAGCCTTATCACATTGAGTATTCGGCGTTGGGAGAACTGGTTTTCGTTGAGATCGGTGGAGAGGTTGTGTTGGGCAGCAAGTAAATCTGTGGCCCCAACTTCATCATCGTCAACCGCAGCAAACATTGCGGCAGTCTGTCGTGGATATCACCCGTCACTCTCCGAAACAATTCTCAACTGCAGACAATGCGACTTGCAAGGTTTTCTCTACTAATGGTAGAACCAACTGGAAAGGTGCCTTGCTCAAAACGCGATCTTCAGCGAGGTCCAGGGATGCGATGCGAAGGCCAATTCGCTATTCGCGCAGTGGATATTTTTCGTGATCGGGAAGAGGTTGATGGATGGCCAATCCACACGTGACACCAATCCGCTTCTCAGTAATGGTTGCAAAAAATATCGCTTGCTGAACGCCACAATCCGCCTTGGGTTGGATAGCATTCTCGCATCCGCAGGAAACGCGAAATCCGTAGCGGCCCTGATCATACCATCTGCGCGCGACCTTGAAGGTTTCGCTTTTTGGGAGGGGGTGGTGCGCACACTCGACACCTTTCCCACGGCTACGTATTTTTTTGAAGCAGTCACGGAAAAAATATCTTTAAGGCGGGCCGCATGACTTCCTGGCGAAGTTGGTTATGCTCAGTAGTGATCACTAGAGCGACTTACACTTTTTTCCGAAGCTCGCTCATTTTTTCCGACGATCGCAGATAGTCTTCGGGAAGGCTCGCTGGGTTGCAAACCAGCCTGCCAAGCGGCTTCGATCGGACTGGAGCGTTGTTGCCTTTCCCTCCGTCCGATCGTGGCCGGCCCGGTAAGTGAAAGGCAACTCAATGTCAGATACCTTCCAGACGGACTCCGGCGAGGATGATGCCGCATTAGCACTCTTTAGAATACTGGACGAATACGGTGACGAATCGGAGGAGCCTGGTCGGATTCACCGAGGCGATCCCTTGCATCACGCGATTTCTGAATATCGAAGGTCACTCGCTCCCGAACAGCTTCCAGACCCAGACAAGCGGCATATGCGATATATGCTCCGCTTCTCTCGCTCGAAGTCGCCGGCAAAACGCTTGACGACTCAGGATCTTTCTGACAGCTGGGCAGCGATACTCTGTAGGCGTTATCCACAAATTCGTAGCGAATACCCACATGCGTTTCAGCCACGAGAACAAGAGATGACACCTGAGCAATTCCAACGTTGGTTAATTGATTGCATAAAATCCAATAGCCAACTTGAAAATAGTCTTAGCGTTAGCACTAGTTTGACGAGTACAACGGAAAGCTCCGCGACCACTAGCCGTACCTCGGGAAAAGCTAAGCAGCCCAAGAGCGGTGTACGTCAGTATTCAGATGCGGAATTACGTTTAATCGCGGCGTTAACGAATTACCACGGATACGAGAATGGAGGCATTTCAACTTTCGAGCCGGTTGGCTGTCGTAAGTTAGGAAAACTAGCAGGTGTGTCAAGGACTGCTGCCTACAAGTTCTTCCGCAAGTACTTCGACGGTCACGATCGGTATAAACTTCAGTGCAATCAACCCGAGAAATTAACTGCTTCCATGAAGTTGTTTAACCTCGAATTTAGCCCGAAAGACTTCAACTCCGCTCGCACGCCGGCCGATCTTGAAGGTGAAGACGACCGCCTTGGTTAGGTGTCACCTGTCACCTATTCAAAGTGGTGACAACTGAGAAGATTCTTTTCTTTGCAATCACAGGCGAAAAGTGGCGTTTTCTTGCCATCTCCCAACTGTCACCTATGTCCGCTCAGGTGACATTCTCACAACAGGTATAGCGCCGCAAGTCGCGGTGAAACCTTCAGAAGTTGAGAGAAAGCTATGTCCAACCAAAAGGCCTCTGTCCCGCTCCTAATCAGCCCCCGAGAGGCCGCCAAGTTGCTGTCTGTCAGTCAACGCAAATTATGGGCGATGACTTTCGAAGATGAGCCGGCCCTACCGCACCTGAAGATGGGCCGTTTGGTCCGCTACTCGATGACCGAACTACAGCGATGGATTGAAGCCCAGCAACAGAAAGGGGGCAGCGATGCACGGTAGCGGACGGATCGATGCACAAACGGTCAAACAGGCCGCACGAGAACAATGGCCGGCGATACTTTCTCAGGTAGCCAGCATCCCATCAACGCACTTGGACGGCAAGCAACATGGCTGTCCGCTATGCGGAGGAAAGGACCGTTTTCGTCTGATCGACCTCAATGCCGGCGCTGTGCTTTGCAATCAGTGTTTCAATAAGGGCAACGGGGATGGGTTGGCGGCCGTAATGCACTTTCGCGGCGTCGACTTTCCCGAGGCGCTCCACTTGGTCGCAGAGTATCTGGGGATTTCCCCAGCTAACGGAAATAGGGACCCAGTCGAACAAGATTGGATTGGTCGCATGGCAACAGTGAAGAGTTGCCCGCGCCAATCCCTGGCTGTTTATGGAGCTGAGGGACAGAGCACGAGGAAAGCTGTTTCCTTTCCGGTTTATGCTCCAGACGGCCGGCAATGCTCCACCTTCACGGTTTGGCCATTGGCGAAACCAGGGTCGAAGGAACTGAAGGGAAAGCTTGCGCATGGCAAACCTTCCGGCGTTTTCCTACCGCATGGTGACGACAGAGAACCAATCGTCCCCAGGCCGGGGACAACATGGTTGGTTGTCGAAGGGGTCAAAGACGCTGCAGCCTTGCACGACTTGGGCTATTTCGTAATGGGAATGAATGGAGACAACTTTCCGCAAAAGTTCGTCCGCATGTTTCGGGGCGTTCATGTTTTAATTGTTCCCGACCGAACTACCTGTGCCGAAGCCAAGGCCCAAGAATCCGCGTCTCGGCTATCCGGGGTTGCCGCATCGGTCAAAGTCGCAAGCCTGCCTTTGCCTCTGGATGGGTCGAAGGGTGATGACACCCGAGACGCGTTAAAGCAGGCTGACGGGGAAAGCCTCCTCCGTGAGGCTATCGAAAACGCGCCGGCCTGGACCTCGAACAGTCGGGCTAAGAATACCATCGGAGAGTTTGTTCCCTTCCCCGTAGAAACTCTGCCCGAGCCCCTACGAGGATTCATTTCCAAGGGTGCTGCTGCTCTCGGCTGTGATTCAGCCTATCTGGCTCTACCGCTGCTGGCCGTCTTGGCTTCCGCTATCGGCAATACTCGGCGTATTCGTATCAAAGGTTGTTGGCATGAGCCGTGCATTATTTGGGCAGTCGTCATCGGGGAAAGCGGAACTTTAAAAAGCCCGGCTTTTGACTTGTCCGTAGCATTGTTGCGGAAACGACAAACGATAGCTTATCGCGAATACGAAGAGCGATTAGTACGATACGAACAAGACGAACAACTTTACGAAGCTGACTTTCTCGAATGGAAAAGGAAAGGTCGCAAAAACGGAGAGCCACCACCGGAGAAACCCGCACCGCCCCTGTGGGAGCAAATGGTTGCCGAGGACACGACGATCGAAGCCCTGGCGGAACTACTGGGAGACCAACCACGCGGACTACTGGTTGCCCGCGACGAACTATCAGGCTGGCTGGCTTCATTCGACGCATACAAGAAAACAAAGGGGGCGGACGTTTCCCATTGGCTGAGTATGCACCGAGGCGGGGAATTGTTGGTCAATCGGAAGGGAGGCAGAAAGCGAATTCGCATAGCGTCCGCATCGGTATCTGTCTGTGGGGGAATTCAACCGACTCGTCTTGCAAGTTTACTGGGTACAGAACACTTCGAGAACGGTTTGGCTGCCCGCCTGCTATTGGCCAAGCCACCGAGGAAACCGAAACGCTGGACCGATGATGACCTGACCCCATGCGATCGAGAACCAATTGAGCGGCTAATAGATCAGTTGCTCTCTCTCTCCATGTCCGAAGACGAATACGGTGAGCAGCAACCCATCAATATTCCCCTGACAAGCGAAGCCGAACAACGATGGATCAGTTTCTACAACGCCCACAACGAGGAACAAAACGATCTGTCAGGAGAGTTGGCGGCTGCCTGGTCGAAGTTGGAAGGATACGCCGCGCGTTTGGCTTTGCTTTGCGAACTGGTGAGCAATCCAGGCAGTGAAGTTGTCGGAGTTGATAACCTCAACGTGGGTATCTCGTTGGCCCGTTGGTTTGCAGATGAGGCGGCGCGTATCTATGGCGACTTAGGAGGTAGTGGAGATTCTGAAGCGGCAAGAGAGAAACGGGCACTGGATCGAGTTTCCGATTGGATAAGCAAACAGGGAGGTGAAGTCACCGCGCGGGATGTTCAAAGAAACCTTAGTCAATACTCGACCGCCAGAGAAGCGGAAGCCGTGCTCGATCGACTTGCAAGTACCGGCCTAGGCAAGTGGGAAGTGAGAGAAACGGGAGGGCGACCGGCGACGGTTTTCTGTCTGGCTGACATGACCGACACCGACACAACCCCCGAATATCCCCCAGAAATCGACCTTGCGTCTTCTGTCAGCACCGAGTCAACGGTCAGTTCAACAGAACAAGAGGTCCGTTCTTCGTAGGCGAATACTAACCTTCGATGCCGGTGACATTTCACGAATGCGTCTATCCTTCCACTCGGAACCCAAGAACGAAATTTGACTAGCTAGCCCGCACCAAGCGGCATACAATCGCATATATCAGCAACCAACGGAGATTTGAACAAATGGCGTCTTTAAGCACCGACAAAAACGGAAACCGAAAGATCCAATACGTCGATTCGAGCGAAGAACGAAGGACGATTTACTTGGGGAAGATTCCCAAAAAGACCGCAGCGACGATTAAGATCCGTGTGGAACACCTAGTTGTTGCTCAAAAAACTGGACTAGGTCTGGACTCAGAAACCGCCCTTTGGGTGGCCAACATCGACAATCGACTGGCTAAGAAGTTGGCCGATAAGGGACTGATTGAGCCACGTGAGAATTTTGTCGTGCCCAACTTGGAAGAGTTCTTGGATGGGTATATCGTCGGCCGAGCCAACTTGAAGCCCAATACGAAACGGAATTACAACGTCACTCGCGACCACTTGGTAAATCACTTCGGAGCCCAAAAGAAGCTGAAGGACATTTCCCCTGGCGATGCAGACCAGTGGCGAGAGTCCCTTCTCAAAACTCTATCGGCTGCAACCGTCTCGCGGGAAGTCAAACGGGCCAAGCAGTTCTTTCGTGCTGCAGTCCGTAAGCGATACCTGTCGGAAAACCCGTTCGCTGATTTAGCAACGCCGGCGCAGGTGAATAGCACCAGGGAGTACTTCGTTCCCAAATCAAATGTTTACAAAATCCTAGCCGAGTGCCCAGATAATCAATGGAAGTTAATCGTTGCCCTAGCACGCTTCGGCGGCCTGCGGACACCTTCTGAAACGTTGCTGTTGCGTTTCGGTGATGTCGACTGGGAGAAGGAACGAATCACCGTTCGTAGTCCAAAGACGGCCCACCACCCAGGCGGCGATCAACGGGTAATTCCACTATTTCCGGAGTTGAAACCCTACCTGAATGCTGTCTATCACGAAGCGGAGGATGGCCAGGAATTCTTTATCACAAGGTACCGAGACAAGGGGTCCAATCTCCGAACCCAATTCGAGCGGTTCATAGATCGGGCAAAGGTCGATCCCTGGCCAAAGCTGTTTCAGAATCTACGATCGAGTCGCGAGACCGAACTCACAGCGACCTTTCCCGAGCATGTCGTCTGTAAGTGGCTCGGGAACTCAGTCAGCGTTGCGCGGAAACACTATCTGCAGGTGACCGACGAGCATTTTTCCCAGGCTATCAAAAGCGACGCAAAATCCGACGCACTGATAACGCAGAATCCGACGCAGTCGGTAGCCGCTGAAGTAAGCAGCGACTCGCAAGAAACAAAAAAAGCCCGGAAAGACCGGGCTATTCTGCCGCCAGACACTGCTCAATGCGAGAGCACGCTGGACGGGCTAGCACCCCCTAGGGGAGTCGAACCCCTGTTTTCGGGCTGAGAACCCGACGTCCTGGGCCACTAGACGAAGGGGGCGTGGTGGTGCTGTTTGGTATCGGTTGACTGGCTGCAAAAGCAATAGCCAAGGGAACCAAAAGAGACTTAACCAAGTTATAACGGTTTTTCGCCTCTGTCTAGGGGCCGTCTGGCCCTTCAAGATTACCTGGTTTGAATCTTCATCCAACTCGTCAGACACAATCGGCGGTGGGCGGGTTCAGGCTCGGCGTTCTTTTCATTCGCTCTCGCCAGGCGAAGACTCAATCTTTTCGATTTCGGCGGCGATGTAGCTTTCGGCGACAGCTGTATCGAGAAGCAGTTGGCCGACGTGATAGGTCACCATCGGCAAGATCGCCAGGGGATTGGCGGTGTAGAACTCGGTGGCGATTGCCAGGCCGATCATCAACGTTTTCTGGCTCCCGGCGAATGCGATGGCAATCTCTTCCTGGCGTGGCAACCGAAGCTGCCGCGAGACACCGATCCCCAGCAGCAGCGTTCCGAAATGAAGTCCCAAAACCAGGACCATCATCACCGCGAACGACAGAATTGTCGGCATCTGATCGGTCGGTAAATTACGGAGTTTCAGGCCACAACTGATGCATCCCAGCAGCACCATGCATAGAACACCAAGCTGGGCGAAGATTCCGAGGGTGAACTTGTTTCGTGTCGCCCAATGGCCTGCGTACGGGATCAGCCGGGCAAGTTGTCCGGCCAGCATCGGCAGCATCACCAACAGCAGCAGCGAAGTCATCATCGAAACGAGTGAAAGCCCGCCGGACGCTTCATCTGGCCAAACTGTAATCGTGATCTGACTGCCTGTGGTCCAGAGCAGCCAGAACGGAGTGATCAGAAAGCAAAGCGAATTGGTCACGATCGTCACGATCAAGGCGACCGAGTCGTTCCCCCCTGCCCTCCGTGTCCAAACCGCCGCGGAGGCCAGTGTGCAGGGGATCGCGGCCATCAAGTTGATGCCGATGGCGAAGTCGCCGAAGGTCAGTAGCGAAACGATCCAGGCGAAGACCGGCAACAGACCGGCATTGATAAATGTGGCTAGCATCGCCGCCTTGGGGCGTTGAACCGCCTTATGCAGGTCGCCAAACGCCAGCGGGAATGCCATCAGGAACAAAACCGTCACCACGATCGTATTGCGAAGCAGCTTCAGCTCGGGCAGAACGCGAAGGTTCGGGGAGAACGTAAACCCTGATACCACAACCAGTAGCAGCGCGGCGAGAAACCAATATCGGCGAAAAATCGATCGCAATGGGGACTCGCTTCCTGATTTCCTGAGAGAGGATTGCCGGGCCGACTGTTTTGCCTAACCGATCTATCTGCCGATCGGGGTTGCGGTTAGAATCGAAGATCGGTTTGCACTTAACCTCGGTACCTGGGGTAGTCTATCCGATTTCAGCCCTTCCAACGAAGGCTCTGAAGGAGACCAGCTCAGGACCAAAGTCTTTATTTTGCATAATGTTGCGTTATTGGACAGCGGGCGAATCCCACGGTAAAACCCTTCTCGCCATGATCGACGGCTTCCCGGCCGGACTTTCGATCGACGAAGAACCCATCAATCGCGAGCTGGCTCGACGCCAGGGCGGGTATGGCCGCGGCGGTCGACAGCGGATCGAGACCGACAAGGTCGAGGTCATGACCGGGATCTGGAAAGGCCTGACGCTCGGCAGCCCAATCGCTCTGCAAGTGATCAATCGCGACTATAAACTGGAACGCCTGGACGATCTTCCTCGTCCGCGTCCTGGCCACGGCGACCTGACCGGTGCGATCAAGTACCTCGGTCCGATCCGGGCCATTCTCGAACGTGCCAGTGCTCGTGAAACGGCGGTTCGCGTGGCAACCGGTGCGTTGGCCAAACAACTGCTCGCCGAGTTCGGCATCCAGGTCTACGGTTTCGTGGACGAACTGGGTGGCGTCGCGATCGATCGTCCCAAGAACGTCGACGATGTCGATGCGATGATTACCAAGCGAGACGAGAGCATTATCTACTCGCTCAACCCAGAACAAGATCCGCAGTTCAAAGAACTGATCGACAAGACCGGCAAGGCGGGCGATACGCTCGGCGGAATTGTCGAAGTGCGCGTCGTGGGGGCCCCGTTCGGTTTGGGTACACATGCCCAGTGGGAACGCAAACTCGACGGCAAGCTGGCTCAAGCGGTCATGGCCGTTCAAGCGATCAAGGGTGTCGAGATCGGCATGGGCTTCGAGGCAGCACGTCTGCCAGGCTCGCAGGTTCACGATCCGATCCACTACGACGCCTCGCAACAAGATTCACCCAGCCTGGGCTACACACGGCCGACCAACAACGCCGGTGGCCTGGAAGCAGGTATGACCAACGGTCAAACGATCGTGGTGCGTGCCGCTAAGAAGCCGATCAGCACGCTGCGAAAGCCGCTGGAATCGGTCAATCTGGAAACCAAAGAGACCGACGCCGCGTCGTACGAACGTAGCGATGTCTGTGCGGTTTCAGCCGCCAGTGTGATTGTCGAAAGCGTCGTTGCTTTCGAGATCGCGGTGGCCATGGTCGACAAGTTCGGTGGTGACAGCCTCGAGGAAATGAAGGCCCGTTACCAACTGTTTCAAGAGATGGCTCGGAAGCGTTAATCCGCGGCCCACAACGTATTCGCACGCCAAGCAAGGATGTTCGGCATGCATGAATCAACCAGACGCCTGCTTTGCCGGTTCGCATTCCTGCTGGGATGCGTCTTGCCGACAATTTGTACGCTCAGTTGGATCATGTATCGCCAGTCTGCGTGGAGCGTCGATTCGGTCGAAGCGCGCTTGACCGATCTGATCGGCCTGAAGTGCCAGATCACGAAGTACTATAACCCCAAGCCCTCGAAGTGGGTCTTTGAAGACGTTCGCCTGGAAAGGGCCGGCACCGATGCGGTGACCATTCCGGTTCTGAAAGCGGAGTTGGTCGACGATACCTGGCAGCTTTCGGCCGACGAAGCCGAGGTCGACTTCACCTCTCGAGTCCGCCTCTGGGAAACGCTGCAGGAAGGCATCCTGCTTGATCGTTCCGGCGGACATTCCTTGCGACTTTGCGTCGGCACCATTCGCTTCCGCGACAGCTCTCTTCCGACGTTTCATCAGCTTGATGTGAAGCATCATCCTCATGCTCAGCCGGCACTCACCAGCAGCATGCTCGTCGGCAACGAGATCGATGCTCCGCCGCTGGTCGCGAATCTCGACACGTCGCATCCGCAGCACTGGAAGGTGTTTCTCGCGACTACTTTCGAGAAGCCAATCGATACCTATCCACTACGCGAAGCCTTGCCTGACCTGGCTGGGCTGGGTCCCGATGCTCGGTTTGCTGGGCAGATCACGATGGAACTGAACCATCCGACGCCCCACTTGGAGTTGGCCGGGAAGTTCGAGCAAATCGATCTGCAGACGGCGCTCGCCAGCAATCAGCAGCTTGGCTCCGGCAGTGCCGAACTGCACTTCCAACGCGTCGTCATTCGCGACAACGCTTTCATCGAGGGACGTGGCGGGATCTGGTCATACAACGGCTGGCTTTCCCGCAGCATGGTCGACCGGGCCATCGAGCACCTCAAGGTTCGCGTGGTACCAACCTTTCATCAGCAAGACATGGTGGCCTATCACAAGATGGCGATCGGTTTCGAGCTTGATCATGGCCGCATGAAGCTGACCGGGCTCTGCAGTTATGACATGACCGACATGCCGGTCGGAACGATGTTGGCCGGTCTGGAACAACCGCTGGTACTGGAAAGCGAAGTCGAACGCCTGCCGGCGACCAACCTGGTGAGCGTCTTCCACGACAACAACTCGTCGACCATTCCCGCCTCACAGCCGTCGGTCGACTGGGCTCGCTGGTTCACAGTGCCGATGTTGGCCGAACAGCCTAGCGGTACACGGCGATAGTCGTTCGCGTATAGTAAGAGCCCCAGCGGGGCGACACCTGCTGGCCGAATCTTGGCTGATGTCGCTCCGCTGGGGCTCTCGTTGTTCTTGCCATTCGCCAGGGGCGAATTCCCCTGGCGTCTCGTGAACGAAGGCTACGGGGCGTTCGCCAGCCCGGTGTCGTCCTTCGGCTCTGGCAGGTCGGTCTTGATGACCACTTCTTTGATCTCGTTGTCGTCGACCACTGACAGCTTGGATAGCTGGAATCGCAATGCGACTAGTCCCAAACCGACCCAGTTGGCAGCGACGAAACCCATCACCATGATTTCACTTCCCTTACCGCCACTGCCGTACGAGTGCAGACCAACGGCGTCGCCACCTTTGAACAGCGGCAACAGGAAGTTCACCCCGTACCAACTTCCGACGATCGCCGAGAAGCCGATGATCGTTCCCACGACCAGGCCGAAGTTGTTGAACCAGCCGGCGAACCGGGCATGCAGGATCGCGACATAGATCAACAGCGTCACCAACGCCCAGACTTCCTTCGGATCCCAGCCCCAGAAACGGCCCCAGGAAACGTCTGCCCAGATACCACCCAGAATCGTTCCCGTAGCCAGCAAAAGCACGGCGACCTGGATCGCTCGGTAACATTGCTGTCCGAGCGTGAAGCATTCTTCCGGCGGACGATAGCTCATCTGCGGTCCATGAGCATGGGCAGGTGCCAGGCCTTCATTCAGCGGGCTGGCCATGACCGGAGCACGATACTTGCCGAACATGTAATAGCCCAGGGCCAACCAACCAAGGCCCCATGCCAGGATCCCTGCCCCGTAGCTGGCGACGATGGTCAGCACGTGAATGGTCAGCCAGACGTTCGAGCGAAGCACCGGCTGAAGCGGCGAGAACTCGGTATTGAGCACGCGGGAAGAACCGGTGTCGACAATCGGAGCAATCGAAGCCACACATAGCAAAAACGTTCCGCACGCGGCGGCGGCCAGACCGTAGTAGTTTCGCTGATAGGTCTTCGAGAACCGATCGCCCAGGTTCTTATCGACGGCAAACCAGTCGTACACGCAGAACAGCGGCAAAGCCACGGCAGCTACCAGCAGACGCGGGATGTACCACAAGCTCAAGGCGAGCACTAAGACTTTCACCAGAAAGAAGATCGATGCATAGATCGGACCATGCGCACTCGACTGTTCCCAGAAGTCGGTCAGGTTGATGATCGGGCGATTACCATCGTAGACCGGCTGCATCGTCATGAAATTGAACATGCCGATCATCACCGGAACACGAATCAACGTTGAGCACCAATTGAAGATGCTCCAGACGCTCGGTGCGAACATCTCGAGTTGGCTACGTTCCAGCGGAGCGGCTTCCCAGGTGTAAGGAATCGCCGTCGCACGCCAGGCACCCAAGCGACCTCGTTCGATCAGTGGCAAAATCAGGAACACCAGGCCTAACGTGCAGACAACCCACGGCACGAAGATGACCGTTTCGTACATGTTGGTCACTGGTGCCCAACCAGTCACGACGACTCGCATGTAGAAGCCATAGCTCGACCAGATGATGCCCAGCACCAAGAACAGCACGCCGGTCCAGAACATTGGCTTACGCATCACGGCGAAAGCCAGACCAAAACCGATGGTCGCGATGAACGTGAAGACCCAGGCGTACATGAATGGGTCCATCGTGTTGTAACGAACTTCGGTCGCGATTCGATAGCTTCCGGCCGGCGGATACGCGGTATAGGCGAGGATGCCTGGATCGCGCTGGTCGGCCCCAATTGTTTCTTCCAACACGGCCACGCGTTGTTCGGTATCGACATCGCCCAGACGTTGCAGGCTCTGCGACAGCTTTTCCATCGGAGTACGAACGTCTTTGCCTTCCAGATAGGCCTGCTTGGTTGCCTTCCAATTGGCACGTACCGCTTTGATGAGCGACATGTCGTATTTGCTGAGCACCGCATCGGAACCATACAGCACGGTCGTCAAGCCAAGCCATGGCTGCGACAGGTCTTTCGGGTCACGCGACTTGCTCAGCGCGAAAGGGTTGAGCGAAGGCACGATCTGCAAGTGATTCCCGCTGCGATCCATAGCTGTCGACGAATTATTCGAGGCGGCGTTGGCGTTTTCATAGAGCCCCAAGTGGGTTTCCAACGCCATGTGTTCCAGATCTCTCACGCGAACCAGCATCGACTGAAACATCGGCTTGATGTTGTCATACTCGTCGTCGCTTAGCGTGGTGCTGTCGTTGACATTGTCACGCTGCTGCTCGAGGATGTCGGCCAGGTTATTGGCCGCATCCTGAAAACGCTGAACGACCGGCTCGGCTTCCTCGACGGTCGGTGGATGTTCGGGAAGAAAAATCTCTGGTGACTCATCTGCCAACAAATCGACCGGATTAACCCAGGCATCTCGCGATAACTGAAACAGCTCGTCGTACGATTCAAGCAGTTCCTTCGACGCAACACTCAATGGATGCGCGCCACCAAACTGCTGCAGCGTTTCTAACTGATCACGCAGAGTACGTTCTTCGCCAGGCTCGCCAAAGATAAGCTTACCAGCAACATAGACCTGTCCAACGAAACGATCACGATGACCTGGGGCAGGCAGTGGGCCGGTCGAGACGATGTCCTTCAGCGGATCAAGCGTCACTTCCCGGAATACTCCGTAGCGGAACAGCAGTTCTCGCCAGATGTGCGTATCCATGGCGGTCTCAACGAGATCGCCGGGTGTCTTTTGTTCCTCTCGCCGCTTGTTCATACCAAGCAGGTATTCCCGAAGCTTGACCGACGTCGCAATCTCGTGCGGCGAAACGAAGTTCAGCTTGATGCTGTTGGGACTGTTGATCGGCAGATCGAGTTCCTTGCGAACGTCTTCCCGGCCGAGGTAGATGAACGGAACGCGTTCCCACTTCTCGGGACGGACCAGCCAATCGTAAAGCAACTGGCTAGGCGTGAACTTGCGTTCTTTGCCTTCAGGGAAAATCTCCAGCGCGCCGGCCAGCTCAGGGCTCTTCAGCTCTTCAGCGGTATAGTAATCGACCAGATTGAACTTGGGCTTCGACTTGTTGAAGTCGGTGATCTTTTGGGTGACCTGGCGGGCATACGCATCCATCGGCTTCACGCGGCCGTGATGATAGACCGGGATCTGTCGCCAGATGTCATCCGGAAAGGCCTCGGCGGCGTTGACCGTGCTGCTTGCCAGCAAACTGCCACACAGCACCAGGGCTGCGATCCAGGTCGTTTGAAGGATACTGTTTTTCATTGCATTACCAGTCATTATCGCGAAACCACTTCTGACTCGATCTTGGCCGGATGAGCTTTCGCTCGGGCCTCGGGATCAGTCGAACGTTTTGTCTTAAAGAAATAGGCACGCATGTAGAACATGCACGCGATGCCCCCGATCACAAACAGACAGCCCCAATAACGAAGCGCTGTGCCCGGATCGTAATTGACCGAGAAGACCGACTTATAGACTTCTGGGTCGTTGCTGCGGCTCGGCACGAACTCGCGATACTGCGGCGTACCAGCCAGGTAAGGACCATCGAACGATTCCTGGAAGATACGCAGATCGCGTCGACCAGCCGGTTCCGTAAAGTCGTCCGGAGCGTTCATCGTGATCCAGATATCACGCTTCAACAGTGCGGTCTGCGTGAAATACAAATCGCCACTCTTGACATCGACCGCCAGTCCGTCCGGCTTGCTCAACAGCGAAGCTTCGTGCCGGGCGGGCTCGCGCGACTTGCCTTTCAAATCATACGCATAGATTACCGTGTTGATCTCTTGCGGCTTGCTGCGATCGAGACTTGGATCGCTCAGGTTCTTGCGAGCCAACGGATCGATGCCGTTCGGCGTATCGTCACTCCAGAACAGCATGTGGCGGTCGGTATCGATCGCGAGACTGTTGGGATGCCCCTTCTTGGTGTAGGTGTAGACGTACGACACGCGAGGCTCTTCGGTCGACGACTTGCCGATCGCGCTGTTGGTGACATCGGTGAAGTAAATCTGCTTGGCCGACGGATCGACCACCAGGCTGGTGACCACGCCGGTTCCCTTCAGCCATTCGACATCCATTTCGGTTCCGTCGGTCTTCATGCGACCGATCGACTTGGTAGCCGGATTGCCAAAGTAAACCCAGTCGGCCTGGGAATCGACGGCCAGCCCGCGCGGCGAACGCTCGAACATCGAAATCGCACGCAGACTACCGCCAGCGATATTGGCTTGCATCAACACGTCGACATCACCACGAGCCAGGCGGTTGGGCTGTTTCGACAACCACCACAGCTTGCCTCCTTCGACGTCGATGACTAGGTTCCGCGGATTCTTGCCTGCCGAGCGGATCAGTTCCGAGGCGGGCTCGGACGCGTCGCCCAGGTTCTTGGCGTAGATGGCCTGCGACTTCTCGGTATCGTCGATCCAATACAGAAACTCTCCGTGACGTCCCACGTAGGTTGGATTGCGGGAAGCAGGCACTTCGATCTTTTCCATCTGATCGCTGCCCTGCTTCAGCATCATCACATAGCGGTCGTGAAGTCGATCGATGTACTGCACGTCACTCGAGTAGTGCGACGGCTGCGACGTGCCAGGATCGAGGCGACGTTCAAATTGATCGAGATGAATGCGGAAACCGATCGGGTACGACTGGATCGGCATCGAGAGCTTCACCTGGCGATCGCCCACTTTTACGGTGTGCAGCGTCGAGCCTTCACCAAGGCCGACATCCGGTTCGTTCATGTGAGCCCGGAGCCAGAACTCTTCCGATTCCCCATCGACGGTCAAACGGACCTTCGCGGCCGGCGTATTGCCCATCGGACCCGAGACACCAAAGGCAACCGGCATCGGCTGCGGCTTCGGCTTATCGGAAGGGACGAAGCTTTTGACATACATCTTGAGCGTGGCGAATGGCATCTTGAATGCATCGACCGCGCTGGCTTCGGTTCCCTTTTCATCGAGCTCGCCGGAAGCGACAACCGCCTTACGATTCCAATAGCGATAGAAAACACGCTTCGATTCGGGGGCATCGGGATCGGTCGCATCTTTGGCGACACCTTGTATCACATCGATTCGCGAACCAGCTTCCCCACCACGCATCAACTCGGCCACGTCTTTCTCGCCGAAGTCGTACCAGTAGTGGCCATAGACATCCGACTCGAAGCCCTGCATGTTCATCTGCGGCATGTTCGCCAGCAGCGTCAACTGATCGACCTTTTTGTCCTCCTCGAAGATATCGACCACAACGGTCGGATTGCGTGGCTCGGCACCTTCTTCTTCTGGCACTTCCACCCAGGCAAACTCTTGCCCATCGACCTGATCGAGCTGGGCCGTCGGGTAGTAGGCTTTGATTTGATACTTGAGGTCGGTTCCTTCCAGCGGCTGCGGTTCTTTCTGTAAGTTCTCTTGAACCTGGATCACCGTTTTCTTGCCACCGGCGTACAGAATGAGCTGGCCGCTTTCGCCAATCGAACCTTCTTCCGGCACGCACTCGAGGAAGGCTTCCGTCGCGGCGCGATTGCCGGCCATGTGAAAGGTCATGTTGCCACCGCCGCTGCGTTGGCTATCGCCGATGCCGTACTTGTACTTCGGCTGCTGCGGTGCCTTGAAGACCGACATACGAATCGGAACCCACTGCTCGCCGACGGGCTTCATCGTTCCATCGGCGGCTCGTTCGGTGGTCTTGGGCATGCTCATCATCAACTGCACGGTCGGCGTGTTTTCCCACCAGTTGCAGTCGGCATAGTAGTCCAGCACTTCCAACTTCACGTCGTCCTGGTTGAACAAGACGTTGCCGGCACGATTCCGCATCGAGGAATACAAAACCGGTTTGAACCAGCGGGCCAGTTCCGGTTCGGCCACTTTCCAGTTGGCGAAGCCGTCGTCGTAGGCAGACCAGTTGAACATCCCAGGCTCGAAGTTGATCGTGTGCCGTTCGATCGTGGCTGGATCGGCCATCACCAGGGGATTCGATTGAGGATTGTCATCGATCCGCAGATCAAAGTAATAAGCATTGTCGAACGCAAGCTCTGACGAAGCGTGTTCCCAAACGTGAACCTGGGCGTCGATCCCCTTGGTCCGGCTGATGGCACCGCTCAGCAGCAACATCAGCAGACCGATGTGCGTGATCACGAAGCCGGTCTGATGCCGTTTCCAGGGATAGCGAATCGCTGCCGCGCAAAAAATATTGACCGCCAGCAGTCCGTAGATCAGCCCGAACCACCACGAGCGGTAGACGTAAAACTGCACGACGTCGGTATTGAAGGTTGCTTCGACAAAGGTTGCATAGATCAACGCAATTGCCATCGAGCTTAGCAGCACCACGGCCAGGCTAAGGGAAGCGGCAAACTCGTAGATATGAAGCAGTACCCGGATCGGCAGTGGTTGATCTGGGGAGACAAGTTTGGGTCTTGCCACGTTCTATTCCATGGAGGTCAGGAAGCACGCCAACGCCAGCGCACCGGCAGGATTGTGGTTTCGGGAATCCGAATAGGAAGGATCTTCACCCTTAGCCACGGCAGCGGCACCACGTTCGCGGCTTCGTTTGTTTATCAGGGGGTTGAACACCGGGAAGCGGGGCCCGATCTTCAGGTATCACTTGGCCAAAACGTCTCGTCAGCGAACGACTTACGCATAAGCGTATGTCGCTGCATGCCGAAACTATTCTCTATTATAGCGCCCCGCCCCCGGACGGATACATGGTCTTTGGGGTGGGATGGCCCAGAACAGCCGATTCGAGGTTCCGATTTTGCCGTTCCGGAACTTCGGGCAGAAACGAAGACAGCCGTGGATCGAAGAAGCTCGAACCACGGCTGTCTGGATTTCGATTATTTCCGCGACGAATCGCTTACGGAAGCATGCTCAGCACGCCATCCATCAGGGTGCTGCTCAGAGCGTAAGGCTCGTTGTAGCTCCACATGTTCCACATCAGGTCGGTGACCATCAGACCGCAACCGATCATCAGAACCGCGGTAAGCCCCAGGCTCAGGACGTTCATCAGCGAGTAAGGGACTTCCGCCGGAGCTGCTGCAACCGGAGCCGCCGCCCTGGAACTGGTGCCAGCCATCGCTGGCTCGTCAGCCTCCAGGCCATCGCCTGCATCGCCCAGACCACCGAAGTCGCCCCCTTCCAGGGTCGAACTACCGAATAGACCCGATTCCGACGACATCGAGTCGGAATCGAGGGCAATCACCTGCGATCCGCTGTCGTCGTCTTCCAGATCCCCTTCGATCGGCGTCAGCATGAAGTCGGCTTCGGCACCGCCGCCCAGGGCTTCGATACCATCGTCGTCATCGCCAGCACTTGCTGCCACAGCGACTTCTTCGGCGTCGTCGGCACTGATTAGTTCCAGGCCGCTGTCGCCGCTCGACAGGGAGAACTCGCTGTCGTCTGCCGAATCAGCCGCCAGACCGACGCCACTGTCGTCGTCGATCAGATTGATTTCGCTGCCATCGTCTGCCGAGACTTCGTCGTCGGCCAGACCGAGGTCGCTTTCGCTGACCAACAGGTCCATGCTGCTGTCTTCGTCATCTTCGATGTCGAGGGTCAGCTCGCCGCTGCTGTCGTTGTCTTCCAGGCCAATACCGCTGGTACCAAGGTCGAGCGAGTCATCTTCCAGACCGAGGCTCAAACCGCTGCCGGTGCCTTCTGGATCGGATGGTTCCGAACCGAGGTCAATGTTTGCGTCGCTGCCGTCGTCGACCAGGCTCAGCTCTTCGTCGTCGTCATCCGCCAGGCTGAATTCATCTTCGTCGACAGGCTTGTTGATCGACGAGCCTTCCAGAATGTCGGAACCTTCACCCAGCGAAAGACTGCTGAGGTTTGATTCGGCGGCTGGGTCGATGCTGCTGGAAGAGTCGCCCAGACCGATGTCGCTATCGAGGTTGAGCGAACTATCAGAGTCGTCGCCAATGATATTGGACGAGCCGGCATCGCCGTCACCTACGTCCGAGATCAAAAGGCTGTCCATCGAACCGGACGAACCTTCTTCAGGATCCGAAATACCGCTCAGCTCGAATTCCTGGCTTTCGCTGTCGCTGCTTCCGGCGTCCGAGATGCCAATACCTTCCTCGGCCATGATCGAGCGAGCTTTATCGAGATCGTCTTCCTTGAACTTCCAGCTGGAACCGTCACGGAAGGCACGAAGCTTACCACGTTCGCGCAGATCTTGAATCGTCTCTTCGGAAACGCCCAGCTTGGCGGCAAAGTCAGAAAGCGGAATATAGTCGGCCATGATGGCTCCCAAAGGTACCAACCTCGTAGAGAGCCACAGACCAACGCGGCGCCCTACGACTGATTGAGCAATGTGCGAATCTCACGCGGGCTAGGAGTGCCCCCGTTGAATTCCTCGATGAGTAAATCCCATTGTAAGTTGCGAACGCTGCGCAGGGAAACTTTTCCGTTGTTTCCATCGACGTGATATACGGCCATCACCCTCGTCTCAGGGTCGACCATAATCATCAACTGGCCACCGTCATCCGACTTCGCTGAATGCACGACCAAACCGGCCGAGACCGGTAGCCCGGCCTGCTTCTGGGCAAATACAGATGAGGTATCACGGAAAAGTTCTACGCAGAGCATCACAGCGACCATTACCACAGCCGCCGAGAGGATCGACTTCCACATAAATCACCTAGATCACGCGATTTACGGAATCGGACCTCTATGACCTATTCTAGAAGCCCATTTCCGAGATGCAACTATTTATCTGACGGTTGGTTAGGGAGATATGGGGGACCTCAACACCCGGTCGGGTGGAAAGCAAGCCCATCAGGCCCTATTTTCCGGAGAGTCGGGAGTTTACCAGCGGGCCGGAAACCGACAAACAGCGATATCGATGCATTGACGGCGGCGGGAGAAATCTCTGCGAGAAAGCCGCCATTTCGGGGAGAATGCTCGCGACGAGATTGCGTTGGCGAACGGGGGAGAAAAAACTTAGTCAAGAAAGAACATCGGCCGACGGACTAATCCGTCGGCCGAACATTCATTTCCCCCCCGGGATTTAATTCAAACACACTTACGTGCGTTGTCTTTTTAGGTAAGTCCGCTGTTATGCGGAGGTTATCGAGGTGTCATTTGCCCCGACGCTAAGAGTTATCGGCAGTCGGAGCGATCGTATTGAAGCTCTTTTAGCTTGAATCTCGAAAATTCCAACGGAGCCCCGCAACCCTCCCTTTCTACCCAGACCAACACCTGCAGCAAACGACTTGGAATTTTGTCTGATCTGTTGAGGGTCGAAATGTCGATTCTAACGATTAACGCGAGTTTCCCTATTGTTCCGCCTTCCTACCCCGGGACGAGCGGTGCCATATCGAGAAGGAGTTCGATTGTGCAACAGACGGACGCCCCCAAGATTTCCCAGTCGATTGCCGCAAAGCTCGGTTGGCCGATTCTGATCGGTTCCGCCCTGACGGTTCTCTTTTATGGTGCCATTCACTTTGGCGTCATTCCCCAACATTCGCTGCTGCGTTATGTCACCGCTCACCCGGTCGAATACGCGGAAGTCGGGATGTTCATGGTGGGTGTCGCCGCCTTGCTGTTGAAGGCAGGCCAGTTGGTTGGCGAGTTCCGCTCGTTGAGCCACGTCGATCTGCCTCCCCAAGAGAATGGCCGATCCAAGATCGAACATGCTCCAGCCTTGCTGGAATGTCTTTATCAATTGCCTGAGTCGCTTCACCCGACGCTGCTGTTTCAGCGGTTGTCGAAAGGACTTCGTCATGTCCATGCCAGCCAAACCGCGGCCGGCCTGCAGGATGAGATGAAGTACCTGGCCGATATCGACCAAGAAAGGTGCGAGCACGACTACTCGATGGTTCGGATCGTGATCTGGGCCACCCCAATGCTCGGCTTCTTGGGTACCGTTATTGGTATCACGCTGGCCCTGGGTAATCTGTCGCCAGAAGCCCTGGTGAATGAACCTAAGGTCGCGATGGAAAGCCTGCTGCAAGGCTTGAGTGTCGCGTTCGATACGACGGCACTCGCGTTGACCTTGAGCATCGGCCTGATGTTCGCTCAGTTCGTGGTCGGTCGCATTGAATCGGAAATCTTGAGCAGCGTCGACCAACTGGCCGCCGACGAGCTGACCGCACGCTTCGAAACCGAAGGCAGTGCTACCGATCCAAGTGTGTTGGCCGTGAAGAAGATGGCCGAACGCACCATTCAAACGACGCAAGATCTGGTCGTTCGCCAAACCGAACTTTGGCGAGACACCGTGTCGACCGCTCATCAGCATTGGCAACGCCTGCTGACGACGAGCACCGATCAAATGGAAACCGCACTGCACAACGCATTGTCGGAATCGCTGAAGACGCATGCCGAAGCCTTGGCCTCGGCCCAGCAGCATTCGATGCAGCGTTCGTCGGAGCAACTCAATGGCGTGGTCGACGCGTTGTACCAGGTCAGTTCCTCCATTCATGCCCAGCATGAACAAATGACCGAACAAGGCACGATCCTTTTGAAAGTCGTCGAAGCGACTGGCGAAGTGGCCAGCCTCGAAGACTCGCTCAACCGTAATCTTGCTTCGCTCGCCGGCAAGCAGCACTTTGAAGAAACGGTGCAAAGCCTGGCCGCGACGATCCATCTGCTTAACTCGCGTATGTCTGGCACCGGGCACAACGCGGTTCAACTCGATCGCAAGGACAAAGGTCAAGCCGCGTGAGTCGACGTCGTTCAGCACGACATACGGTCGAGATCTCGCTGTTTCCCTTCCTGGCCGTCCTGATCTGCACCATGGGAGCACTAATCGTGCTGTTTGTGGTGATGGTCTTGCAGGCCCGAACGGAAGCGGTCGCGGTCGAACTGCCGGCCCTTTCGGTCCCGGCTCCGGTTGAAGAACCTCAACAACCAGAGCCACCGGTGGAAACACCTGCACCGCAACCGCAGGTCGATTACACCGACAAGATGGCCGAACTTCAGCAACTGCGCGAGCAGCGTCTCGCTCAGTTGAAGGATGTCCGCTTGCAGTTGTCCGGTCTCGAAGACCATAGCCATCGCTTGACCGAGAAGATCAAGCGACTGCGAGGCGACATTGCCGTGCTGGAAGGGGAAACCAGCAACGTCACCGGTAGTGCCGACGACTTTGAAACCCAAAAGCAGCGGCTGCAGCAAGAGCTGAACCAGGCCCTTACCGAACTGGAAAAGGCTCGCAAAGACGCTGAAGGGCGTAAGCCAGCCTATGCCCTCGTTCCTTACGATGGCCGCAGCGGCACGCGTCGCCAGCCGATCTACATCGAGTGCACCGCCGATCGCGTGATCATTCAGCCGGAAGGCATCGGCCTGACCGGCAACGATTTCCAAGAGCCCCTCGGCCCTGGCAATCCGCTGGCGGCTTCGCTGCGGACGATTCGTGAATACCGACAATCGCAAGGCGTGCCAGGTCAAGGCAACCCTTACCCACTGTTGATCGTTCGCCCTGGCGGAGCCGAGTCGTATGCCGCGGCCCGCGAAGCCCTGGAAGGCTGGGACGACGAGTTCGGCTATGAACTTGTCGACGACGATACCGAACTGGCTTATCCGCCAGCCGACCGCATGCTGGGCAAACGTTTGATTGAAACAGTCGAGCTGGCTCGCCGACGCAAGATCGCCATCATCATGGCAGCACCGAAGAAATATGGCCGCGTCGAAGATCAGTACCTGGTCGCCAGCCGCAACGGCGGCTTCCAATCGGCCGGTGGCGACAGTGACGAACCGTTCCTCGAGAATCGTTTCGTCGAGGGTGCTAACGGCACCAGTGGCGTCGAAGGAGAAAAGTTCGGCGGGACTGGGCAGATGGGTACCGGCAAGGCAACCAACCTGCAAGAAGGCAGCCAGCCTCCGATGGAACAACAGGCCAACGGTCCTGGGTTCTATCCGCAGCAAGCTCCTCCTGAACAAAAGACCGCCGATGGCCGGCAGGGCTCGCCATACGCTCAACCACCAGGGCCTCAGGCACCACAAAATGTTTCTGGCGGCACCGGTGGAACGCGTTCGTCCACCAAGCCGATCGCGGCGACACGTGGTGGCAACTGGGCCTTGCCGAACGCTGGCCCGAAGAGCACAGCCATCACCCGTCCGGTCACCCTGGTGATTAGCGGTCAGCAGATGACCTTGGTTCAAGAACGTGGCGTACTGGGTCCTGCTGAAACCGTTCCGGTGGACGCGGATATGAAGGCAGCGACCGAGAAGCTGGTTCGCTTGATCCATACTCGTATCGATAGCTGGGGCATCGCCGGCCGAAACTTCTACTGGAAGCCAGTGCTGGAAGTGACCATCGAACCAGGCGGAGAGCCTGCGACTCAACAGCTCGAGACTTTGTTGTACGGTTCCGGTATCGAGGTGAAACGCAAGTGAGACGTCCAGCGAAGAAGTCGAGCGGCGATCAGAACGCCCCTAACCTCGATTCGTTTCTCGACGTGGTCACCAACCTCGTTGGCATTCTGATCATTTTGATCATGGTCGTGGGGATCACCGCGCGAGATGCCATCGTCGATGCCGCCGCAGGCAAGACCGAGTCGGTTGAACCGCCGACTCTTTCGATCCCTGCCCGATCCGCGACTCCCCCGGTGGAGCTCGCCCCGCCAACGCCACCCGAGCCCCGAGGTCCGTCGCTGGAAGAACTGAATGGTGTCGCCCAGGACATCGCTTCGATCCAGAACCAGATCATGCAGGCCCAAGAGCAGGCCAAGCTGGCGTTTGAAGAACGCAACCAATTGCAACTCTTTTTGACTTCGGCCGAATCGACGCTGGATCAAAAGCAAAGCGAGCTTTCTGACAGCAAGCAACGAGAGGTTATGCAACAGCGCGAACTGCTTCAGATCACGCAGCAGCTCGAGCAGATGTACGATCAAATCGAGAGCATCCACCAATATCAACCGGAAGTGAAAGAGCTGGCTCACTACCCGACGCCGCTGGCCAAGACGGTCTTCGGTCAGGAAGAACACTTTCGGTTGAAGAATGGACGAATCTCGTACGTACCGATGGAGCGTCTCGTGGAAGCGATGAAGAACGATGCACGCAACCATCTCGATCGCGCTCGCCGAGACGGCAAAGCGGTTTCACGCGTCGGTCCGATGAATGGCTTCATCATGGAATATACGTTGGTGAATCGTTCGTACGAAATGGATACAGCACTTGGCACCGCAACCCGCGGCGGTGTCGAGTTGCTGAACTTCACCCTCGAGCCAGAATCGGAAGAGGTCGGCTTCCCAGTGGAAGAAGCCTTGCGACCTGGTTCACGATTCCGCGACATCATCGCGTCGCTCGATCCAGGTCGCACGACGATCACGGTCTGGACGTATCCTGACAGCTATGCCAGTTTCCGTTCGGTCCGTGACGATCTGTACGAGATCGGTTTCACCACGGCGGCTCGTCCTCTGCCGAAAGACTACCCAATCGGGGGCAGCCCAAGCGGCTCGCGTTCGTCCGCTCAGTAGCTGCCTGCTGGCCCGTTGCCGCGGAATCGCTTGGGATTCCGTTAGAAAAATGGGGGCCGGACATCAAGGTCTCTTCTGGTTTGCGGCAGGCACCCGACTGACCTTCGCAAAGCAATGATCTACAATGATTGCTTTGCGAGACGCCTCTTTCCCCATCTTCTGGCATGAATCCGACCCCGCAGCAACTCATTGAATGGGACAAGCACTACGTTTGGCACGCCTTCACCCAGATGGCCAGTTACGATCCACTGATCATCGAATCGGCGGAAGGGTGCGAACTGATCGACCTCGACGGTCGACGGTTAATCGACGGCGTCAGCAGCATGTGGTGCAATGTGCATGGGCACCGTCATCCTGCCATCGATGCGGCAATCGTCGCTCAGATGGGTAAGGTTGCTCATGTAACCAACCTTGGCTGCTCGAACAGCACGACGATTCGCCTGGCCAAGCGTCTGGCCGACCTGACGCCTGGCGATCTCAATCACGTCTTCTTTTGCAGCGACGGCGCTTCGGCCCTGGAAGTTGCGATCAAGCTTGCCTTTCAGTATTGGCATCAATGCGACAACCCTCAGCCAGGCAAGACAAAATATATCGGCTTCGAAGACGCCTATCATGGCGACACGATCGGCACGATCAGCGTCGGCGGCGTCGACAAGTTCAACTCGGTGTTCAAGCCGCTGATGTTCCCGGTGCATCGCCTGCCGATCCCTGACCGGCGGACCCCTTCGTTGGAAACAAGCTGCGAGCATCACCTGCAAATTCTCGAAGACACGCTGGCTGAGCATCACGACTCGATCGCGGCTGTCGTGATCGAACCTCTCGTGCTGGGTGCCGCCGGAATGATCGTGCAGCCGCATGGCTACCTGCGCGGCGTTCGTGAACTGACACGCAAGTACAACGTGCTGCTGATTGCCGACGAAGTTGCGGTCGGGCTCGGCCGAACCGGGACCATGTTTGGCTGTCAGCAGGAAGAGGTCGTGCCTGATATTCTTTGCCTTGGCAAGGGTTTGACCGGCGGCTATCTGCCGATGAGCGCCGCGATTGCTTCCACCGAAATCTGGAACGCTTACCTTGGCGACTTTTCTGAGGCGAAGCAGCTTTGTCACGGGCACACGTTCGGAGGCAATCCATTGAGTGCCGCGGCGGCGTTGGCCACCCTCGACTTGTTCGATCAGGAAGCAACACTTGCCGGTTTGCCTGCCAAGATCGAGCGAATTGCTGATCACTTGCAAACCCTTGCCAACCATCCGCATGTCCGCGATGTCCGGCAATACGGTATGATTGCCGCGGTGGAACTGGTGAAAGATCGCACCACCGGCGAACCATTTCCTTGGACAGAACGCCATGGCCACCAGGTTTGTCAGTACGCGTTGAACCATGGCCTTTGGATTCGTCCGCTGGGCAACGTCTTGGTAATCATGCCCCCCCTGGCCATCTCTCTCGAGCAGATCGACACCATTTGTCAGGTAATCGGTGACGGCATCGACTTCGTGACTCGCAACAAGGCAGATGGAAATGAGTGAACCTCGCTACCTGCTGATTCAGATCCGAGATGCCGACGATCCGATTCGTCACCAAGAGATCGATTGCTTCGCCGCTGCCCTCGATTGCTCGCGGGACGCGATCACAGTGTTTGACCTACTCAAGCAGTCGCTTCAGCCAGCGGATTTAGCTGATGTCGATATGGTGATGATCGGCGGTTCGGGCCGATACAGCGTTACCAGCGATGCCCCATGGATGCAGGTCGCGCTAGGGAGCCTTCAGCGGCTTCTGGATGCAGGAAAGCCAACCTTCGCCTCATGCTGGGGCTTTCAAGCTTTAGCTCGGGCGGCTGGTGGCACGGTGATTCACGATCTTCCGCATGCGGAACTAGGAAGCAATCCGGTCTACCTGACCGAAGCTGGACGGCTCGATCCGATCTTCTCGCAGATGCCGCATCGCTTTCTTGCTTACATGGGGCACGAAGATCGCGTCATCGAAATGCCACCGGCAACGACCCTGCTGGCCAGCAACGACAACGTGGCCCAACAGGCATTCCGGTTCGACGATCGGCCGATTTATTGCACCCAGTTCCATCCCGAGCTGACGCTCGACTCGTTGATGGATCGCATAGCCGCGTATCCGGAATATTGCGAGAGGATTGCGAAGATTCCGTACGATGCTTTCCGTCAGCAGTGCCACGCAGCCCCCGAGAGCGAGACGCTACTCCGCGTCTTTCGCGATCACTTTCTAGGCAAGTAATTCGCGCACTGGTTCTTCCGTACACGAAGTTTCCCCCGCGCAGAGGGCCCCTGTTTTCAGGCCCCGTCTACGACAAAGTCGGAATGATCGGCAACATCGCTACAAAGCTCAGATGGTTACGGGTAACCCCGCCAGACGCGGGCTACGTCTCACTTGCTGCTAACCTAAGCTTTGACTCAGAACGTATTTTGATCCATTCGCGCGCCGAAGGGGCAAAAAGAAGTCGATGTTTGCAATCAGACACACGGGCAGTCCGTCTCCAACGACGGAAGTGTCGAAGAAATTCGGTTACGGCGGAGTGAATGAATTCATCACTCCGTTGATTGTGCTTGTATGGGGTTGCTTCATCGCGGTGGGGTTTATTGCCCTGCTCTTTTATCACAACACGCCGGGAACACGAAGTGATTCTAATCCGGTGTGGCAAGTGAATCGTCTGATCGAGTTAGATCCGTCGCGGGCCAACTTGCTGGTCTTCATTCACCCGCAATGTCCTTGCTCGACCGCCACGTTGGGCGAACTAGCCAGGATCCAAACGGCCTGTGGCAGCAACGTGTTAACCCACCTGATTTTGTATCAACCTGATAATGTTAAGTGGTCTACCGCTTCAATGATGGCCCAGGCAATCGAAATTCCGAACCTACATATCCTCGCTGATCCCAAAGGCAATTTGGCCAAGCAATTCGGGGCCGAGACTTCTGGCCATGTCATGCTGTTTGCGCCGGATGGTCATCGGATCTTCAGCGGCGGGATAACGGCCGGTCGAGGCTGCGAGGGAGACAACCCAGGCAGGCAAGCTGTCATCGGCTACGTGAACCAACACCAGGTGTTGTGCGACAAGGTGAATGTCTACGGATGTCCGATTGTTGAAGGCCTGACAGCAAAGCGGATGGAAACCAAGGAACCTGCTCGTGCCATTGAGTGAAGATCGCCCGATCAACGATCGCGCACTCGAGCTGCTCGAAGAGCACCGCGATGCGATTTATCGGCGAACCGATCGCATGTTTGCCTGGCTGATGCTGTTTCAATGGCTAGCCGGGATCGTGCTGGCGGTTTGGATCTCACCCTATTCTTGGGCCGGTCGTTCGTTCTTTGTTCATCCTCATCTGTGGTCCGCTGTGTTCTTGGGTGGGCTATTGAGCAGCCTCCCGATCTTCCTGGCGTATTTCCTCCCCGGACGTAACATCACCCGACTAACGATCGCGGTGGCCCAAGGTTTATATTCGGCACTGCTGATTCACCTGATGGGTGGACGGATCGAAGCACACTTCCACGTCTTTGGTTCGCTGGCGTTTCTCGCCTTCTACCGTGACTGGAAAGTGCTTTCCGCCGCGACGCTGGTGATTGCGACCGATCACATGGTGCGTGGCGTATTCTGGCCGGAATCGATCTATGGCATCTCGATGTTTGGCTGGCGCCGCTCGATCGAACATATTGGCTGGGTCGCATTCGAGGACGTGTTCCTCTTCTATTCGATCTGGATCAGTTGTCGCGAGATGACGATCATCGCCAACCGCCGTGCTGAAATGGAGCGAATGCAGACGGAAGTCGAACGCGAGGTGACCGACCGTACCCGGGAAATCGAACTCCAACGGCTTGTGCTGCAGGAATCGCACGAACGCCTGGAACGGCAAACCGTCGAACTGAAGAAAGCGATCGAAGCCAGCGAAGGGGCGAACCGCGCCAAGAGTGCGTTCCTGGCGAACATGAGCCACGAAATCCGCACGCCATTGACGGCGATCCTGGGTTTTGCCGATGTCTTGCTGGAATCGGGGGACATGAAGAAAGCGCCACCGGAACGTATCGACGCTATCGAAACGATTCGTCGGAACGGCTCGCACCTGATCTCGCTGATCAACGACGTGCTCGATCTTTCCAAGATTGAAGCCGGTAAATTCCAGGTTGAGAACCTGCCTTGTTCGCTGCATCGATTGCTATGCGATCTGCGGCACCTGATGCTCGTTCGAGCGGAAGAGAAGAAGCTGGCGATCAACATCCAATACGAAACCGCCATTCCCGACATGATTCTGACCGACCCAACCCGGTTGCGTCAGATTGTCATGAACCTGCTGAGCAACTCGATCAAGTTCACGCAAGAAGGCGAAATCAACTTGAAGGTCTCGTTGATCGGCAAGGGGGACCGGCGGCAAATTCAGATCGATGTCAGCGATACGGGAATCGGCATCTCGGACGAAATGCGCGATCGCTTGTTCCAGCCATTCACCCAGGCCGACGGATCGATGTCACGCCGCTTCGGTGGAACCGGTTTGGGACTGACCATCAGTCGCCACTTCGCCAAGCTCTTGGGCGGCGACTTATCGATTGTCGACACATCGCAGCGCGGCTCTACGTTTCGCCTGGTGATCGATCCAGGTCCACTACATGACGCGACGTTCGACCAACCTGAAATGTTGGAGAAGGCCCCTGCCGCGAAGCCAAAGGCCGAACCAACTCCGAAAAATGTTCTGGAAGGTCTGCGAATCCTGCTGGTCGAAGACGGCCCCGACAACCAGCGTTTGATTTCGTTTCTGCTGAAAAAGGCAGGTGCCCAGGTCGAACTGGCCGAGAACGGCGAGCAAGGCTACATGAAGGTGCACGAGTCGGAAGATCCGTACGACATCATCCTGATGGATATGCAAATGCCGATCATGGATGGCTACACGGCCACCTCGAAACTGCGTGCCGATGGATACGAGGTGCCGATCATCGCCCTGACCGCCCATGCCATGGCGGAAGATCGGAACCGCTGCATTGAAGCCGGCTGCACCGACTATTCGACCAAGCCAATCGATCGCACCAAGTTGATCGAATTGATTCGCTTCCACGTTCAACCGACGTGGGCCAATCCGTAGCGATCTCGTTACGACGCAGGCCGGGCACTTCTTCGTGCCACGAAATAAGCCACCGGCAAGCCCATCAAAATCGTCAGGATGCTGAGCATCGTCGTCGGCAACTGAGGCTCGTCTGCCTGGAGCCCTGAGATGTCTTGCATCACGCCGCTGGCTAAAATCCACGCGACCATCACCAGGTACAAGATTGGCGGCAGCGGATAAAGCGGCATTCGATAAGGATGTGGCAAGTCGGCCCTTCTTCGCAAGACGAAGACACTCGAAACGACCAAGCCAGAGATTACTGCCAGTCCGATGGCGGTGTAATTCAAGATCGATAGAAAGGGGCCGGACCAGATCATCACGATCGCGGTCAACCCTTGCACCAGGATCGCTGCGACCGGTGTCTGGCGATGGGCATGTAGTAGCGCCGCGAACTTCGGAAAGGCTCCGTCATGCGCCATGGCGAAGGCGATCCGTGGCCCCGACAACATGTAAGCACTCACGGAAGCCAACATGCCAAGCCCCAACAAAATCGAAACCGCATCGGCGACCTGGGTCCCAAAAAGCTTTTGAGCAGCAAGCTGAGCGACCGGGGTGACTTCAGGATAACTTAACTGCGTCATCTCGTGAGGATCGAGCGCGAAGACATACGTTAAATTCACCAGCAGATACAACAGCATCACTGAAGCACAACCAGCAATCAAACTTCGCGGCAGCAGACGCTCGGGATCGCGGACTTCGCCGGCGACGTAGGCAGCGGCGTTCCATCCGGTGTAGGCGTAGCTAACGTAAATCAATCCAACTCCCAGCGTGAAGAACTCGCTGGAGTCAGGCAGATGGCTGGCCTGGAAGTGCGACCAGTCGCCACTACCGAAGGTGCAGCCAATGATGACCAAGCTAACGAGAAAGCTGATCTTCAACAGCGTCGAGGCAACCTGCAGGCCGCTGCTCTCGCGGTGCCCCAGGCAATGAACCATCAGCAAGAAGACCACAAACAGCGTCGCCAAGGTTGGTTCCAGGTATTCAGTGAAGCCACCGAAGTCGATTCCCTGGGTCAGCGGGATCGAAAGATAGTTCGCCGCGAGTCTGCCGACAACCGCCGTGGGCGCGGCGAAACCGAGGACAAATGTCGCCCAGCCAACAACGATCCCGGCCGAGCGTCCAAACGCTTCTCGCACGAACAGATAGTCGCTGCCAGCGCGAGGCAGCATTGTGGCGAGTTCGGCAATCGTAACAGTGCCACACAGAGCGAGGATGCCGCCGAGCGTCCAGATGAACATCAAGCCGGCAGGATTGGCCGTGTCGTGAAGGGTGAAGCCGGAGGATGTCAGGATCCCGGCACCGACCATGCTGGCCACGACGAGAAAATAGGCCGCCCAGAAACCGAACTTCCGAGGTTGGTCCGGATGCGAAGTCGAGTCCTCTTCCTGAGGAGGCGGCGCGTCGTTTACCACTTGATTGTTACGCTGTCGTTGACTTTCAGGCCGAGAAACTTCGCCGCACTATCACCAATCAACGAAAGCTCCAAGCAACCACTGTTGCCCAGGATCGCAACGTAAGTCATCTCGGGCTGATCATGATCGGCCGGATAGATACCTAACGTCGTGTGGCCGCTGCATTCAATCGAAGTGCGATCATCCCCGGGCACGTCCACCAACTGGTCGTGCGTCAGATCGGTAATTGCGTCGCCTGACTCCGATATGGAGACGACTTTTCCGGAGATACGACTCGCCACGACTACAAATTCCTGATGTGGGGAAGAGAGGAATATTGCGAGCGATTCTAGCTATCTTCACTCAATTCGCCAAGCATCTTGTCACGGCTTATGGCGGACAACCTGCCAATCTCCGCTATTCATGCGTGATCTTAACGGGTCCTCCTGCCACAAACCCATACTTATGGGCCGCATCCCCTTGAACGATCGCCAGCTCTAATTGCCCCGTCGAACCAAACAGGGCCACCAGCGAGCCCGGCTCTCGATCGCCGTAAGTCGACACCACGCCGGTCAGCTCTTGCCCCAGTGCATCGATCCGGATCGTTCGCAGATTCCACTCTTCGGGAATATCTTCGGCGAAGATATTGGTGACCATGTTGCCAAACGAATCGGCGTAGACGAACTGACCATCGATCGTCTGGCCATCGCGTTTGGCCAGAATGTTAGCCGTGGTCACGGGCGAAACCAAGGGCGTGGTCAATGCTTCGCCCAGACTCTCGAGCGGAATTCCTCGCACCAGGTGCGCAGCGGCCGGGGCCATAATATCGCGACCATGAAACGTGCTCGAACGACGCGGTCCGAAGTAGACCTCGTTATTCAAATACACAGCCGCTTTGACCGGATAGCGCGAGGCGACGACATCGAATAAACCATTGTCCGGCCCGATGATCACTTGCCCATGGATGATGGCCGCCACGATCTTGCGATCGGTCCCGACGCCTGGGTCGACGACACAGACATGCACCGTTCCATCAGGAAACGATTCAATCGCGCGAAGCATCGTCCAACTGGCATGCCGCACATCTTGAGGCGGCACGGCATGCGTCACGTCGACAATCATGGCTTCGCGCGCCACCATGTGCGCCGCCACTTTCATCTCGGCCACATAGAACGAGTCGCCATGAAAATCGGTCGTCAGAGCAATGATTCCGCCAGGAGCAAACATGATGTGGACTCATCCGCGGGATAGAAGCCGTGGCCCTTGCCAGAGGAAGCCACCTTTCGGGAATTATACCTTATGGTATTTCGCGAGCGATGATCGACCACAATGCCGATCTTCGTTGCAGAGAATAGCCTGAAGAGCACCAGCGGTTTTGAATCGCACTGCTGATTGGCGAAAAAGAAGGTACCGCTCGCATGAATGCGACACTTTGCCAGACGTGCCACATCGGTCGAGAGATCCGACGCGGCTTTGATTATCCTTCGCGATCGCAGCAAGACACCCTATCAATCAGATTGTCTTGAACCTGCGATACCGGATTACATATCTTTGACCAACTCGATGCACTTCGCGCGGAACGTGCCGGGATCGATGTTGGGGTTCTTCTTCTTGGCCTGGCCGATCAATGCGCCCACGGCCTTCTGGATACCGTTCTTCAAATCTTCGACCGCCTTAGGGTTGGCTTCCAGGACTTCGCGAGCCAGGTCATCGATGGCCGAGTCGTCGACCTTTTCGATACCCATCTCAGCCATGATGGTCGGGGCGTCTTTGTCGCTCTCCAGCATCTGGGTGAAGACATCCTTGGCACGCGTCGTGTCGATCTCTTTGTTCATGATCGCCTTGAGCAGCGTTGCCAAACGCTCGGCAGTGATCGGGAACTGATCGAACTCAAGGTCGCGTTCCTTCAACACACGCAGCACGTCCTGCTGCACCCAGTTGCTCGACATCTTGGCGTCGCCCGTCTTGAGGGCGAGTGCTTCGTAGTAGTCGACAGCGATCTGACCTTGGTTCACGATCACGTCGGCGTCGTATTCTGGAATGCCGTAGCCATCGTGCAGGCGATCGCGAATTGCCATCGGCAGTTCGCACAAAGCGTTCTGAATCGCTTCGACTTCTTCTGCGGTCGTGGTCACTGGGGCGAGGTCGGGATCTGGGAAGTAGCGATAGTCGCTCGACTCTTCCTTCTCGCGCTGCGGACGAGTGATCTGGGCGGCATCGTCCCAACCACGCGTCGTCTTCGGAGCATCCTTGATCGTCTTGCCGGTTTCCTGCCACTCGTCGTACTGACGCGTCGCTTCGTAGGCGATGGCCCGCTCGACGGCGCGGAAGCTGTTCATGTTTTTGATTTCAACGATCGGCGTGGCGACCTTCTTCGGCTCTTCCGACTTGATATGCAGGTTCACGTTCGCGTCGACACGCAGGCTACCTTCCTGCATGTTACAGTCGGAAACCCCGAGGTAAGTCAAAATCAACTTCAGCTCGTTGAGGTAAGCCTTCGCTTCCAGCGGCGAACGCATGTCAGGCTGGCTCACGATTTCCAGCAGCGGTGTACCGGTACGATTCAAGTCGATTCGCGTGTCCGCCTTACCGGCGACTTCGTCGTGCATCGACTTGCCGGCATCTTCTTCGAGGTGGGCACGAATGATGCCAACCTTCTTCGGCTCGAACTGCCCCTTCGGATCGCGGATCAGCAGGAAGCCATCTTCCGACATCGGCAGATCGAACTGGCTGATCTGGTAACCCTTGGGAAGGTCGGGATAGTAATAGTTCTTGCGGTCCCACTTGGTGAAGCGAGGCACGTTCAAGTTCAGTGCACAGGCAGTCTTCAAAGCCAACTGAAAGGCTTCGCGATTCATCACCGGTAACGAGCCTGGCATGCCCAAGCAGACGGGACAGGTCTGCGTATTTGGCGAAGCACCAAACGTGGTACTGCAGCGACAGAAGAGCTTGGTCTTCGTCTGCAACTGCACGTGAACTTCCAGCCCAATGATGATGTCGTATTGGTCGCTCATGACTTTTCCTGATCTGCTACCTGATGCTCGATTGCCGAGCCAAGCTTCGTCCGCCCCTCCGGGGCTCTTCCACTTTTTCGCGTCGTTGGAACTTGATCGCGTCGAACTCTACATCGATGGCGACTTGGAGTGCCAGTCGGTTGCCTTCTGGAACATGTACGCCGCACGCAGCAGGCGATCTTCTTCCAAGGCTGGGGCCTGCATGTGGACGCCGACTGGCAGTCCGTCACTGGTCATTCCGCATGGAACCGAGATGGCTGGAATGCCTGCCAGGTTCGCGGTCACGGTGTACAAGTCTTCCAGGTACATCGCCAGCGGATCGTTGGTCTTCGATCCAGCAGCGAAGGCGGGATTCGGCGCGGTGGGTCCCATGATGATGTCGACCGACTTGAAAGCCTTGTCGTAGTCTTCGCGGATCAAACGACGCACCTTCAAGGCCTTCAGATAATAGGCTTCGTAGTAACCGGCGCTCAGCGTGTACGTACCGAGCATGATGCGTCGTTTCACTTCAGGACCGAAGCCTTCGGCGCGGCTCTTACGATACATACGGATCAGCGGGGTATCGAGCTTCTTCAACTCCGCTTCTTTGCCGGCGGCTCGCAAGGCGTCTTCTTCCGCCTTCAGTTCTTCCAACATGGTCGCTTCATCGCAGCGGTGTCCGTAGTGGGCACTATCGAAGCGAGCGAGGTTACTCGAAGCTTCGCTCGGGGCGATGATGTAATAGGTCGCGATGCCGTACTTGTTATGTGGCAGCGAGATATCGACGACCTTCGCACCCATCGATTCGTAGACGGCGACCGCTTCGCGAACTGCCTTTTCGACTTCGCCGTTGAGACCCTCGCCGAAGTGTTCTTTCACCAGACCGATTCGCAGGCCTTCCAGCGGCTTGTCGACCGTCTGGGTGAACAACGGGCAAGGAACATTGGCCGACGTCGAATCGTTCGGGTCGTAACCGCTCATCGCTTCCAGGAACAACGCGGTGTCTTCCGCGGTGCGAGCCATCGGACCGATCTGGTCCAGGCTGCTGGCGAAGGCGATCAAGCCGAATCGGCTAACGCGTCCATAGGTTGGCTTCAAACCGACAACACCACAAAACGAAGCTGGCTGGCGAATCGAACCGCCGGTGTCGGTACCGATCGAAAGTGGAACCATGCGTGCCGCCAGACATGCGGCAGCACCACCTGACGAACCGCCTGGCACGAGGCTGGTATTCCAAGGATTGCGTGTCTTGCCAAGGGCCGAGTTCTCGGTCGAACCACCCATGGCGAACTCGTCCATGTTGGTCTTGCCGATGATGACGGCATCGGCTTGCTCCAGCTTCTTGACGACGGTGCTGCTGTAAGGGGGCACGAAGTTTTCGAGCATCTTCGAAGCACAGGTCGTCACCTCCCTTTCGGTGCAAAGGAGATCTTTGACGGCGACCGGCACGCCAGCGAGCATACCGACCGACTCGCCTGCCTTACGCTTCTTGTCGACTTCTTCGGCCTTGGCCAAAGCCTTGTCGTCCATCACCTTCAAGAAGGCACCGACCTCGCCGTCGTGCTTGCGAATTTGCTCCAAACAGGCCTTGGTGACCTCAACCGAGGTAACTTCGCCCGATTCGAGCTGAGACAACAACTGGGTGGCGGACGCTTCGTACAAAGCCATCGTGCGTTTTGCCTTTTCTATCCGTCAGAGGTGCGAACGAGCCGCGTTTGCAAGTGGATATCACCGGACTATGCCAGTGCCGCATAAGCAGTTAAGTCTGCCAGACGACTATGATGGCGGAATTGGCCCGTGTTGACTAGTCGTCGTTGCGACATAGTTTAAGACACCGAGCCGCCAAAAGAGCGTAGCAGCGACGAAGAAGCCTGCGGCGAGAAGGTGACCCGCTCGATCAGACGCAGCACCGTAGCGCTACCGATATCGAAGGTCAGATTGATTCGCAAGCAATGGAGACGGCGACTAGTCGCCCAGCACAGCCGGCACGCGGAAGCATTCGCTGTCGCTCTTGGGTGCGTTGGCCAAAGCAGCCTCGCGAGGTAGCGACTGATGGGGTACGTCTTCCGCAAAGACGTTGTACTGCTCAACGGCGTGAGCCATTGGCTCGACGTCGTCTGTGTTTACTTCGTTCAGAAGTTCGACGTAGCTGACGATCTGGCTCATCTGCTCGGTCATCTTCGTTAGTTCGTCTTCCGACAAACGAAGGCGGGCCAGCAGCGAAACCTTCTCAACATCTTCTCGAGTCAACGAGGACATCGGACTTCTCCTGAATGATGCAGTGCCAGAACCCTCTTAGGCGAGAACTGCCTCCCATCAGGAAGCAGCCGATGATCTCGAAGCCATCTTGGGGTACGCCTGCTGGATTGTCCAGCAGAGCCGGCAAAGACTAGCGGCCGCGTTCTTCCGAAGGAAGCTTGAAGGGGCGATGACGCACAACCTTCTTCACGTAACCGCTGCGGATGCACTGGGTGCAAACCTTCAGCTTCTTGTGTTCGCCATCAGGCATCACTGCCTTGGCGGTCTGCAGGTTCGGCTTGAACTTGCGACGGGTGATACCCGTGATCTTGGTACCGACACCGCCCAGGTACTTCGCCTTACCGCGGAGGGTAACCTTATTTCCCATGCTGTGGCCCTTGCCACAAATTTCACACACGTTGGCCATTGCCAGCGACTCCTAGACGGTCGTCTATTGCTTGATACGAAACGGACTAGTTTACCGATTGACCCCTACTTACGCAAGGCACTGGCCCCGCGATCGGTCAATTTGGTAACTACTTGGGCATAGGGTACTTGCGGCAGACTTCCAGAATTTCTTCCAGCACCAGGCCATTCGTGCCGATGCCGTCGCCACTGTAAATCGTCGATTCTCCGGTCCAACTGGTAAAGGTTCCGCCCGCTTCTTCCATGATCGGCTGCAAAGCAGCAGCGTCCCAGATGCTCATCATCGGATCGATCATGCAGACGGCGCGGCCCGTCGCAACCAGCATATACCCGAAGCAATCGCCCCAAGTCCTGGTGACAAAAGATCTTTCTTCAAGCTCCAAGAAGCCTTGAACGGCGTTTCGCTTGTTGAAAGTACTGACCTGCGAAGTCACCATCACGCCATCTTTGAGCGAGGCGGTTTTGTTGACTTGAGCCTTCACTGGATCGTGGCCTGGCTTTTCGTACCATGCTCCCTGGCCTTCAGCGGCCGAGATCATTTCGTCCAGACCAGGAATGTAGACCACCCCCACACGCGATTTGCCATCTTTTTCGACGCCAATCATCGTGCCGAAAAGCGGAACGCCAGCAATGAATGCTTTGGTACCGTCGATCGGGTCGACGATCCAGTTGTATCCGGTGGTACCCTCTTCGCTGCCAAATTCCTCGCCGATGATTCCATCGTCGGGGAAGGCTTCTTTAAGTCCTTGGCGGATAATCTTTTCCGCATTCTGGTCAGCGACAGTAACCGGCGACTCGTCCTCTTTCTTTTCGAAAGCCAGGTCGGCACGCTGGAAGTGCTCCAGAGTGCTTTTACCTGCAACACGAGCCAGACGGCGGGCCGTTTCAAGACGCTTTTCGAGATCGGTTTGTGAGGTGCTCATGGACATGAGAATAGAACGGTGTCGCGCGGGGAACAAGCCCCCGCCACGACTTCACCGAACCTTAAACACAATCGCGATCCCTGCTACGCCTTAGGCGTGGTGGGCCCGGCTGGTCGCATGCGGAGCTCCGGCACCGATCGACTCGGTATGAGCCGGTGTCATCGCCACTTCCGCCAAGCTCGATTCTTCCTCAGCCGTCTCCAAAGCCGGGGCCTGGATCAGGTGAGCGATTTTGATCGATTCCAACTGAGTACGTGCGGTTGCGGTTACATCTTTAAGTGCCTGCTGAAGGTTCACTTGGGTGTGATCTTCAGGAGCAGCTGGCAGAGGCAACTTCGAGTCGAGCGGCCCTTCAATCGCTTCGATCACGTCGAGCAACGAGATTTCGTCTGGCGTGCGGATCAGCATGTATCCACCATCAACACCCCGCGTGCTACGCAGCACGCCGTGATTAACCAGACTACGGAGAACTTGGAGCAGAAAACGCTCCGGCATTTCGCCCTTGGCAGCAATCTGGCTGCAAGGAACGGGGGTATCCGAGTCGGATACCGCGAGTTGCATGGTCGCCTGCAAAGCATACGCGACGGTTCGAGAAAGTTTCATTCCACTGCCCTCTTGTTAAATGGAACGATCGTAAATTCAAACACACGAATGTCGGCCCTCCGGAACCTATCCCGATTCCAGTCAGCTCGACAAACAACACCTCATTGCATCAAAGTCCAACGATTTAACGCGACGCGAAATGTGTTTTCAGCCTAAATGTGCCACAGCCTCAGAGAAGCTTAGATCACATCTTGATACCAAAAGGGGGAGAAATTGACGAACATGAATCGACTATTTCACCCGCAGTGCAAAACGGGAAATCACAAACGATATTACTTACACCCCGAATGCGGTAAAACAAAGCTACACCCAAAATATGGGGGTTTCAATAGAAATCACTGGGGTAAAGGCTATTTTGCCGGAAATTATTCGACACCTATAGACGAAATGCCCAACAACCGTCCACAAAAGTACTTAGAACGGACAATGTTAGCCCGCTAAAAACCGAAAAACGCCAACTTTTGGTTACGCCGTACCCACCAGATCTTCGGGCGCATGGGCATGGGGCTCGAAAATGGCCAACTGGGGGCCCATCGAGCAAGGGCGTGCTAGGTTCCAGCTTCGGAAGAATCGGCCGGTTTCGACGCCTCGGGATTGGCAGTCAGAGAGTGCCAGAGCATCAGAGCAGCTCCGCAGACCAAAAGTGCGTCGGCGATGTTGAAGTTCGGCCAGACCCACTCGTGGTTGTACTGGAACAGGATAAAGTCGCGAACCGCCGGTTGGCCCCAGATACCGAGACGATCGTACAGATTGCCGAAGATCCCGCCGGTGATTAGGCCCAGGGCGATCGTCAGCATCAAGTCCTGGGCTGCCTTGAAGGCGAACAACCAGCACAGAATTCCGATCGCAGCGACGACCGAAAAAATGGCGAAGAGCGAGGTATACCCCTGCCCTAGCCCAAAGAGCGCTCCTTGGTTGAGCGATGTCTGAAAGCCGACGTATGGCTCAAGCAGCCAGAAATAGCGATTCTGTCCTGGCATTCCCAGCCAGGCGAACACTGCCGCTTTGCTCCACAAATCAACGCCACAGCCAACAATGGCCAGCCCGAAGAACCATACATAACGGTTGATCGGAACAGCGGTGGAAGGGCTATCCACGGGCTTCTTGGTCTCGCTCGCTGGCACAGTCGATGCAGTAGTGGGTGAAGGGGATGGCATTGAGTCGCGATTTCTTGATGCGGTGTCCACATTCAACGCAAGCACCATACTCGCCTGATTCGATTCGTGCCAGGGCAGAATCGATTTCGGCCAGTGTATCCTGCTCGGCGGCCAACAGGTTCAGCGAGAACTCTTGCTCGTAGTTGTCCGAGCCAATATCGGCCATATGGATCGGCATTTTCGATAGATCACCGGCCGCCTCGCTGCGTGTTCGATTCAAGGCGGACTCGGCCAAATGATTGGTGTCACCCACCAACCGGGCTCGCAAAAGCCGCAGCTTGTCGTGATAGGCTTTCGACTCTTCCGCCGAGTAGGCGCCTTTGCCTGCGTGTGTGCTTCCCATGGTGATTCTCTCAGATCATCAAGCCAGTGAAATTCATCGACACGTGCCGCTGAGGGCAGACTTGCCAGTGTAAAGCTTGGCCGAAGATATGGTCAAACTTTATCCACAAGTTTCCCCACCTCTGTGGAAATCATGCCGAGCGCCCAGCTAGAGGGAATAGCCGTTCTCCTGGATCACGTTCTTCACGTCTTTCCATGTCGACTCCGGAGCAAGCGACTGCCACTGCTCTTGGGAAAGGGGCTGATGCTCGAAGACCAGCTCGACGATCGCGGGTTCGATTTCCACTTCAAAGTTCTCTTCCAACCAATCAGTAAACGCCCCCGCATCCATCATCAGCTGCCCCATCAAGTAATCGGAACCATCTCCGCTCATTGAGTCAGGAAGCTCGATATCGCCCGTTTTCCAGATCGAATCCCCTTGTTCACGCCAGATGAAGAACGTGGTGCTGGGCACATCAAAGGCAGGTTCGTCGAGGGTCGATTGAAAGACCTCTGGAACGCTTTCCAGCAATCCAGGCCACAATTGCGGTGGATCGGTTCGATACGGGCTCATGACCGATTCGTGATCAAATCCGACGATACAACATCCCTGGGGTGTAAAGTGGCAGAAAACCTCGTCGCCAGCGCCGTTCTTGAAAGCTCCCATTTCCTCTTTCTCGTCCCATTTCGGATGGTATTCGTACGTGAAGTCGTCGTACTTGAGGCCAACGACCTGCCAGAGCGTCGCCATTTGCTGCAAGCGCTGACGAAATGCGTCGATTTCGGGCAAACCGGAGAGAATTCGAGGCGAAACCATCCGACAGGTTCCTTGGAAAGTTCGAGGGGTTTCCGTCGAGCGACGAGCAAACCAGCCAATTCATGGGATAGCTTACCCATCCCCCATTTGAATTGCACGCCCACGCGATCGGCTGCTTCCGCGTCCCATCGAACCTGGTCATCTGCGCGTTTTTACTTGCCCTGATCACGGTTTTTGCCGAAGTTGTCTGATATTTTTCCTGGCGAACCGTTCTTTTCGGAGGACGCTCTACTTCGGTAGAATCGCCAACATGTTCTAAACTCAAGGAAAACAACCATTCGGGCATACTGCGGCGCGGCGACGCGTCTCCCGTCACCACTGAAACCTCCTGACCCCAAGCAACTGTTAGCGTGACCACCACCTCAGCCGTGTTCCAACGCTGCATCTCGCCCGAGTGCGGCAGTACGTACGACGTTTCCCAAACCCTTGTTGCCTGTCCCTCATGTGGCGATCTGCTCGATATCGCCTACGACTGGGACCGCCTTGCTCCTCCCAAGACCTGGAAGGACATCGAAGCCAACTGGGCCAAACGCACCAACCCGCTCAACTTCAGCGGTGTGTGGCGTTTTCGTTCGCTCTTCCCTTTCGCCTCGGACGAACAAATCGTCACGCTGGGCGAAGGTCAGACGCTGCTGCAGCAGACCGACCATGTCGGCAAGTTCGTCGGACTCGATTCCGGCAAGCTGCATCTGCAGTACGAAGGGATGAACCCCAGCGGCAGCTTCAAAGACAACGGCATGACCGCCGCGTTCACCCATGCCCGGATGGTGGGTGCCAAGCGAGCTGCTTGTGCGTCAACCGGTAACACCAGTGCTTCGCTCGCGATGTACTGCAGCGTCACTCGCTTGATGAAGGCCGTCATCTTCATCGGCAGCGGCAAGATCTCGTACGGCAAGCTGTCTCAGGCACTCGACTACGGTGCGTTGACCCTGCAGATCGCCGGCGACTTCGACGACGCCATGGCCCGCGTGAAAGAAGTCAGCAAGGACATGGGAATCTACCTGGTCAACAGCGTGAATCCTTTCCGCCTGGAAGGCCAGAAGTCGGTCATGTTCCGCGTGCTGGAAGCCTTGCAGTGGGAACCGCCAGATTGGATCGTTGTTCCTGGCGGCAACCTTGGTAACAGCAGTGCCTTTGGCAAGGCCTTCGCCGAACTGAAAGAGCTGGGCCTGATCTCGCGTATTCCTCGCCTGGCGGTCATCAACGCCAGCGGTGCCGATACGCTCGACCAGTTGTACAACGTCCACAACGTTCGCTGGAACGATGGCAAGTATCCTCGCGACACCATCGGCGAATACTACTCCAAGATGGATGCCGAACAGCGCAAGGCTTCGACCTTGGCCAGTGCGATTGAAATCAATCGTCCGGTCAACTTGCACAAGTGCTTGCGGGCGCTGAACGACTGTGACGGCGTCGTTCGCCAGGTTTCGGATCAAGAGATCATGGATGCCAAGAGCCAGGTAGGTGCCGGTGGTATGGGCTGCGAACCAGCCAGTGCCGCGAGCGTCGCCGGCGCTAAGATTCTGCGGGAACAAGGGGTCATCGCCCCGAGCGATCGCGTGGTCTGCATCCTGACCGGTCACTTACTGAAAGATCCGACCGCGACGGTCGCCTATCACACGACCGACCAAGAGAACTTCAACAAAGTCCTCGGCAGTCGTGGTGTCAAACGAGCGACGTTCGCCAACCGCGCCGTTGCCGTGAAGAACGACATGAACGACATCGTCCAGGCCATTCAGCTTTACGGCTAATCTGGGCCGTCAGATCCACACGGGTGCGAGTCCGCTTGATATCTCGCACCCGCCAGATGGTTGGGCACGGGGGCGTATATTCGCCCCCGATCCTCGGTTGCCCGGTCTGTTGTAGAATAGTGTTCTGCTTTCCGGTGCGATCGCCTCTGCCGCGCGCACCTCTACCTTTGCATTTTCCGCACGAAAGTAATTCGCCATGGCTACTCGTATCGCCATCAACGGAGCTGCCGGACGCATGGGGCAACGCCTGGTTGCCTTGGGCAGCCAAGACAAGTCGCTTGATATCGTCGCCTGCTTTGAACACGCAGGGCATGCCAAGTTTGGTCAAGATGCCGGCGTCGTGGCAGGCATTGGCGAGTTGGGCGTTCCGCTGCAGGAAGAAACCGACGCTCAGTATTCCGCGATCATTGACTTCTCGGTTCCCGCCGGAGCCCATGCCGCCGTCGAACGCGCCGTGCATGCCAAGGCGGCCCTGGTGATGGCAACCACCGGTCTGGAAGAAGAACATCAGGCCAAGATTCGCGAAGCAGCCAGCGTGATTCCGGTCGTCTGGGCTCCGAGCATGAGCACGACGGTCAACTTGACCATGAAGCTGTGCGAGATCGCCGCGGAAGCCCTGAAAGACATTCCTGGCGGGGCCGATGTCGAAGTCCTGGAACGACACCATCGCTTTAAGGAAGACAGCCCGAGCGGTACCGCCCTGCGGTTCGGTGAACTGATCGCCGCGAAGATGGGCATTACCGAGTTCGTCCATGGTCGCGAAGGGCGCCCAGGCGCACGCCCTCATAACGAGATCGCCTACCATGCGATCCGCACCGGCGACAACCCAGGCGAACACACCATCATCTTCGGCCTGCTCGGTGAAACGATTGAAATGACCGTTCGCGCCAGCAACCGCGATTGCTATGCGACGGGTGCACTGCAAGCCGCCAAATTCGCTGCCGGCAAGCCGGCTGGCCTTTACAACATGAACGACGTATTGGGTCTGTAATGCTCTGCTCGATTGATCGAATCTTCAGCGCGGTGCTTCTGGCGACCGCGCTGTTTGCCGCTTCGGCTTTTGGACAAACGCCTCTGCCGCAAGCGCACGCTCATAACGACTATTACCACAAGCGTCCCTTGCTCGACGCCTTGGACCAAGGCTTTTGCAACGTTGAAGCCGACATCTACCTGGTTCAAGGACAACTGTTGGTTGGGCACGAACGCTGGGAACTGCGAACCAATCGTTCGTTGACTTCGCTCTACCTCGACCCGCTCAAAGAACGGATCGAGGCGAACGGTGGCCACGTCTATGAAACTCCGAAGCCATTCATTCTGATGATCGACATCAAAACGAACGGCGAAGAGGTCTACGCCGCGCTTGAGAAGTTGCTCGCCCAGTACGACTTCATCTCGGTCACCGAAGATGGCAAGCATCAAGAGAAAGCCGTGACCGTCGTGATCAGTGGCGATCGTCCCAAGAAAGCGGTCGCCGAGGCCAACCCACGTCGCGTCGGGCTCGATGGTCGCTTGTCCGACTTGAACGCCAACTGGCCTGCCGAACTGATGCCGGTGATCAGCGACAAGTGGGGCAGCCACTTCAAGTGGAAAGGCCAAGGCCCGATGCCGGATGCCGAACAAGCCAAGCTAAAAGAGATCGTCGAGAAGACACACGCCAAAGGTCGCCAGCTTCGCTTCTGGGGCACCCCGGAAGATCCGAAGTTCTGGGCAATGCTTCAGTCGGCAGGCGTCGACTTAATCGGCACTGACGACCTGGAAAAGCTGAGCGAGTTCCTCAATCACAGCGACTCCAGCACGCCTGAGTAGTCGACGGAGCGAACGATGGCGATCATTCACACGCTTGGTGTTGATTGTGCCTCGAACGCGGCGTTGGCAAGTCAGATCGCTCGACATTACGCTTCGCTGACGATCTCACTCGCAGGGATCGCCGACATCGCTTGCGAAGCATCGATTCATGAAATCGGGAAGCACCATCTGGTCGAGGTCTTCCCGGTCGGCATGGGTGTTGGTTTGCCGACGAGCCATTCCCCTTCGCGGCCCGAACTGCTTGAGCCAGCGAATGTCGTGGCGATTCGCGAATCCCTCTATCTTCCGCTGAAAAGCTTCCCTGGCTTTCACTACGCACGGTTCGATGTCGAAGCGGCCGGTCAGATGATGAGCCAGCTCGAAGACGAAGAGATCGACGTTTCGTATCCCTACACGATCTTCCACATCGACTTGGCAACAGAGCCTCACCAGCGGCCCGCTGCCAATTTCTTTATGACAGACTATCGCGTCGTGAACGCTGGTTGAAATCGGCTCATCCCGCATCGAACGCCGCCGCATGAACCTAAATCTGGTCGTAAGTTGAGGTATTCACGACCAGATTGAGGCGGATTGCAGGTCATTTCGCAGAAGAAGCGCCTAGGTCTTGGTTTTAGCCCTTAATGGCATAAGGCTTGCACTGACTCTTTTAGACGGAAACCCAACTTGAGAAGGAGAATAACGATGACCCCGCTACCTCAGAAGGCCATCGCCAAGGCAATTCTCAACAACCACGGACAAACCTACGCACAGCAAGCCGGTATTCGCTTACGCGATGCCCCTGCCCCATTGTTTCAATTGTTAAGTGCTTCGGTCTTGATGAGTTCGCCGGTCGAGAATGACAAAGCGCTTCAGGCGACCGCTGCGCTCCGAAAGGCAGCCCTCGATACACCGAAAAAGATGGCAGAAGCGTCGCGCGATACGCGGGCCGAAGTGATCGGCACGCATGGCTACGAGCAACTCAACCTGCAAGGCTCGAAGCAACTTGGTAAGACCGCCGAGTTCTTGCTGCGGCGATACTATGGCGATCTCAGACAGCTTCGAGCTGAAGCGGGGCACGATGTTGCGATGGAACACCGCTTGTTGCGGCAGTTTAATGGCGTCGGCAAATCGGGAGCTGATATCTTTCTCCGCGAGATTCAAGGCCTCTGGCATGAGGTCTATCCTTACGCGGACGACCGAGTCATGGCCGCCGCTCGAAAGCTGAATCTACCGGGTGACGCGTTTCGATTGTCGCGATTGGTTGCACGGGTCGACTTTCCACGGCTCGTTGCCGGCATTGATCGCATCGCGCAGTCCGACCACCCCAATCTACTGATCGCGGAAATGGGGTAAGCACCTCACCGTGGCCTAGTTCACCCAACCAGCGGCGCGGATCCCAGTGCCCTCGACGCCGTTGAGCGAATCCCCCAGATCAGCCCGGATTGGTTCTGCCAGCTTCTTTAAGCGAGCGACGACATCCGGATGCTGATCGGCGACGTTCTTGGTTTCGCCTGGATCGTTGCTGAGATCAAACAGGCTCAGTTCAATGTCTTCCACGCGGCCACCATGCCGACTGGCAATCCCACGGATGCCACTTTGGGTGATCGATTGGGCCTGATTGTTTCCCCAGTTCGAAGGCTTGCCACCTTTCCCTGGTTCGCCGGCTGGCGTAATGTAGGGATGGGGGAAGTGCAGCTTCCATTTGCCGCTGCGGACTGCCTGAAGTTCCGTGCCAGCGTAAAAGAACAACGCTTCATGCGGTGACTTCGCATCCGTTTTCGTTAGGACGTCGGTCACGTCGAGACCGTCGATCTTTTTCGTTGGCATCTGACCGCCGACAATCTGAGCAAGCGTCGGCAACAGATCGATCGCCATGATCGGTTCGTCGCAAACCTGGTCGGCTGGGATATGCCCCGGCCACCGCATGATGCACGGAACGCGAACGCCCCCTTCAAACGTGGTCAGCTTTCCTTCGCGGAAAGGCCCGGCATCGCCAGCATGCTCGCCGTAACTTGGCCATGGTCCGTTGTCGCTGAAGAAGATTACGATCGTGTCGTCGGTCAGCTTCAAGCGATCAAGCGTTCGCATTAATTGTCCCACCGACCAGTCGAGCTCTTCGATCACGTCGCCATACAAACCACGTTCGCTACGCCCCCGGAAGCTTTCCGACGCAAAGATCGGCACGTGCGGCATGATCTGGGGAAGATATAAGAAGAACGGGCGATTTTGATTCCGTTCGATGAACGAAATCGCTTTCTCGGTGAGTCGACGCGTGAACAAACTTTGGTCCGGGTCGAGCTCGATAACCCTCTCCCCTTCATACAACGGAAAAGGTGGCATCTCGTCGGCAAGCACCGGATGGTACTTCGTATTGTCGTTCGAGTAAGGCGTGCCGAACCACTCATCGAAACCGTTGCGTGTCGGCCAGAAATCGAGGACCGTGCCAAGGTGCCACTTCCCCATCCCGGCAGTCGCATAACCCAGATCTTTGAACATCTCGGGCAGCAGGTACTCGTCGGGATGAATCCCGTTCTTACTGGTATGGTTCAAGGCGCCCTGCAGACTGACTCGGTTTGGATAACAGCCACTCATGAAGGCGGCTCGGCTCGCGGTACAGACCGGCTGAGCAACATAAAAGCTGGTGAAGCGAGTTCCCTGGCCGGCCAGTTTATCGAGGTTCGGAGTGCTGAAGCCTTTCGCACCCTGGCTGCTCATGTCGGCGAAGCCCATGTCGTCTGGCACGATCAAAATGACATTGGGCAATCGGTCTGGCTTGCCTTCCGCAAAGCTAGAGGTCGCCAACAGACACAGCATTAACAGGGCACAGAAAGAACGCAGCATGGGTAGAGCTCGAGAATGGGGCGAGGAACAAGCATGGCTTGGTCCCTGGGGCGGGACGGGGAAGGCCCTCATTCTGGAATCTCAGCATCGGTGAGTCAACGAATCGCCCTGTTTTTCCTCGGTTCCGCTTGAAATCGAAAGCACCGCGCATAAATAAAGCGGACCGAGCGACTTTTCCTGTCTTCTGCCAGTTACCAGGAAAGGTGCTCGAGCCCGCTTGATGCTGATCGAGTTGATCAAAGCTCAGTCGTCTAGCGACGACCGCTCGTTTGCAAATTCATCTTGCGACGATCTTCTGCCGAGATACCGTTTTGCGGCTTCAGCTCTTCGCCATCCAGCTTGATATCGAGACTTGGGCTGTTCGCCGCGATATCGACTTCATACTTCGACTCCGAGTTGTACTTGGGTGGCACGAACTGAAACAGAATCGGCTTCGATTCCGGAATCCGTTCGGTTGGCTCGGTTTGGCCGATCACCTTTTCGGCGGTCACCTTCACCAGGCGTTTGCCAGGCGAGGTCTGCACGGTGAACTTTCCATTGGAGATCTCGGCGCTGGCAAAGTGCCCTTCGCCGATGGGCTGTAGTTCGATGTAGCCCTTTTCGATTGGCTCTCCATTCCAAGTAGCCGTCCCTTGGATCGCCACTTTGCCGTCACCGTTGCAGCCGACGAGGCCAACGGCAAGCAGCAGGGCCGCCAGGCTCAGGCTGCGTAGTGTGGTAGTTGCCATGACTATTGAACTCCGAATTTGATGATGGGCGTTTGAGGGGTTTAGGTGCCGTGTCGTTTAGAAGTCCGACAACACTTCGCCGCCGTTTCGGGTTCCCAGTCCACGCCAAACCGTCAGGTTGATCGTTTCAGGCATGAAGCGAACCGAGCCGTCCGACATGGCGACATTCACGCCGCCTGGATGCCAGCTGCGTGGCGCGACCACGTTGGCACCCCAATCCCAGTCGGCATGGGCGGTGCACTTGGCACCCAGGTTGCCCCCGAGGTTCAAGTGGCAACGATTGGTGCGATCGTTGGCGTCGGCATTTGGCGTCAGGTAAGTGGTGAAACCAGCACCCATCGAAACCTGCGTACGGCCGATGCTGCTCCAGTAGTCTTCTTCTGCTGGGGTGATGATTTCCGAGAACAACAGCGTGTTCGAGAGACCATCGGTGGCATCCCGCAGACCGGCTTGCTTCTCAGGAACGAACATGCCAGCCTTGCCCGCGTAGCCATCGACCTGATTCCATGGTGCGATGCCCGAGTTGAAGTTCGCATCGCCGTAGCACACCACATAGTTATGCAGCGAATTCTGCCAGTTGTCGGAACCTTGTTCCTGAATCTTCGAGTCGTCCGAGGGGCACAACATCGAGTCAAGCAGCTGCATACGAGCGTAGCTGCGAACCGAGGAACCGCCGTTGATCTTTTCGTTCAGGTTCAACTCTTCGTACATCGCGTTTTCTTCGATGAACGGCAGAATGAAGCAGTACCACGAGTACGAGTCGCGACCCCAGTCCGAGTTGCGGTAACTTCCGCCTGGCAACTTGCCGTAGGTGTCGTGATGGTTGTGCATGGCCAAGGCGAGTTGTTTCTGCTGATTGGTGCACTGCATACGTCGAGCTGCCTCACGTGCTTGCTGCACGGCAGGAAGTAACAACGCGATCAACACGCCAATGATGGCGATGACCACCAGCAATTCGACCAGAGTGAAACCGCGACGTGAAACACGTCGATTCCAGGTTTTCGTGGAAGCGCACATGGGATTGAACCTTTTGGATAAGAGGAGGCTGGACCACGACCAAGATTTATGAGGCGCTTAGTACGTGATTCATAAGGCCCGCTTATGCAGACCTCGATACGACAGGGAAGTAAAAAACGATACGGATAAGTCGTCAAATCGCATTGCGGGAATCAAGACAAGATAAGATGACCGACAAGGAGGCTGTCTTGCCGATTAAGTCTCGCTTACCGCGCCAAGCGATTTCTGAAGAATATCACCGGCTACGGCAAAATCCAATGAAACATTATTCATACAGTCCTTACTAATTTACATGTACATCCATAAGGTCTTTTGTTAAAAAACCGAGAGTGCCGATCTGATTCCCCCAATGCCAAGTCGGCCATCCACTTGCCTCTTTCCACTCTTCTGGGGAAGAATGCGTCTTTCTTCTCCACTACTTTCCACCTTTCTTGCTCCAAAGGGAAACTGCTCCCATGGCTCGTCCCTTCCTTGCCTGGATGCTGGTTGTGTTTCTTACCCCAACACTGGCCGCGGCCGATCGACCAAACGTGTTGTTTATTGCTGTCGACGACCTCCGTCCCGAACTCGGCTGCTACGGGAAGTCGCATATGGTGACACCCAATATCGACCGTTTGGCCGGCCAGGGAACCCTCTTCGAGCGAGCTTATTGCATGGTTCCGACCTGCGGTGCCTCTAGGGCGGCGCTGCTGACCAGCATTCGCCCTGCGCGCGATCGCTTCATCACGCACCTTGCCTCGGCCGAGGAAGAAGTGCCGAACATCACCACGCTGAACACCTGGTTCAAAGAGGCGGGCTACCACACGGTTTCCAACGGCAAGATCTTCCATCACCCGCAAGACAACGAGCATGGCTGGTCCGAAAAGCCTTGGCGTCCCAAGGGTCCGACCTTCAAGCTGAAAGAAAGCATCGCCGCGACGAAGACCACCACCAAAGGCTATGGTCCTCCGGTCGAAGCGGCCGATGTTCCGGACGACTTTTACCGCGACGGCAAGCTGGCTCGCAAGACGATTGAAGACTTGCAGCGTTTGAAAGAGCAGGACAAACCCTTCTTCCTGGCGGTCGGTTTCTTCAAGCCCCATCTGCCGTTCGTCGCCCCGCAGAAATACTGGGACCTGTACGATGCCGAGAAGATCGATCTTCCGGAAACATACCATCGTCCCAAGAATGCTCCGGATGCTGCGATCCACAGCTCTGGCGAACTGCGAGCTTACGCGGGGATCCCCAAGAAGGGCCCTGTCAGCGACGAAACCGCCAAGAGCATGATCCATGGTTACTACGCGTGCGTCAGCTATACCGATGCGAACATCGGACGCCTGCTGGACGAACTCGATCGCCTGGAACTGTCGGACAACACCATCGTGGTGTTGTGGGGCGATCATGGCTGGAACCTGGGCGAGCATACCCTGTGGTGCAAACATTCCTGCTTTGAAACTTCGATGCATGCTCCGTTGATCGTGAAAGTCCCTGGCAAGTACGCCGGACAAAAGACGGCAGCGTTGACCGAGTTCATCGATATCTACCCTTCGCTGTGCGAACTGTGCGGTCTCGATACTCCAGAACATTGCCAGGGCACCAGCTTCGTTCCGCTGCTGAAAGATCCGACCGCAGCCGGCAAGCCGTTTGCGATTGGCCGGTTCCTGGCAGGCGACACCATCCGTACCGACGGTTATCGCTACACCGAGTATTCCACCAAGCAGAACGGGGTTCACGCGACGATGCTGTACGACGAGAAGAGCGATCCGGCGGAAGACAACAACATTGTCGAGCAGGCCCAACAAAGCGCGACGGTCGAGCAGCTTTCCGAGCAACTTCAGAAGCAAATGGGCAAACCCACCAACCCGTAGACGATAGGTCCCCTCGCTAGAGGTTGCTTCCGATTGGCTGCAACCTCTAGCCTTACCCTGCACTTTGGGGAGAGTCACAAATCTCGTTTTTTCCAAGGAAACTTCACGCCTGAGGTTTCGTCAGACTTCTTCCGGTCATAGCGATTTTCTGGCCATTTTTCGGTGCAATTCGCCGCAATCATTCTTCTACACACTTCCAGCAGGCCCTGATCGTTCTAGTGTTTCGGGAACAAACGATGACACGCCGTATGCGGCGACAACACTCCGGTACTCTCACTGCGAACACGCCATACCATGTTTGGTTTGATCTCGACACGCCTTTACTCGTGGCGCAATAAGTCGGAACACGAAGCGAAAGCACGCCAGGCTGCACAGCAGTTGCACGAGGCACGAGCGATTGTTGATGCACTGCACCGCTCAAATGCGGTGATCGAATTCAATTTAGATGGCACGATCATCACGGCGAACGAGTTGTTCCTGCAAACACTCGGATACTCGCTGCCTGAAATCGTCGGCAAGCACCATCGTATGTTCGTGACGCCGGAGTATGCCGTCAGCGAAGAGTATCGGCAGTTCTGGGATAAGTTACGGACCGGAGCCGGCCTTCCCGGACGCTTCCTGCGGGTGGCCAAAGATGGCTCGAAAGTCTATATCCAGGCCAGCTACAATCCGGTCTACGATGTTGACGGCAACCTCTGCAAGATCGTCAAGTTCGCCACCGATGTCACCCAGCAGGTTGAAGCCCACCAAAAGGCAACTCGTCTGCAAAACATGTTGGAGCGTCTCCCGCTGAACATTATGTTCGCGGACCTCGACATGGTGATCCGCTACATCAATCCAGCATCGCTGGCAACATTTAAAAAAATTGCGGACTTGCTGCCGGTCAAGCCAGACAAAATTGTCGGAGCTCCGTTGAGTATCTTCCACAGCAACCCCCAGGTTCAACACAACATTCTCAGCGATCCTGGCAACTTGCCGATGAGCACAGAGTTCCGTCTCGGCCCAGAGGTGATTCGCCTGAACGTGAGCGCGATCTACGATGCCGAAGGCAAGTACATTGGTCCGATGGCCTGCTGGGGAATCGAAACGGAGAAGGCGGAGGTTCGCGGTCGCGTGAGTAACCTGGCCGAAGTCGGCAATTCAGTCGCGACCAGCGTCAGCGAAATGGCGATCGCCATGGACGAAATCGGGCTGCGAATCACCCGCAACGCGGAACTGGCCGAAGATACGAATCACCAGGTTTCCGATGCCGGATCATGGATTCGACAACTCTCGGAATCGAGCCAGGAGATTGGCGGCATCATCGGCACCATTCAAGAGCTGGCCGAACAAACCAACCTCCTCGCCTTGAACGCCACCATCGAGTCCGCTCGGGCTGGCGAAGCAGGTCGCGGCTTTGCGGTCGTCGCCAACGAAGTGAAGTCGCTCGCCAACAGCACTTCTGATGCGACCAAGAACATCGCGGAACGTATCAATAGCATTCGCGAAAACATCAATCGGGTGGTCGACACGAATACGCATATCACTGGTTCGATTTCGGAAGTGAATCAGAACAGCAACACGATCGCCGCCGCAGTGGAAGAGCAAAACGCGATCGTCCACGGCATGAAACAAACGGCGGACGAACTGGTGATGTTGGCGGACGAACTCAAGAAACTGTAACCGACGACCTGGGATACCGCGAACCTCTTTCCCCCTCCTACGGTCTGGTACATTCAAACAGAATGGTCACCAGCAGGCAGGGAGGGAAGTTCGATGGAATTGGCAGCAGTACTCGACGCCCTGCGTCCACTCGCCGACAAGTCTTCCGTCCGATGCCAGGAAGTCCTGGAAGGGCTCTGCCTGGAGTTCACCGACGCTTGCGACATCTTTGTGGTTGATCAGCGTCAATTTGAATCACTGCGTCAACGGATGCCTGCGACCGCTGCTCGGCATCTTGTCGCTCAGTTTCAGAACCTCGATCAGCAACGTTCTGCGGTCCTGCATGGCTTGCGACATTGGTGCCATGAAATGGAGATGACGGTCGAGCCCAGCCTGACCGGAATCTGGCAGGTCGATCGTAACGGCGGCATGTCCACAATCGACGTCGGACATCATCTAACGCGGCTTCTGCAGCGTCGATCACCAGCGGAAGCTCTTCAGACGCTCGCCCAGGGTCTGCACTTCGAGAAGCTCAGCCGATCGGAAGCAAAGCGTTTGATCGAGATTCCTGAGGCACCGCAACAAACGCCCGTTCACAAGAGGTCCGACGCAGAAACCATTTCACACTGGTCGGCTCAGTTCGAGCCACTCTTCACCGAGAGCTACGCCAAGCGAATGGCCCGGTATCGTCGAAAGAATCCGTGGTTCGATTTGTGTGAGCGACTGCGCGAACGCCTGGGCAACGAGAACGTCGGACCGGAGATTTGCAGTAAGAAGCCGGTCCTTTGGATCGAATTTCGTGATGGCTTCGATCAGATGAAGTTTCATTACGGCGGCCACTATTGGAAGCGTCTGTTGAATCGCTACGGTTCGCTGGAGGGCATCGAGGAGCATATCGTCCAGCAGTTCAACCGGCTTGATGCGGCACGAACGCAAACGATTGAAACCCTGGAAACGTTGCTGGCAGAATTAGGCTGCGTGAAGGATCGATTTCATTGGAATCGCTCCGGCTGGTGGTACGGCACGACGCACCAGCAGTTCCACTTCGATCCTCGGACGAGCCTGACGCGGCGACTCTATCGCCACGCACCGGTCGATTTTCTGAGTCGTTGGTTCCAGGAGCAAGGGCTTGGCGACCAGATCACGCCTTCCAAGATCAACGCCGCTGTGGCCCAGCCGAAGCAAGCGATCCCTGAACGGTTGCTGCCACCACAACCGTTTGAAAAGGGACCGCAGCTCGACGAGGTGGACGCCTTGGATTTCGAGGCAATCGATCGCATCGCCGCGCACTACATCGAAGCATTTCGCGAAGAGGCCCAATTGGAAAAGGTGCGGCGTCCCCTATTTACGCTTCCACCGATGAGCTTCTGGGAACTGCCGCAGTGGTTTGCCCGGGGACACGATACGTGGGTCGACGACGCGTGGTGGATCGATCAGGCCCGGACGCACTGGGACCGCTGGGAAGTCGAATCCAAACGTCGCAAGCGCCAGCCTCCTTTGGATCAGATGGTCGCGTTCATCTTGCTGGCCTACGGTGACGACAAACCGCGTGAGGCACTGGCCGACTATTACCCGGAAGGAAGCTTCTATCATCCAGAGGCAATCGACGATGGCTTATCGTGGGCGATGGAAGGGGAACTCCCGTGGTCGATGTTCGACTACGACGAAAGTATCTTTCCGGTTCAACTCGGCAAGCTTCCCCCTATCCTGGCACGGAAACGGGTCACGGAGTTCCGCGAAGAACAACGTCAGGCGGAACCACGAGAGTTGTTCGACGAAGATGGCCCGTTGCGTCTGATCGCTGCTCTCGATTCTGTTTCCGCGCATGAGTGGATGACGCCCACCGAGATCGCTGCGGTTCACCAGGTTTGCCTGCAGTGGGCATCGGCGACCGACGACATGACTCGCTTCTGGTTTCATGCTCCGCTGCAAATCGCGGCGAACTTTGGTTGGCGCGACGTAGTGGAACGCCTGGCTCAAAATCCTTCGGTCGCCACCTCGCTGACGACCGGCGTACTGGGGCGTTGGTACCACGCCGACTTCGTTTTGTGGGGAAGCCTCGTTTTGCCAGGGAGCTATATCGCCCGCTGGTCTGCCCGACTGTTGCTGCGAGATGAAGAAGCGGAAGCGGCCGCCGAGGTACAGCGGATCCAAAAGGATCTATTCCAAGTCAGCAACCGGAAGCTGTTTCCCAATCCAGAAGAAACCTTGCAGACGCTGATGGAAGGGCAAACGCGCGGGCAACGTCAACAGAAGCTGGCCGCAGCGGTCGCCTGGCATCGGTGCCGCGAAGCAGGCCTCCGTTAAACCGGTCTCCCAGACGGTGGGCTTCCCCCAAAAGCGACGTTTTCCTTTATACTGACCAGCGATGGGGCGTGGTACGTTCCCAGCAGTCGAGCCTGTTTCCCTGCGAATTTCTATGGCGAAGTGTGACGAAGGCTATCTGTGCGATGTGTGCGGGAAGCCAGTTGAACGGTTGTTCGAGAGCGACTTGTATCTGCGATACGTGATCGGCATACTCGATCCCGAGGTGCTGCATACCACGCCGGAACGCCATGTGAAATGCAATCCCGCGTTGGCCCAGTTTGTCGTGCACGAGAAGTTCGCTCCGGTCGAATGTGCTGGTGATTTTGACAAACGGAATCTCGACGCCAGCTTCGTGCAGCAGCGAGAAACGTTGGTGACGCGTGGCTACGAACGGCTACGCGAACTGGCCCGGCTTGACCTGCCGATCGTCGACTATCCGCTGCCAGAGTTCCGCGGCAAGTACGTGCGATAGGCTCTCTCTTTACCGATCTCCCTGATAAAGACCTCCTGGAATGAAATACTTCTTCTACGATCAAGAAACCCAAGAAGGCATCGATGCGGACGACGCCGCCGAAGGCACCGAAGTGGAAATCGTCGCGGCCTGGAACGCGTTGACACCCACCCCTGGCTCGTTCCTCGGAATCTTCGAGACCGACGACAAGCCGACCCTACAGTTCATGTGGGAAGAAGAAGAGGATGGTTTCGATAAGCCTTGGCTCGACATTCCGGTCCCCGATCGCCAAGGCTCTTATCGCAAGATCGTCACGCGGGAAGAGGCGGCCCAACTGCTGAAGCAAACGATCGAGGGATCCGATCCGATGGAGATCCCTGGTTTGGAATTTGAAGCCTGGTAACGACTAGTGCTGCGAAACGAATTGCTTCGCCAGCAACAGTGCCCCTTGCACGACGACCGCTTCGCCAAGCTGCGCCGGCACTAGTTGATAGCTGCCGGCCAGCGGCGGGAAGACATAGGTCGCGATCTGATCTTCCAGCGGCGTCCGAAACAACTTCTGGGGTATCAGCGACACGCCGCCGCCCAGGATCACGACCTCAGGGGCCAACAGCGTGATCACCTGAGCGATGGCCCAGCCGAGCGTCTCGACCGCGTCGCGCAGGACCACTTCACAGATGACATTGCCTGCCAGCGCTGCTTCGGCAATATCGCGGGTCGTCAGCTTTTCGAGATCCCCCTGGCAGCGAGCCAACAGGTCGCGGCAATCGTCGTCCCGTTCTTCCGGGGCGATATTCTTGATCCACTGGCGAACTTCGTTGGAGATGCCAAAGCCGGACGATTCCGCTTCGACGGTGTTGCCAGGTTCGGAATGCAACACGCCGGGTCGCAGATGCCCGATCTCGGCGAAGGCGGGGCGACTACCTCCCATCAGTTGTCCCTGATAGACATAACCGCCACCGATTCCACTGCCGATGGTCACGTAGAACGAGCTCTCTTTGCCCTGCCCTGCCCCGAGCGTCGCTTCCGCCAGAGCCGCCGTATCGCAGTCGTTGCGAATCACGGCTGGCAAACCGAACTGCTCCTGGCACCAGGCCACCATCGGAAACCGATCCCAGCCCTCGACCTGATGACTGGTGGTAATCACTCCAGCTGTTGCATCGAGCGGACCGCCGAACCCAATGCCGATCGCCGCGACGGTATGTTCAGACTGAAGCGAACGAATCATGCGCTGCAGTTGCTGCTGAATACCGGCTGCTCCGTTGGCCGGAACGATCTCTTCCCGGAGCGAAACGATCGTTTCCAGCGAGTCGGCATCGGCCAGGGCAACTTGAAGCTTGGTGCCTCCGATTTCAACGCCGATCACATTCATTTGGCGTAGCGGCCTTCGTCGTTGATCCGGGCAAAGACATCGTTCAGCACCCAGTGGAAGATCGCCAGGTGAATGCTCTCGACCATGCCCATATCGTCCAGCGGCACATGGAAGCTATGCTGAGCCATGTCGCGGAGCTTGCCGCCGCCGTAGCCGGTCAGGCCAAGCGTTTTCAGGCCATGCCGATTCGACCAGTCGACCGCCTTCAACACGTTGTCACTGTTGCCGCTGCCACTGATCGCCAGGACGACGTCCCCTTCCTGGCCGTAGTTCATCACCTGCTGCAGGAAAATCTGGTCGTAACCGATGTCGTTGCCAACCGCCATGATCCAGCCGACGTTATCCGTCAGGCTCAGCACCTTCAAGCGGCGGAGCGATTCGTCGCCGAGATCTTTCTCGCGGAGCGAACTCTTACCGAGATCTTCGGCCATGTGGCTGGCATTACAACCGCTGCCGCCATTGCCGAAGATGTACACGAAGTTGCCGCTCTCGTAGGCGTCGTAAATCAGGTCGGCCCACTTAGTGATTTGCGATTGTTCGAGCTTGTCGAGTTCTGTCTTGAAGCGATCGATGTAAGCCGCGATATCGAGAGATGCTCCGAGCATTAGTCGTCCTTTTCCGTGTCCAGCGCTTCCGACTTGGGGTGATATAACAAAGCCACCGGAAGCATGATGAGGAGGGTGAATCCAAACAAATAGCAGCGTGGCATGTTTCCCCAGATCAGAACCTGATCGAAGATCGAATACAAGAACCCTGACAGAAAGATCGCCAGCCAGTTGGCCCGCGACATCTCGGCGATCACTTGACCCTTCTGATCCTCGGGAGCCTTGGCCTGCAGATAAACTTGAATCGGAACCGAGAACATACCAGTGAAGATCCCCAGCAAAATCAGCACCGGCAAGCTTCCCCACAACCCAAGAAGCTGACCATGCTGTCCGCCGGGCAGGGCCATCAAACCAAGGCAACCGACAATGCCCCAGGCCCCGATTCGCACCAGCTTGAACTCGATCTTACCGCTGGAAAGCACGCCTGCCAGCATGCAGCCCAGACCGATCCCCAGACCAATCGCCCCGCCAAGCCAACTGGTCCGCGTATCGCTTAGTTCCAATTGAACCTTCCCCAGCGAGTTGACCGCCTGCTGCACAATGCCGGCACAAAGCCAGAACATGCACGAGGCCAACAGTGCCTTCAGGATCGCATGATCCCGCAGGAAGAGCTCACGAGTCTTCTTGGGAATGCCGGCGGCCTGGGGGGTGAACTTTACATCTGGCGTGGCTGGTGGCGTGTGCCGCATCGGGAGCGTTGTCAGTGTCCCGACAACCGCAACACCGACACACACGGTCGAGGCGATCCACAAGTTGTTGGGTAACCAGTCGCACAGGATGCCGGCCAGAACCGTGCCGAAGATGATCGCCAGGAAGGTGGTCATTAAAAACACACCGTTCACCTTCGGCAGATCGCGTCCATGAAACAGCTCGGGCAAGATTCCATATTTGGCGGGAGCAAACAGCGTGCTTTGAAAACCCATGAACGCCAGGACGATCATCAGCCCGGTCATGCCTAGCTGGTCGTACCAATAGAAGGCCGCCACGCCCAATACCATGGCAACGATCTCAAGCACCTTCGAGACGCGAATGATCGTCGTTTTGCTGAACTTATCGGCCAGGTACCCGGTCGGACCAGCGAATAACACGAAGGGGGCGGCGAACACCACCATCGCCAAACCTTGATAGTCGGTGCCGTCCTTTTCCTGTATGACCTGGTTCACCGCCACCAGCAGCAGCAACTGCTTGAAAATATTGTCGTTGAATGCCCCGAAGAACTGCGTGGCAGTCGTGGCATAGAACGAAGGATCGCCCGAGAGATGTTCCGGAATCGACTTGACCGAGGCGGCTTTGTTTCTCGGGGATTCGTAAGGGTTGTTGATAGCGTCCATAGCTGGGCATTATCAACGTTTCCAGCGAATGATCCTAGGCGAGTGTGTATAGAAATCGCGATGAAACGAGCGTCAGAGGACAAGTTTTCGCGAGATTCACCCCGCCTTCACCTTAGACAATAGGTGCCTTGCAGCCTGGGCAGCAAGTGACCCCTGGGCGAATACGCATACGTCGTGGTTTAAAGTTTTCACTACCGCAGTGCCAAAGCGATGTTCCACATGCAGGACAGCGGACACGAGGGATGCAATACCAGCGAGTCATCATCCACGAAACAAACAGTGGTAGCCCAAACATTCCCATGGTCCCCAACCACTCGAAATTCTTCGGCAGGATAAAAGCGAGAACCCCCGCAAAAATATCATCGAGGGAACGAAGCTCGCCATGGTTACGAGCGAGCGAATCTGAGCCGCTTTAACCAAGTCTTGCAGCAGCGATTGCGTGCTCAAACAAATTGACGGCTCAGGGTCGGTCGGCATGAGGAGAACTCTCATTCAGCGGCTGGAACTATTCCGCCAATCTTATCCCAGGCACGGACCGCGCACAAAAAAACGCGACGAACCACTTCGCCGCGTTTCTCTGATGAGTCGATCGATGCGGAACTAGCTCTTTTCGCTGTCCAAGGCGATCAGTTCGTCTTGCGAAGCCATCGCTCGGATTTCTTCGGTGATCTTCATGCTGCAGTACTTCGGACCGCACATGCTGCAGAAGTGAGCGCTCTTGAAGGTGTCTTGCGGCAAGGTCTGGTCGTGGTAGGCCTTGGCCGTTTCAGGATCGAGCGACAGACGGAACTGCTCGTTCCAATCGAACGAGAAGCGAGCCTTGCTCAAAGCGTCGTCGCGGTCACGCGCACCAGGACGATGGCGCGCCACGTCGGCGGCATGAGCAGCGATCTTGTAAGCGATCACGCCTTGCTTGACGTCGTCGGCTTCTGGCAGCCCCAGGTGTTCCTTCGGCGTGACGTAGCACAGCATCGCGGCACCATGCCAACCAGCCAGAGCAGCACCGATGGCGCTGGTGATGTGGTCGTAGCCTGGGGCGATGTCAGTCACCAGTGGGCCGAGCACGTAGAACGGGGCACCGTCGCAGACGTCCTGCTGACGCTTCATGTTCATCTCGATCTGATCCATCGGCACGTGCCCAGGACCTTCGACCATGACCTGGGTGCCATTGGCACGACCACGACGGGTCAGTTCGCCCAGCACGTCCAGTTCCGAGAACTGAGCGTCGTCGGAAGCGTCGGCCAGCGAACCAGGACGAAGGCTATCGCCCAAGCTCCAGGTCACGTCGTACTGACGCATGATGTCGCACAAGTCGTCGAAAGCGGTGTACAGCGGATTCTGCTTGCGGTGAGCCATCATCCACTTGGCAATCAGCGAACCACCACGGCTGACGATGCCGGTGACGCGATGCGTGGTCAGATGGAGATGTTCCAGCAGGATGCCACAGTGGATCGTCATGTAGTCGACCCCCTGCTTCGCCTGATGCTCGACCATGTCCAGGAAGTGCTGCGGGGTCATGTCTTCGATCTTGCCGCCCAGCTCTTCCAGCATCTGATACATCGGCACGGTACCAATCGGGACCGGGCTCTTCTCGATGATCTGCTTCCGGATCTCGTCGATGTTCTTGCCGGTCGACAGGTCCATGACGGTGTCGGCACCATGATGCACGGCGACGTGCAGCTTTTCGAGTTCGCCACCCAGATCGCTGGTCACGGCGCTGTTGCCGATGTTGGCGTTGATCTTGCACTTGGCAGCCAGACCAATCCCCATCGGTTCGAGCACACCTTGAAGGTGGACTTTGTTAGCCGGGATCACCATGCGACCGGAAGCGACTTCGTCCCGAACCAACTCAGGAGAAATGTTCTCCCGCTTGGCCACATACTCCATTTCCGGGGTGATCGTCCCCTCTTTCGCTGCAAGCAGTTGCGTCGACATGAAATTCAGAATCCTCGTTCAGGCCGCCGGCCTGTTTTGCGTGACGCGGTTTTGTGTCGTAACCGCTGGACTATCAATGGCTTTCGCTCTACGAATCATGGTATCGAGTCCCCCTACCGTGTCAATCTGGTAGCAGCGTAATCGTGGGGGCGGCAGCGTGGTTTTCGCCGCAAAATCAAAGGGTCTTCAAGTACTCAAGCACCGCTGATTTCTCCTCTTCGGTCAACGCGTTGGGGTAGTCGTGACCTGCCGCACTTTTCCCCAAACGAGTCGTATTAAATACCTCGCGCCGCTCCATTGCCGAGAGTCCCTGGGGGAACTCGTCCAGGGCTTCAGCATCGATCCCCATCCGTTGATGATCGTACGAACTGCCGGACCACCGCCAGATCTTCGGTCGCTGGTCCGGATGCAGCAAATGCCACAGCGTAGGGACCGATCCATTATGCAGATAAGGTGCCGTTGCCCAGACACCGTCCAGCGGAGGTGCCACGTAGCCTTCCGGGTCGGCAATCAGCCCTTCCTGCTGGCCATAACTGTTAAACCAACTGTCGCCATATCCTTGGCGATGGGCAGGAGTTAGCGAATCGAACCGGGCTCGATCGGTCTTAATTTCATCGATCGGAATCATCCGTTCCGGGTAGTCGGCCTGGTCGCCGTAAGTCCCATGGCACTCGCTACAGTGGCGGTTGAAAACGATCCGCCCAGTTTCCGCTTTCGCGGTATCGATCTTGCCGGGGTACTTGGGGGCTTCGAGCGAGGATAAATAGGCGTAAACGTCTCGAAAGTCGGCCTCACGGTCGCGGAAGGCCTGGGCGTCGTTTTCGCGGACGAGCGTGAACTGAAGCAGGCCGCGATGCCCCTTCGGAGCGAAGCCATCAAGGTAGATGTTTTCCTTCTTGGCGAAGTGCCACCAGGGTGGTGGTTCCATGTCGTGATGCAGCATTTTGGGGAAGCTCGCCCCCGGAACCACGTTCAAATCGGCATCACGCAGCGACATCAGCGCCACGCCAAAATTCACCGCATTCGTGGTCCCTTTGTTCTCGCCAAGGGGGAAGACCAGCGAGCTGTAGTCCCCGGGGATCAGCTTTTTGCCCAGCATCGCTTTGGTCATTCGGATTTCGTCGGTGATGCCGGCGAAGTCGAAACGATTGTTGGGGAGGCCAGGGATCGTCTTCCCTTCCATCTGCCCGCCATGGCACGAGAAGCAGTTGAGCGTCCACTCTCCATTTTTATCGACAACATACTGCAGCGGCTTGGTGGGGTCTTCTGGTCGACCTGTCAGGCCATAGCGATCGAACGCCATTTGGCGGCGTTCTTCCGGCGTAGCCTTCTCGGCCTGGCTCTTTAGTGGCTCGGGCCAGACTCGCCAAACATTGTCGAAGGTTTCCTGATCGAAGTATCGCGGGAGATACGGAGTATTGATCAGATGCTCGTAGCCCGCCTGAGGATCGCCGGCGGGACCTTCGGCCAGGACGAACGGCGACCAGGCCAGAAGCATCAGGAGTGAAAAAATTCGCCGTGTCATTCGTGATCTCGAAGCGTATTCGGGAAAATCGACTCGTCGCTTGTTTCCGAAAGAGAACCGCACCTTCCCTGCCGGCACAACCAAGAGTTCGATTATAGAAAATCGAACCAGCCGGCGACCAGTCACTCGTTTGCCACCCCTTGCCAGCATTCGACTAGGCCAGGACATTACACTGCTTGTTGGGGGAAGAACAACGTGAGCGACAATCTAGCGTCTGACCGAGCCGATGTGGCCATTGTGGGTGGTGGCGCTGCCGGTCTGTTCGCGGCGATCTGGGCGGCTCGAACCAATCACCAGCGACGCATTGTCATTCTCGACGGGGCACGCCGCATCGGTGCCAAGATCCTCATTGCTGGTGGCGGCCGCTGCAATGTAACGAATGAAAAGGTCACCCCGCGCGACTACTGGGGCAGTTCTACCAACGCCATCAAGAAGATTCTCGGCCGTTTCACCCAGCCGCAAACGATCGAATTCTTTGCCGAGCTCGGCGTTCGTCTGAAACGCGAACCGACCGGAAAACTCTTTCCCACCACCGACAAGGCCAAGACCGTCTTAGACGGGCTGCTTTCGGAAGTGGAACGCCTGGGAGTCGAGATCCGCATCGGGCATCGCATCGAGAACATCAAGTCGATTACGGTCGAACCCACACAGCCTTCCTTTGAACTGACTGGTCCCTGGGGACACTTGGTCGCCTCGAAGGTGGTGCTGGCAACCGGTGGTAAGAGCGTCCCCAAGACCGGCAGCGATGGGCATGGACTCGAACTGGTCCGCCGACTGGGGCATGAGCTGACACCGCAGATCTTCCCGGCCCTGGTTCCGCTTCAACTGGCTGACTCCGATCCGCTGACGCAGCTTTCAGGAATCGCTCTTCCGGTTCGCTTGGAACTGAACGAAACGAGCGGCAAGCGGATCGAGTCGATCGACGGGGACATGCTGCTGACGCACAAAGGGCTCTCTGGCCCGGCGGTTCTCGACATGAGCCGCCACTGGATCGCCGCTTCGACCGATCGCCCGGTCTGCCTGACGGCAAGCTGGTTGCCTGATCACTCGGCCGACAGTATTCAGGCCGAACTTCAAGCCCTGGGAAGACGATCGGTCCGAGCGATGCTGCGCGAGCGTTTACCTGATCGATTGGTCGAGCACCTGCTGATCTTCGCGGAAGTTCCGGTCGAGCAAACTGGCGTCGACCTGACCCGGGTTCAGCGAAAGAACCTGGTGACCGGGCTCACGGCGTATCCGTTGAACGTCAGCGGAACACTCGGCTTTAAAGTGGCCGAGGTCACGGCTGGTGGGGTCCCTTTGACACAGATCGATCTGAAGACGATGCAGTCGCGCGTCTGCCCTGGGCTGCATCTTTGTGGCGAGATCTGCGATGTCGATGGCCGGATTGGCGGGTTCAATTTTCAGTGGGCCTGGTCGAGCGGCTACGTCGTTGGAGTTTCCGTCTGAATTTGGAGGTGCCCTGCCATCAAAGTTCCCGATAGAATAGGCAGCACCCTGCTCGATTGATTTCTCCTGAGGACCTCCTGCCATGCGATCGCTGTTTCTGCTTGCCCTGGTTTTGCTGTTTGCCGGATGCCATTCCAGCGAAACGCCAGCGTCAACCAGTTCGGTGGCCGATACCGCTCCGACGCAGGATCAACTGGCCACCGAAGCGATGATCACCAATGCTGGCGGCCGGATCGAAAAGGATGGAGCCGGCGGAATCACGCTGGTCGACTTCGCTGGTAAGCCGATCGATGCCAACCTGATGAAGCGGATCGGCACGCTGCCGCGACTGCAAAAGCTTCTGCTGCGAGGCTGCCCGCTAACGGACGATATGTTCGCCAAGCTCGGCACGCCGGCCAGTGTGCAGGTTCTTGACCTGCGTGAGACCAGCGTCAGCGGTGCCTCGCTCCAGCAGATCGGCAAGTTCCCTGCCCTCAAGAATCTCCAGTTCCGCGGCAATGCGATCTCGGACAATCAGTTGATCTATCTGGCAGGTCTATCGAACCTCAAGGTCTTGGGACTGGATGAAACAGCCGTCGAAGGAATGACGCTTGAACAATTAAAAGGGCTGAAGCAGTTGGAAGAGTTGTTCCTGTTCGGAACTCCCTTTCGGGAAGCCAGTCTTCCGGGCCTCGCTCATTTGCCGAAGCTGAAAAAAATTCGCCTCCGCCGGACGTTGATTAATGGTCATGGCCTGGAGAAGTTGGACGAGCTGACCGCCCTAGAAGACCTCGACGTCAGCGAAACCGACTTCGATGACCAGGCAGTCGAACATCTGGCGGCGTTTAAGAACCTGAAGCGACTGAACCTGTGGGCGACCAAAATCAGCAATGATGCCGTTCCGAAAGTCGCCGAGATCACTTCGCTGGAATGGTTGAACCTCGACCGCAATGCGATTGGCGATGTCTACATCGGCGAACTGACCAATCTGGAAAACCTGGCCTGGCTGCATCTGGGGTCGACCTCGCTCTCGGATGAGGGACTGATGCAGCTTGCGCCTATGACGCACCTCAAAAATCTGATCGTGACCCGGACCGCGGTTACCGATGAAGGTGCCGCCAAGGTTGCGGCCAAGATGCCTGAAACCGAGCTCCAGCATATCTACGTCCCGGAAAACTGAGGCCGAATGCCGATCAGTCCTGGCGATCTGGCCATTCTCGCTCCCCCCTGCCCAACCAGCGGAGCCACTACAACCGGAACAAGCCGATTTCAGGTAACGGATGTCCGAATTGCGACCCGTTTTCCCAGTTTGCCGTCTCCGTCTATGTAAAAGTTTCGATGCTATAGTTTCACAAACCGACTGGGAGGTGAGAGGCGCAATTGCTGCGCAGGGCGCGACGGTCGGTTCTCATCGTGAAAAGCAATCAAGACGATAAGTTCGGGGACAGGTCGGGCTTACTGATCTCTCTCTGACCGTGGATTTTGACGAAACGCCAGGGAAGTATGACCGTTATCGAAACGATCTCGAAGCAACTACAAGGAAACGTCAAGGACGTGATGTCGGTCAAGGTTCACACCGCGACCGTGGGCACGCACGTAAATATCGTTGCTGATCTGATGGCTCGATATGCCTTGCGACGCGTTGTTGTGGTCGACAATACCAAGAAAGTGGTCGGTGTGGTCTCGCAGCGCGATATCGTTCGCGCGCTGATCACTTCTATGAAGACAGAAGAGACCGAAGACATTCAACACAAGCGTGTCGAAGAGCTGATCTCGGTTGAACGTCCCATCACCGTGGGTCCAGAAATCCCTTTGGCCCGCGCCGCGTACGTGTTGGCGACGAACAAAATTGGCTGCTTACCGGTCGTCGATCCTGAACTGACGCTGATCGGCGTGCTATCGATATCCGACATCATTCAGTTCCTGGCAGAAGACAACGTGGAAGGTATGGAAACCGCCTTCCAGATGTACTCGCCGAAGAACGATGCCAAGACACGCAGCCCGGCTTACGTCCGGAAGATGAATGGCGACCTGGTAATTCCGCTGAAGAACATCGAGAACAAGCGAGCCCGGATGGACTACGCGGTGCTCGGTTACGATCCGCCGACTGGTCGCATTCTGATCAAATTCGTGCGTGCCAATGCTGACGAAGCGATCGCCACCAAGGTCCAGGACGATAACTTGATCATCCCGGCCAAGGGGTTTGTACGGCACTTCAGCTTGATCGGGAAAGTGGCCGCGTTCGACGTGACCGACCACAACCAGAGCAAGTTCCTGGTGCTCTCGCCGAAGAATGCCGCTTCGGGCGCCGTAAATGCAGTGGGGACGACCTAAGCCGTCCCCTGGGCTTGCTTACGGATCGTACGACAGGTTCGGAGCAAGCCACTTCTCCATATCTTTCAGTGGCATGCCTTTGCGCTTGGCATAGTCTTCGACCTGATCGCGTCCCAGTTGATGGATCGCGAAGTAACGCGCGGCCGGGTGGGCGAAGTACATACCGCACACACTGGCTGCCGGCATCATTGCCAGGCTCTCGGTCAGTTCGATCCCGGTTTCCTGTTCAGCGTTCAACAAGCGGAACAACGTCCACTTTTCGGTGTGGTCGGGCTGCGCTGGATAGCCAGGCGCCGGACGGATGCCGCGATAATCTTCCTTGATCAGCTCTTCGTTCGACAAGTTTTCCTCGGCGCCAAACTTCCACTCGCGACGAGCTTCCTTGTGCAGACACTCGGCGAACGCTTCCGCCAGGCGGTCGGCCAAGGCCTTCGCCATGATCGAGTTATAGTCGTCGTGATCGGCGTCGAATTTGGCGGCCAGTTCGCTACAGCCGATGCCGGTCGTCACCGCGAAGGCGCCGAGGTAGTCGCGACGTCCGCTGCCCACCGGAGCGATGTAGTCGGACAACGCCCGGAAGTCAGACTGACCTTTGCGTTCCCACTGCTGTCGCAGTGTAAAGAAGCGTTCGATTTCTTTCTCAGGGTCGTTCGGATCATAGATAATGATGTCGTCGCCGTCGGAAGCTGCTGGCCAGAAACCAAAGATCCCGTTCGCCGTGAACAGCTTCTCCGAAATGATCTGATCCAACAGCACATTGGCATCGTGGAACAGCTTCTTCGCCTCTTCGCCGACGTATTCATCCTCGAAGATCTTCGGGTACTTACCCTTCAGTTCCCACGAGTTGAAGAACGGCGACCAGTCGATGAACTCGCGAAGCTTCTCGAGCGGGAAGTCTCGCAGCGTCTTTGATCCGGTGAACGATGGGGTCGGAATATCGACGTTCGCCCAGTCGGTCTCGAAGTGCTTTTCGCGAGCCGTCTTCAGCGGCACGAGCGTGATCGCTTGACGCTTGCGATACGACTCGGCCAGCTCGGTTTGCAGTTTGCGGTTCTTTTCCAGAAACGCTGGCGAGTTATCCTTGCTGAGCAATTGATCGACGACACCGACACTTCGCGATGCGTCGAGCACATGTACGACCGCACCTTCGTAAACCGGAGCAATCTTCACGGCGGTATGCTTGGCACTGGTCGTCGCACCACCGATCAACAGCGGGATGTTCATCCCGGCCGATTGCATTTCTTCCGCAACATGGACCATTTCGTCGAGGCTTGGGGTGATTAAGCCTGACAGGCCGATCACGTCGACGCCATGCTTTTTGGCGGCGGCCAAAATCTTGTCGCAGTGGACCATCACCCCCATGTCGATGATCTCGTAGTTGTTGCAGCCCAGTACCACGCCGACGATGTTCTTACCGATGTCGTGGACGTCTCCCTTGACGGTAGCCATCAAGATCTTGCCGCGGGCACTCACGTCGGTCGTGCCGAGTTCTTCCTTTTCTTTCTCCATGTAAGGAAGCAAATAAGCGACCGCTTTCTTCATCACGCGGGCACTCTTGACCACCTGGGGCAGGAACATCTTGCCGGCGCCGAACAGGTCGCCCACGATGTTCATCCCGTCCATCAACGGACCTTCGATAATGTGCAGACAGCGTTCCGCTTGCTGGCGAGCTTCTTCCGTGTCTTCTTCAATGTACCGGTCGATCCCCTTCACCAGCGAGTGAGCCAGGCGTTCGCGAACCGGAGCTTCACGCCACGCCAGATCTTCCACCTTCGGGCCAGCACCCTTCTGATGCTTGACCGTTTCGGCGAAGTCAACCAAACGTTCCGTCGCATCGGGACGCTTGTTGAAGAGCACGTCTTCAATCAGTTCTCGCAGGTCAGCAGGCACTTCGTCGTACACGGCCAACTGGCCGGCGTTGACGATCCCCATATCCAAACCAGCTTTGATCGCGTGATACAGGAACACCGCGTGGATTGCTTCCCGCACCACGTCATTACCACGGAACGAGAACGACACATTGCTCACGCCGCCTGAGATCTTCGCTCCGGGGCAGACTTGCTTGATCTTACGAGTCGCTTCGATGAAGTTGATCGCGTAGTCGTTGTGCTCTTCGATACCGGTGGCAACCGTCAAGATGTTCGGGTCGAAGATGATATCGGTCGGGTCGAATTCCAGCTTCTCGACCAACAGATCGTAGGCTCGTTTGCAGATCTCGACTTTGCGTTCTAGTTCGACCGCCTGACCAACTTCGTCAAACGCCATCACCACCACGGCGGCACCGTAATCGCGGCAGAGTCGGGCCTTATTCAGGAACTCCTCTTCCCCTTCTTTCAAGCTGATCGAGTTGACGATCGACTTGCCCTGGACGCAGCGCAGACCGGCTTCGATGACCGACCACTTCGAGCTGTCGATCATGATCGGCACTTTGCAGATGTCTGGCTCTGCGGCGATCAGGTTCAAATAACGAGTCATGGCCGCTTCGCCGTCCAGCAGCGCATCGTCCATGTTGACGTCGATCACGTTGGCACCGCTTTCGACCTGTTGCAAGGCGACTTCAATCGCGTCTTCGTACAGTTCTTCGCGAATGAGTCGAGCGAACCGCCGCGAACCAGTCACGTTGGTTCGTTCGCCGATCATCACGAAGTTGGTGGTCGGCGTGATCGTGAAAGGTTCCTGACCGCTCAAACGAGTCAGCTCTGGCTGCTGGTGCAAGCCACGTGGAGCATAGTCACGCATCACGTCAGCAATCGCCTTGATGTGCTGCGGCGTGCTGCCACAGCAACCACCGACGATGTTCAGCCAGCCATGCTCGGCGAACTCACGAATGGTCGACGCCATTTGATCTGGGGTTTGATCGTATTCCCCCATTTCGTTCGGCAAACCAGCGTTCGGATGGCAACTGATATAGCACGAAGCGATCGACGACAGTTCCTGCACGTAAGGCCGCATCAACTCGGCCCCTAAGGCGCAGTTGATGCCCACGCTGAGCATGGGGAAGTGCGAGATTGAATTCCAGAATGCTTCGACCGTCTGTCCGGACAACGTACGGCCCGAAGCGTCGGTAATCGTCACCGAGGTCATCACCGGCAGTTCGATTCCCTTTTCGCGGTAGTATTTCTCGATCGCAAAAAGGCACGCTTTCAGATTCAGCGTGTCAAAGGTCGTTTCCGGAAAGAGGATGTCGACGCCTGCATCGACCATCGCATCGATCTGCACCAGGTACGAAGCGACCAGTTGATCGAAGGTCACGTCGCGGAAGCCAGGGTCTTCGATCCGTCGCGAGATCGACGCCGTCTTACTGGTTGGCCCGATCGAACCGGCCACGTAGCGACGGTTGTCGGGATCTCGGTCGTTGAATTCGTCGACCACCTTCTTGGCCAGCTTCACGGCGGCCACATTGATATCGGTCGCCAGTGCGTCGCTCAACGAGAACTCGTCCATGGCGATCGGCGTCGCCCCGAACGTGTTCGTTTCGATGATGTGGGCCCCAGCTTCCAGAAACTGGCGATGGATCCCTTCAATAATGTCGGGCTTCGTCAGACAGAGAAGGTCGCTGAAGTTTCGCAGGTCCTTCTCAGCATCGGCGAACTGCTTTCCCCGAACATCCTCTTCGGTCAGCTTGAACTTCTGAATCATGGTCCCCATGGCACCATCGAGAATCAGAATTCGCTTTTGGATGTCGTCGAAGATTGGGTGCTGGCGGCCGGCGAATCGGGGACCTGGCATGAGTGGATTCCAGAAGACTGAAAGACCTGTCACAGCTTGGGGTTATTGCTGTCAGATAGCATGCTGTCTGACAGCGTCCCCAACTATGGCGGAAGGGATTTCTATAGTTCAAACCTGCTAAATATCCCAGATTTCCGGCTCCGTCACAACCAGCGCTCAATTGCCACTAATCGTCAAAGCTTGCCTAGCCCCGATTTCCGATTTTTCTTATCTAGAGCTAAAGACCGCTACAAACCGAACCGATGGATAGGACAACGGGCCACAACCAGCGCGTGGCCGCTGTGCGTCGATCTCAACGTCAGGCAAGGAAGCCGAAACGATGACGAAACCATTGGGAAACCCCAAATCACGTGAAAACCAAGACACTCAGGGCACCTTTTACGGACACCCCGTCGTGATCCGTGTGAAGGACCTGACCTGGGAACCTCCGGTTGAAGATCAACCGGCCGGCACCCAGGACTGGGTTTCCAACCTGCTTGGGGAAGACCCGACCGCCGATCTGGCGGAAGAAAGCCTTCTGGTCGAAGCGCCGAGCGCCCCGATCATGCCGCCCCAACCTGCTGCCGTGGCTCCGGCTCCGATGGAAGTCGCCTCTGCCCCAATGGCATCGGAGTCGACCGCTGCGCCGAGTTACATCCACCATAGAGGAGCAGAAACGCGACAGGCTCGTCGCGAATCGATCCTGAGTGGTCAGTGGAGGAATCGGATCTACCTGGCCGGCATGGCTGTCTCGCTGCTGGTGGCCAGTGCCTGGCTGCTCTCTGGCGATGACGATAGCATTCCACCAGTCGACGATGTCGATCAGGGATTGTTCGTTTCGACCGGCGAATTGGGAAGTGCTCCGAGCTGGGACGCGACTCCCGGGACCGACGCGGACAACGAGACCATCACCGTCTCGCCACTCGACACCGCCATTCCGATGTTGGCCAGCAAGCCCGACCGCACCGAGTTGACCAACCCAACGATGGGCAATCCATCGCAAGATACACAGATGACGAACATCGCTTCTGGTTACGAACCGGAAGGCTCGATCGCGCCACCTTTCAACAATCCAGCCTCGAACCATCAACTTCCACCTGAGCCAATGGCTCCGGAAGACGAGTACTACCAGTTCCGTCCTGAAGGGATGGAATCGGCTCCGACAGGTGCTGGTTCGTATTCGCCAAGTTTCAATCCAGCCACCGACGAAGACTACACGCCACAATTCGATGGTCGTCCGTCCGCTTCGCCTGGTATGCCTTCCGGCGGCCCCTCGCTGGAATTGAACGCTCCGGCTACCTCGCAGTATTCGGTTCCTAATGGCGATTCAGGTCGTCACTGGATGCAGCAGCCAACCGGCAACTTCGCCTATGAAGATGGCAAGCTGACCCAGCGAACCGCGGCCACCAATCCTGCGAATTCGCAGCCGCAAATGCCACAGATCCATGAAGGGTATCAGCCGCAGCCAGGCATGCCGATGATTGGCACGCCAACGCAGCCAACCTACTCGCAGACCGCTCCGCAAAATCCATCGCAGGGTGGCTTCGGGTTTACCCCTTACGAAAATCGCGAAGCGACTCCTCCAGGGGCCCGCCTGGGTAGCGTCGATCTCGATTCGGATATTCGGTAATGAGCCAGCTCGACCGCGCCTTTATTCGCGCCTACACGTCGGAAACAACCAGCACAGCGGCAGACGCCGTGCCCCCAACGTCGGATGCAGTTATGAATAAGACTCAAACTTCTCAGCAAACGTCTTCGACTCCGGTTCGCACGATGTCGCGTAAGCCGACCCTCAGCGAATTGCAGCACTGGAAGAACCAGGGAATCCGCATCGACATGCCTGGCTCGCCTCTGGTCGGCTCGTACGACGAGTCGGCCGCTGCCGCCAGCCTGGAAGATGGCCAGTCGCAAGACGAGTTCGAGCTGGCAGCGAAAAACACCGCCGCCGTCGCCGAAGCGCTCGATCGATTAATGTCGCGAGCCGGTCGCAAGCATACGCCAGTGCATCCAGTTTCGGCCTCGACTCCGAAACCGCAGCCTCAGCCAGTCGCTGAAATGCCGGCTCCTTCGATCGAAATCGAACCCTGGGAACCAGCACCGCTGAACGACCCCATCACGGAAGAAATCGAACAGCTGGCCACGGTCGCCCCTGAAGAAAAAGCAACCGACGAAGCTTCGGTTGAAGAGCCAGCCGAAACGATTGCGGTCGCTGCTCCTGCGAAACCAGCACCGGGCAGTGCGACCTATCGTCAGCGTCGCTTAGCGCATCCTAAGTGGGAAGCTGATTCGCTGAACTGGCCAGAAGAGATCGACATGATTCTGGATTTGCACCAGGATCAATGGCTTGGCCTGGCCGAAGGCATTTCGTCGAGCGTCAAATCGATGGCTCTCGTTTCGCTGGGCGAAGGTTGTGGTTGCACTACGCTGACCATCTGCCTGGCCAAGGTTATGGCCGAACAAAATCGCCGCGTCCTGATCATTGACGAAGGGGAAGGCAACGAAAGCTTGTCTGCCCGTCTCGGTCTGCAAGCCGACGCATTGCCAGTCGATGCCCACGCTTCGGACAATTTGTACGAAGCGATGATTCAGTCGGCCGCTCAGCCGATTGCCGTGCTGCCAGCCGGTTATCGAGCCCTGGGCGATCTTTCGACCAGCCAACTGCAGCAGTTCGCCAAAGACTTTGACGTCGTGCTGTGGGATGGTGGCGACCGTCCGGAAGTTTGGCAACGCCTTGCTTTGATGCACAGCGTGCTGATCGTCCGCGATGCCCGCGGAACCCACGACCACGAGTTGGGACAGATCCTGCCGAAGCTCGAACAACGTAAGATCAACGTGGTCGGTATCGCTGATAACTTCTGGCGATAACGTTCGTCGTGGCTAAATCAACGGGGCGAAAGAGACACTCTCGATGTACGAAGCGTACTGGAAACTGAAAACTCGCCCGTTCGAAAACACCTACTCGGAACTATTCTACTATCCTTCCGAGTCGGCTCAGGCCGCGCTGTTGAAACTTCGCTATGCGGTCGAAAATCGTCGCGGAGCCGCGATCCTGGCCGGAGCTTGTGGGCTGGGGAAAAGCCTGCTCGTGCGAACCTTGATGGTTCAATTGCCGGAGCAGTTTTCGCCAAAAGTCCATCTCGTCTTTCCGAAGCTTTCCAGCCACGACTTGATTCCCTATCTGCTGCTGAACCTGGGTCAGGGCAACCAGGCGAGTACCGCGCATCGCAACCCTAGCGAAACGATCTGGCAGCTTCAGCAGCTTCTGGCCGAGAATACCAGGGCCGGCAACCATGCAGTGATCGTCGTCGACGATGCCCACCTGCTGAGCGATCACGCTTCGCTGGAAACCTTGCGACTGCTCACCAATTTTGAAACCGACGGCAAGCTCGACCTGACCCTCATTCTGGCAGGACAAACGACCGTCATTCCAGCGGTCGAACGCTTTCCTTCGCTCGAAAGTCGGATCGGTGTGAAATCGCTGATGCGGAACTTCACGCCGGATGAAACGGCGGCCTACGTCACGCATCGACTTCGCGTGGCAGGCTCACAGGCAGAGATCTTCGCTCCCAACGCTTTGGAGCGATTGTTTCAGATCACTCGCGGAAATCCGCGTGAGATCAACCGACTGTGCGACCTTGCTCTGCTAATTGGTTATGCCGAGGAAATCCGCCAGATCGATGCCAACCAGCTCGAATCGATTCATGAAGAATTGGTCACCGTCGTTCCGGAATAGGGCTACCGCCAGGCTGGCGATCGAGCCGCTGCCGATTAGAATCAAGCAGCGTGAACGATTCTAACTCGCCAAGTCCGTCCTCCCCTGCTCCGTCGTGGTCGATCACGATGCTGCTGGGGCTTGCTCTGGCACTGCTGACGGTGATCGTTCGCTGGTCTTACCTGACCGAAAGTTTGTGGGTCGATGAACTGCATACGGCCTGGGTCGTTACTGATTCGGTAACCGACATTCCCCAGCGAGCCGCCATGGGCAATCAAGCGGCGTTGTACTTCTACCTGCCGTGGGCCTTCACGCAACTGGCCGGTCTGCACGAGTGGTCGCTCCGCTTTCCTTCGTTTCTGGGTGGGCTTGTCGCGGTCGCGTTGGTCACGATGACCGCTCATCGCTGGACGCACGACGTGGGGATCGCCCTGGCGGCCGGACTGGTCGGCGTGATCGATGTCGACTGGAACTTCTTCGGAACGGAAGCTCGCGTTTACGCCATCGCCCAAGCGATCGCCATCCTGCAAGTCATCGTCGCCTGGCAGATCCTGCAACACAATCGTCGACGCGACTGGGCTTACCTGGTCGGTCTGACCGTGGTGAACTTCTACTTTCACTACAGCACGCTGCTGTTTGGACTGTGCCTGGCTTTGGCGATGCTGATCTTGGCGAACGATCGTGCGACACGGATTCGCTTACTGGTGGCAGCGAGTTGCGTCGCGGCTCTTGGTGCGATCAGTGTGCCCCATCTGCTGACGATCTTCCAACGTCGCGAGAACTGGGCTAGGTTCATCACGGCCGACAATCCGAATGAATGGCTGCGTTGGCAAACCGTGTTGGCGGTGCTGCTGCCGATTGGTATCGCGGCGCTGTTAAGTTGTTGGTGGAAACGGGAGGCCCGGCCTGGTTCGGAAGGGAAGCGAATCGCACTGGTTGCCTTCGTGCTAATCATTCCGATCTTCGTGGCCTGGGCGAGCACCGCCAGCGGCGTGGCGGCACTGTTTTACGGTCGCTATTTGATCTCGTCAGAAAGCACGATTCCGTTGCTGGTCGCGGCGTTGGCGGCGGTCGTTTCGCCCAAGTGGCTGCGTGCCGGAGTGTTGGTGGTCGCGGTCGCGATCGTCTGGCAATGGCGAATGCCTACCGTTCTGCGCAGTGAGGACTGGCAGACCATCACCCAGGCCGTGGCTGCCGACATCGAAGCGAATAAGTCACCAACCGACGTGGTGATTTCGTCTGGTTTGATTGAAACCGATATCCTGTTGGACGAAGCCGCGACTTCGCCGGCCTGGGAAACGTATGCCCGGCTTCCGATCGAGTCGCTTTACGCTTTGCCCAAGCACGACGGGAACGACTTTGGTTTGACCTATTCGGACGCCGGCCAACCGACACCGCGCTACCTGGCGGAATCGAATCCCGAAGCAAGGATTGTCTTGTTGATCCGCGGAGGAAAAGCGTATGCCGATCAGGTCACGGCGACACTCCTTGAGTCATTGCCAAACCGCCAATACCAAATCGAGGAGCCAGAAACGCAAACAGCACTCGTTCAATGGCGAGTGCTGGTACCGCAGAATTAGTTTGGCTGAGAAGTGTTCGCTTACGAGGCTTCGAGCGTCGACTCGATTTGCTTCAGCGCTTCGTCCAGGCGATTTAGATCGACCGCATCGATGCCATCGAATTGCGGGTCTTCCATCTTCTTGAGCATCTCGCCCAATCGAACGCGAACTGCTTCCAACTGCTTGGCATGGGGTTCGACACGAATGACCTGGTCACGAGGCGGAGCGAAACGACGATCGAGTTGCTGCTGCATTTCGCCCAGCATTTCTTCGTGGCGAGCTCGCATCGCTTCGACACGTTCGGTAATATCCGAAAATGGATCGAAGCCCGCACGTGGTCGCGGAGCTCGAACATGGATCCGTGGCATCTGCTCGAGGCCTGGGATCCGAGCTGGACCGGCATCGGCGACTTCGCGAACATGATTCAGTCGTGCGAACGCTTCGGCATCTTTCTTCTTCAGTTCGTCTTCACTTGCTGCTTCGACCGTCTTCTGCTTTCCGTTGGGCAAGTCCCACGTCACGCGGATATGGCCATCGCGGGAAGTCCGAGTAACCGTTCGCTGGCCATTCTCAGAAATGTCGATCGTCTTTTCGCCATTCACGTTCGAGATCTGAACGGACTGCTGAACCTGACCATCCAGAGGTTGCCGCTCGACTTCGAGCTCGTCGCCAATGATTCGGTTCGGACCGATACGACGCTTCAAAATGGAAATCGCTTCTTTGGCGAGATGACTGGCCGTTTGATTGCCACTGGCGGCAAGTCGCTGGAGCGAAGATAACGCCATGGTCGCGGTTTCTTCCTCTGGCGATCCGGCGAACAGTTTCAACAGGTCGACCGAGCGACTGGCAACTTCACCACTGCCGGTGACCGCAGCGCGTTCGATCGCTGGGACAGCATCTTTACCGAACTTCGCCAATTCAGTCGCCGCTTGCTGGCGCTGGGCAAACTGATCGGCGTCCAATTTCCGAACCCATTGACGAATGAGCTGATCGCGATCGACACCTTCTTCGACAGGATCGGCGGCTCCGGTCGACACCATGCCGATCAACAGGAACAGTACTCCGAATAGTCGTAGCGATACCGCAGGCAGACTCATTTTCAGGCCTTCGTGGACTCGGTGAGGGACAACATGGTGTGAGGACAAAGGTAAGACGATCCCCGAAATATAAAGCATTCAACGCTCGAACGCACGCGAACCTTTACGCACGTTTTCGGGAAATGGTTGACGCTATCGGCGTGGAAATTCCTCGATTTTCCGGGGATTAATGCCGGATTGAACCAACGCTACCAGAAGTTTTGGTCAAGATTGACCAAACTTTGATCACAAATATTTGGTGATAGCTATGCAATTCCGACGTGGCGACTGCACATTGTTCTGGCGATATCCCGGGCCAATCACGGTCAACGAACAATCGGCCGGCGCCGCCTAGTTGGAATCGGTCGATGGGCGAGCGTACAGGTTCAAATTCTCGCGGTCCCCGATAATCGAAAAGACCTGCCGGATCTGATCGAATCCGTTACTCAGCACGAAGCCAGGATCGCGGCCAAAGCTCTTCGCGCCCAAGATATAAAAGTTGGGCTCCGGATGATGGACCGTCGCCGCGGTGTGCGATTCGTTGGCGTAGCTCGTTTCGATCTGCAATTCACGCAGCATATCGAGGTTCGGGCGAAAACCGACGTTCGCGACGATCCGGTCGAACGTATGGACGCCTGAGTGCTTCCCTTCCAGCGTGACATGAAAATGATCGTTCTGCGGTTCGTAATGAACGGCCTTGATTGTCGTTTCAGGCCAATGATCGATGTGCCCGTCATCCTCACATGCAAGTCGATTCGCCTCGGCAATCATTTTATTACGTTCCGGCAGGTTATCGTCGGGCGGCAATGCAATCGGCCCGCTCTCCCCTTTCGGCTCGCGAGTGATCCAGGTCACGTGCGTTTCCATCGATTCGCGAGCGAGCTTGCTGAGTAGGCACACGTTGGAAGCGGCGAGGTAACCGGCACCGATGACCAGCGTTTGCTGGTTCGCGAAATGCTGAGCATCGCTGCCTTCCAGATCGAGCACCCCGCAATGGATATGATCGCGGGCGGCGAGCTCTCCCAGGGCTGGATTGCCGCCAGAGCCGATGTAGTTTGCCTGACCGTAAACACCACTACAGTCGAGAACCACTTCGCTCTCGAACAAGTGTTGATGTCCATCGGCATCTTCCACCAAGGTCACCAGCGGCGTTTCCGCACGCTGCTCGCGATCTTCACTATCCTCGGTCTTGATCTTTTCTTTCCGGGCGATCGAAATGACCTTGTGGTTCAGCTTGAAGCAATCGGCCACCAGGTCAGTTTGCGACAATGGCTTCAGGTAGTGTTCCAAGAGCTGGCGACCGGTCAGCAGTTGCTCGTCGGCTGGCGGCTGATAGTTTTCGTCCTGGGCTTGCAGGGCCGACTTTCCCAACGGAGTGCTGTTCTGCTCGAAGGGAGTAAACAGAGGCACATGGCCCCACTTCTGCAGGTTGGCCCCCACTTCGCCGGAATCGAACACGATGACTTCGTAGCCGAGGAAGCGAGCGTAAAGTGCAGCTTCGATGCCAATCGGGCCGGCACCGACAACGATCACGCGAGCAGGAGTATCTACTGCCATAAGAAAATGGTTTCCGAGAGATCTACAAAGTTGGCTACCACCCACCCAAGAGGCATTGGGGCGGTCTTCTGGTGACGATTATACGGAAGATTCCGGTCTCTACGCCCTGCTGCGCCAGGGAAACAAAAAAAACTATGTGGTTTCGCGAGGCGCTCATTCCACTCCTTTGGTGTGACCTACATTTTCCCCGGGGCAGTGTTAATTAATTTGCATCGGATAACGCGTTTTCCCCAACCGCCTCGATGCGGATTTGGAACAGACTCAGGGCAGAACATGTACCAACGCACACTTCGAGTACTTGTCGTCGACGACTCGAAACTGATTCAGACTTTGATCTGCGATCTGCTGGAAGAATTGCCAGACATCGACGTGGTCGGGACTGCTTCGGATGGGAAGGAAGCGGTTCGACTCGCGAAATCACTGAAGCCGGACGTTATCACGCTCGACGTCCAAATGCCAAAGATGGACGGGCTCGAAACGCTCGACGCCATTCTGTCGGATCAGGCGATCCCGGTGATCATGGTCAGTGCCACGACACAGTTGGGCGGCCAAATCACTCTGGAAGCGCTCGACCGGGGCGCGATCGATTATATCGCCAAGCCGGAAGGGCTGAAGGAAGCGGAAACCACGCTACGCACCGAACTGGTTCGTAAGATTCGCCTGGTTGCCGATACCGACGTCAAGAAGGTTTTGACCATCCGCCGCGAACGCGCTGCCAAACGGAAAGAACGTCGCGGCAAGCTGGCCCTGAACCAGGAAGTCAAAACCACGCCACCACCGGTGGCACCGGCAGACCTCAAGGCTTCGGACAAGTGTATCGCCCTCGGTATCTCGACCGGCGGTCCTCCGGCCCTGGCCTCGATGTTTGAAGTGTTGCCGACCGGCCTCCCGCCGATCGTGATTGTGCAGCACATGCCAGCGAACTTCACCAAGGCATTCGCCGGGCGATTGAATTCGCTATCACGCGTTCAGGTCAAAGAAGCGGAAACAGGGGACATCCTGGTTCCGGGACATGCGTACCTGGCCCCAGGCGGCATGCACTTGGAAGTGCAGAAACATGGCCGCGATGGTGGCAAACTGCTGGTTCGCGAAGGGGACTATGTCAGCGGTCACCGTCCTTCGGTCGACGTGATGATGACTTCTGCCGTGAAGATTTATAAAGACCGCTTGCTCGGCATTATTATGACCGGCATGGGTCGTGACGGATCGGATGGCTGCAAAGAAATCCGTGCCGCGGGCGGTTTCGTGCTCGGACAAGACGAAGCAACTTCGGACGTCTATGGCATGAATAAAGTTGCCTACTCAGAAGGCAACGTTGATCGCCAGTTCTCGTTGGACGATGCGGCCACCACGATCGCATCGCAAGTTCGGCGTATGTGGGGTTCGGCCGCGGTTTCTTAAACCGACGGCCTAAGCCCGATTCACACGGAAGGGATGCAGATCGATCATGGTCTGCTCCCCACGCATCAACTGCGCGAGGACCACGGCCGTCGCCGGTGAAAGATGCAGTCCGCTGCGATAGTGCCCTGCCGCCAGGAAGACATTCTCGAGCCCTGGCAATTTGCCGATATATGGTATCCGATCAACGCTGGCTGGCCTTAGCCCAGCCCAGGCCTTGACCACCTTGGCATCTTCCAGCCGAGGAACCCATTGCCGAGCAAACTGGGTCAGATCTTTAACCGCCTCTTCGGTATTCGATTTGTCGAAGCCTGCTTCTTCCACCGTCGCACCAACCAGCACCAGGCCATCGCGGCGCGGTACCAGGTAACGAATGCCTTCGTTGACCGGGGCTTCAAAAAATCGCTCGCCGGCATCCAGCAGTACCATTTGCCCTCGAATCGGTTCAATCTCGGGACGTTGCATCCGTCCGGGAAAGTCTCCCTGATCGAGAACATGATCGGCGACCAATTGCGACCAGGCCCCTGTCGCCAGGCAGGTTGCCCCGGGCGAGATTGTTTCGTCCACGGTGCTGACCGACTGAAGCCGTTCGCCAGCGAAGTTCCAGGTCTGGATTTCGGTGTGCTCGACGATTTCAACACCTTGCTGACAACATGCCGTAGCCAGCGCTTGCAAGTGCCGCGGATTTCGCACCACTGCTTCGCCGGGCAGGTACATCGCCTCCAGGATCGAATGGCTCACTTGCAGATAAGGGAACCGCTGAGCGATCTGGCCAATCTCGAGCTTTTCGGCATCGACTCCTTCTTCTTCATATTGAACCCGAGCCATCCGCAGCGAAGCCGCCTCGCCTGGGTCGCGAGCCAAATAGATTCCGCCGGTGATCTCGAATTCGTTATCGATACCGGTCTCTTCCCGAAGCTGGGCAGACCACTGGGGGAAGAGGCGATGGCTGAGACCACGAAGCTGCTCTTGAGGATCCCAGGCATGCTGCTGATTCGCCGGTGGCAGCAAGCCAGCACCGGCCCACGATGCTTCGCGACCGACTTCGCCTTTATCGACCAGGGTCACATGATCGCCACGGCGAGCTAGTTCCAGGGCAAGCGAGAGCCCGATGACTCCGCCACCCACGATCAGAAAATCAGGACAATTCGACGAGAACGCCGGCACCGCAGCACACCTTGCAAGCAAGTGGTTGATAGCCCTGGCGTCGTTGCTCGATCGAGCCAGGCTCAAAGTCGCCTACAAGTTGGCGTCGGTCGGAATCGAGTTCGCTTCCGCTTCCAGGACACGCTTCAGTAGCATCGGTGAAACTTTGCCACGGAAGCGGACTTTGCCATTAATTTCGACCACCGGGACACACGTGTTAAACTTCTGAACCAATTCAGGCTCTTGATCGATATCGACCAGGCGAATGTCCGACACGAAATTTCGTACGAGCACCTCGGCATCGTCGCACAGATGACATCCTTGCCGCGTATAGATCACGACTGCCGCATCGTACTGAGGGTGAGAAGTTGGGTTCACCAATGGATTGCCTTATGAAGATTCGTTGAAGCTTCGATTCCTGACTTCCCCTGGCGTCCCCTACAAACTAGCGTAGGGACTCCATTTTTCCCATTGATTATGGGGGGACAGATTAGGAAAGATTCAATTCAGCGAAATTCCCCTTGGATCGTTGTTCAGGGGAGTTCGACTCTGTAGTCTATACCTTGAATCAGTCTACTGACTTTCCCTAACCTAGGGAATGATTGGCCTTTGCGAGACGAATGTACAGGCCGCCATTACTCGCCAAGTTCCATCTATTCCTGCCCCGTTTTAGGTTCGCATGCCCGCAGTCGTCAACTCCGATCGATTCATCGAGCTGATCGGTAAGAGCAAGCTCGTCCAACCTCCTGCCCTCGAGCAGGCCTTGGAAGAACTGCGCGCAGCTCACGATGGCGAGATTCCCAAGGACCTGGACGTTCTGCAAGAGTTCTTCGTCGGCAAAAACCTGCTGACCAATTGGCACTGCGAGAAGCTCCGTAACGGGAAATACAAAGGGTTCTATCTCTCGAAATACCGGCTGCTGAAGCACTTGGGCACCGGCGGGATGAGTAGTGTCTACCTGGCCGAGCACATCCTGATGAACCGTAAGGTTGCCATCAAAGTGCTGCCGCGCCGCCGCGTGAACGACGCCTCGTACCTGGCTCGCTTCCACTTAGAAGCCCAGGCCGCCGCCCACCTCGACCATCCGAACATCGTCCGAGCCTTCGATGTCGACAACGAGGACGACACCCATTACATCGTGATGGAATATGTCCCCGGTAGCGACCTGCAGCAGTTGGTTCGTGCCAACGGCCCGGTCCCTTTCGAGGCGGCCGCCGATTACATCGCCCAGGCTGCCGACGGATTGCAGCACGCCCACGACAAAGGGGTCGTACACCGCGATATCAAACCAGCCAACTTGCTGCGAGATGATCGGGGTGTCGTCAAGATTCTGGATATGGGCCTGGCTCGGCTGAAAGATGATGACTCCGCCTCTCTGACGATTGCTCACGAAGAAAACGTTCTGGGAACGGCCGATTACCTCGCTCCGGAACAAGCGGTCAACAGCCATCAGGTCGATCATCGTGTCGATATATATAGTCTCGGCTGCTCTCTCTATTATCTGTTGACGGGCCATCCTCCGTTTCCTGAGGGAAGTTTGGCTCAGCGGATCGCCAAGCATCAGAGCGTGATGCCGGAGAAGATTAAGAAGTCTCGGCCGAATTGCCCCCCTTCTCTGCAGCGCATCTGCGAGAAGATGATCGCCAAAGATCCCAACGACCGGTTTGCTCACGCTTCAGAAGTTGCCGCCGAACTTCGAAACTGGATGGAATCGCGGGGCCAAGAGCCTACCCTCGTTGACGAAAAGCCTGGCTCGGCTGTCCTTTCCAAAGCCGCCGTTGAGGCCGCCAACCGTTCGCGAGCCGTTCAGCAGTCGAATCGCAAGGGTCCTTCGCAGTCATCCTCGGACGATGTCGACGACTTGTTGCCGCCCGATCTGCGCGAATCTCCTTCCTCCAGCAACTTCGATCCTGCCATCGGCGATACGATCGCAGATCGCTCGAATGACACGTCGCCTCGCCCACGACCGAAGCCGCCAGAAGCGAATTCGTCGGAATCGCTGCCAGTCGCCAAGCCGCTTGAGGGTGATGACCTGAACGAGTTCCGCTCGGCGGAGATGTCGTCGACCTCGAGTTCGTCGCTATTCGACTCGAAAGAATTCACGGGCGAAGATCCGTTCGCCATGGATGTACCTACCTCGGAAGTCGCAGGTTCGCTTTTAGTGTCCTCGGCCACGCTTCGCCAACAAGCGGAAGTACGTCAGGCGGCTGCCGATGCGAAACGTAACCGAGCCGCGTCGAAAACAGATGGTGGTGGTTCGGCCTTGAACACAACGATCCAAGGCATCCCTGCGATCATTTGGATTGTCGTTTCAATTCTCTTCATGCTGATTGGCGTTCTGATCGCCATCAGCTATCAAACCGCCGAAGAAAACGCGGAACCAACCGATCCGAAAAAGGGTCGTCTGGAAGGACGGCTTTGGGATTCGCCCGGCCACACCCCTCGGGTTATTGGGTAGACAATACACCTGCAGAAGTATCTTGACATCCCCTCTTGCGCTCGCCTTGCAGGGGTTGGCCCCCTTCAACGCCCCTGACTGGACACACATAAGTCATTTCCAGGAAGCCACTTATGCAAATCGCTTGAAATCTCTTCGGACCGCGACGTAGGATAAGGTAGAAGACTAGAGGCTCACTCGAGCCTTCCTACAGAAGCGATGTGAAATGGAATTCGCCGTTCCGCGAGTCGCAGGACGATCGACACCAATCAACACCACGAGCGACGACTTATCGGTCGCCCGACAGGCCAGACTAAGAGAATTCCATGGCACGCATGTCTTATCGAGGCATTACGCATACGAAAGTGGCGAAGACGAAAGTCGCGTCACGAGATTTTCGTTTGCCGACGCAAGCTTCGCGACGCCGTGGAGGCGAGGCCGCTCGCACAACGAAGACGTGCGGGTACTTTGCTCCGCCGGAAGATTGGCACGAACCAACCGGTGAAACCGGCCAGAGCTACAAGTTCATCTATCAGTCGCCCGGTGAAGGCTTTCGGCACGTTTTGACTGAAGAAGAGATCCGCGCACGGCTCAACGAACTTCCTTCCTGGATGATCGAAGGGCTGGAAGTGGTTCAACTCAGTCGCCTGACGCGTAAGAAGCTGAGCTTTCCATGCTATGGCATGCAGTGGGGTGCGGCGATCTATCTGTACCCGATGGACGAGTCGCTGATCGAGTATTTCCCTCACCCGCCACGCCCGGAACAGTTGGTGGAAGCCAACATGTTTGGTGCAAACTGGGAAGAAGATGCCGATGGATACTGGCGACTCGAGTGGACCGAAGAGACGATCAAGGACTTCTACCTGAATAACGTCCTGGTGCACGAGCTGGGGCACCTACTTGATACACGCAACAACAGCTATGTCGCTCGCGAGCGATACGCCGAGTGGTTCGCGATCGAATATGGCTATCGTCCTAGTCGTCGCAAGCAGTTGGCGAAGCGAGCCACCCAAAAGGTCGTCCGTCGCCATCATCGCACCTAAGCCCGATCGATGGGCTAAGCTCTTAAATAAGTGCCGATGTAGATTAGGTTTACGCGGTCCAGACGCTGGGACTCAACGCGTTTTTGGGTACAAACGCCCCAATGTCACGTTCATTCCTAATGCATCGACTCTGGGTTATCGTTACCATGGCCTGCAGGCAGACACGATTCCCGGCTTCCCCTCGTTTCCAGAGATCAGACAGGGCCTGAAATTGAATTCCTTCAAATCCCTAACGACCGTCGCGATCGCCGTTCTTCTGGCTGGTCAGCTTGTTTCCACCGTCTTGGCCGCTCCGAACGACGAGCAGAAGATGCAGTTGCAAGCGTTGAAGCTCGATATCCGCAAGACGTCGAACTACCTGAAGCGGGGCATGGTTACAGAATCGGTCGAACTCGTGCGTGACATTCAGTCGCGCATGGAAAAGCTGGGCACCTCGGGCGATGCCGAAGTAGCCGCGGAACTACAAAGCCTGGCCGAGTCGTTGGCGGCTTCACACGGCTTTCTGGAAATCGAAGGGTACACCCTCAAGCCACTCGGGGCTCCGACCCCAGGTGCCGCCCCAGCCATGATGGCCAATGCCCCGGCTGGCCTTGGCACCCCTGTCCCACCGGCTGGTGCTCCGACTCCGCTGCCAACCGCGTTCCCTTCTGCCAATCTTAGCTTCACCAAGCATATTGCTCCGATCATCGTCGCTCGCTGTGGCAACTGCCACGTGACTGGCAGCCGGGGCGGCTTTGGTGCTCCGACCTTCGCCGCCTTGATGAAGGGCCCGGCTGAAGGGGTCGTCATCTTCCCCGGCGACGACATTGGTAGCCGCTTCATCGAAACGATTGAATCTGGCGACATGCCTCGCGGTGGTGGCAAGGTTCAGCCCGCCGAACTGGCAGCGCTGAAGACCTGGATCAAGGAAGGTGCCAAGTTCGACGGCACCGACCCGAACGCTCCGCTGAGCCAGTCCGCCCCTGCACCGAACCCAGCCGAAATGGTTCGCCTGGAAGTGACCGAAGCTTCCGGCAATGAAAAGGTGAGCTTCAGTATGGACGTGGCCGGCGTACTGGCCAACCGTTGCGTTAGCTGCCATAGCGGGAACAACCCACGGGGTGGATTGGGCATGGAGAACTTCGCTCGCTTCCTTCGTGGTGGCGACAGCGGTGCTCCTTTCCTGCCGGGCAAACCTCAGGAAAGCATGCTGGTCCGCCTGATCAAAGCGACCGGCAACGAACGAATGCCACGCAACGGTGCGCCGCTGACTGCCGACGAGATCGCCAAGATTGAAACCTGGATTCAGGAAGGTGGCAAGTTCGACGGCGCTTCGGCCCAAGATGATTCGATGCAGCGAACGCATCAGATTGCCCTGGCAAAGAAAGCAACGCACGACCAACTCGCCGCTATGCGAGCCGAAAGCAGCCAGCAGAAGTGGGACCTCGGCATGCCGAATGTGAAGTCGGCCAAGGTCGATTCGCCCAACTTCCTGGCTTACGGCACGATGGGGGAAGAGTCGTTGAAGGAATATGTCGCTACCGCCGACAAGGCAGCCGATAAGGTTCGTGGCCTGATGAAGATTCCGGCCAGCACTCCGATCGTCAAGGGGAAGATGACCCTTTACTTCTTCAAGCAGCGTTACGACTACGCCGAGTTTGGCAACATGATCGAACGCCGCGACCTGCCAGCCGACTGGAAAGGTCACTACCGCTACGATGTGACCGACGCCTACGGTTCGATTCAGGTTCCGGCAGAAGATGGCTACGACTTGGATGTGCTGCTTGGCCAGCTCATCGCTTCGTCGCACGTGGCTTCCCTTGGTAATGGCACCGTGCCCGAATGGTTCTCCGATGGCGTTGGCCGGGTCATCGCTTCGCGGATCAGCAAGAGCGATCCGCGCGTAGTGGCGTGGGACAACCAGCTTGAAGGGGCGTTCGCTTCGATGAGCAAGCCGGACGACTTCGTGAAGAATCGCATGTCGCCGGAACAGAACTCGGTAGTCAGTTACGCCTTCCTGAAAGCGATCATGGGACGCGGCAATTCGTTCGACGCCTTGATGAACTCGCTTCGCCAGGGACAAGACTTTGATGCCTCTTTCCAGTCTGCCTTCGGCATGGATCCATCGAAGCTGGCGGCTGCCTGGGCGATGTCGGGTCGACGTTAAACCAACCGGAACGAACGACGGAACATAAAAGCGGGATGCCAATTGGCATCCCGTTTTGCTTTTACTGACCAATCGAACTAAGTCGCGACTTAGTGATGGTGATGTTCCAGCGTACCGTTGTACGGCGTGCCTTCGATTTCGAGCACGACCGTCGCCTTGGTGTCTTCATCTTCGATCAAAGCGAACAAGTCCGCGTCGGCCGACTCGAAGGTGGCAGTCGTCGTTTCCCCTTCCTTGCGGACAGCAGGGATCTCGTACGGCTTGGTGTCTTCACCCACGGTGATATTCACCATGATCGCTTCAGCTGGAATTGCCACTTCTTCCTTGGCATCGGCGTCCAGAACATAGAACGTCAGCAACTTGGCTTCGTCGTCATGGGCCCATTCCAGGTGATACTTTTCACCCCCCAGCTCGATGAGGTGACCGCCGTGAGGACCTTCGTCATGGCTGTGGCCACCATGCTCGTGTCCGTGGTCGCCGTGATCATGATCACCATGGTCGTGATCGTGGCCATGTTCGCCGCTGGTGTTGTCCGCGGCTTTCTCGCTATTGCAACCGCTCAGCGTGAAGGGAACCGCCAGCGCGCATAGGACCAAAAGAAACTTCCCGATCTTCATAATGCCAGACTCCTGTAGTGGCAACGATGGATATCAAACAGGCAAGTCGCCTGGGCAGAGCGAACTTTCCGCCTCTCCCGTTTTCTACGCGGGAAAACGTCGATTATTCGGCAGGAAAACTTCTGCGCCAATCACAGACGCCCAAATCGGATGTCTGGTCGCGTTCTAAAGATCGAGCCCTTCGGCGGTTGTCACCGTCTTGTTAAGCTGCATCGCGAAGGGCTGAATGAACTGAGGATCGCCCCCGGCACGCTGGCAAGCGGCAAAAACTTTGGTCGCTTGTTCGTCATCGCCATCGAAGAAAAGCAGCACCGCCACGCAGAAAAGATACTTTGGATTTTCTGGATCCGTAACCGCGCGGCGGGCATTGGCCTCGATGATCGAGGACTTCGCCAGGCCGTTATTGCCCAGCATCCCCTGCAAAGTCAGCGAGGTATCGACCACCTTCGGATCTTGCTGGATGGCCCGCTCGATTGCTTCCACGGCTTCATCCGGGCGATTGGTCGCCAGGTAAGCCAACCCCTTTCGCAGGTAGGCTTCGGCAAAACCTGGTGCGGCCGCGATGGCATCTTTGTAGCGGCCCAAAGCTTCCTGGTATCGCTGCTGGGCGAACAGATTGTCTCCCGACTCGATGAAGTGAGCAGCCCGCTGAATCGCTTGCGGGGAAGGCTGTTCGATCACGACCGGCTTGGCCGACTCAACCTTCGACGACGTCGGCAGCGGAGTCACGAGCGAATCAAAGGTCCCCGTCCGCTGTGGCTGAATGGCAAAATCACGCGGCAAACCCATGAACTGCTTCATGGCTTGCGGACCATAATTCAGCTCGGCCGGTTCGGTTGGCGGCAGGTAGTATTCCAAATACTGATCGCCCGGGCGGTAGTACGTTCCGTAAGGGTAGATGGTCGAATAGCCTCCGCCGTAGGCGAACGGATAGGCATAGGGATTCACGTAACCGTAAGGAGGCGGCAGAACGCCGATCGACAAGCCAGCCCCAAACCAGTTGCCACCGTAGTACGGATAGTTTCCGCCCCAGTTGCCTCCCCAATTTCCGCCACCACCATGATGGTGATGATGTCCGCCATGGTTACCGCCGGAATGGTGCGATCCGCTCCAACCAGGACTGGTGACGTCGGCATAGCCACCTCGGCCAACCGAGATGTTGCCGCGGCTTTTGTATTGGTACTGCCCCAGTCCTTGGGCTTGCGCAGTGGTCGCCACAGCTAAAATTGAGAGACCGACCAGGTAAGTTAAGGTGCGCACTGCAATTTCTCCATCACATTAAGAAGCGATCTTTTGTATTATCTGCCCGATTTCGAAGAAGGGCAAAAGAAAAACCAGCTTTTCGTCCCGACTTACGCCTTCGTTCTGCTGAACAGAATCGGCTCAGCTCTTTCAAACGAGGGGGCTAAGAAATTACACTGAGCTTCTAAGGGATTTCCCTTTATTCATCGATATCGCCTGTTGAATGCATGCCGTGACCAAGTCTGACCTCGACGATTTTCTCGATATCCTGAAGCAACTGGTTCGGCACCCGGCCGTGGTCGGCTCCGAACATGCTTTCTTCCGCTATCTGCAACGAGAATTGGAAGAAACGCACGCCAAAGTCACCTTGTATGAAGGTCTTTTGGTTGCGTGCGGGACGAACCCCGATCGGATGCATATCTCGGCCCACGTCGATCGGCACGGGCTGATCTGTACCGGACCAAACGAGTTCCAGTACGCGGCCTTCGTCGCGCGGAACCGTGGCGACTTGCTGGGGGACTCGGTCTCGGAACAAACCTTCCAGACCATCGCCGAGCGTTTTCACGAACGTTTCGTTCAGGCCTATGTGCCTTGGAGCGGAACCTACCTGGGCAAAGGGACCATCAAGCGGTCCTACCTTTGCGAGCGTCGAGGGAACCTGGTGTTCGAGGTCGAAGGGCTTGATCATGTGCTGCCTGGCACGCCGGTCGCCTACCAGGATCGCCTTTCGGTGAACTATGGCCGGGTCTCGGCTCAACTCGACAACGTGCTGACGACCGCCATGCTGGTTTACTTGTTCCGTCATGGCTTCCAAGGCACGGTCCTCTTTACCGCTCAGGAGGAAGCAGGCCGAAGCTGGCGTTTCCTTTTGGAATGGTTCCGTCGCTGCGGGATTGAAACGCAAGACCTACTGGTGCTCGATACGAGCCCCTTCCCAGACATCCCGACTGCCGATGCCCAGCAAGTGGTGCTGCGTCGCCGCGATACGAACGCCATCTTCAATCCGCAGATGGTCGACAAGTTGGAAGCCGCGTGCAACAAGTTCGGCATTCGCTACAGCTTCAAAGACGAATACATCGCGAAGCAGAACGAAATACGCGTCGCAGAAGGCAAATCGCCGACGTCGCTCGGTAGTACGGAACTAGGTCGCGTGGCGTCTGCTTCCGGCGGAACGATTCAAGGGGCGACGCTTCAGGTCCCCACCACGGGTTATCACACGCCGGAAGAATCGGCCGCGTTGTCGTCGATCGAAGCGATGCTCGACGTTCTGTGCGAGGTCGCACTGGAAGACTGAGTCTGCCCGGTCAACCGATTACGGATGACCTCGAACGTCGCCAAGAATTCAGGGTCGGTCTTTCGCAGAATGTTGAGATACTCTTCCGAGGTCGCCTCGGCGGCAGCTTGTTCCGCGGCGGAAGTCTGGCCCATTTCCGAAAGGCAGATCGCCTTGCCGGCATAGCCGAACGCCTTGGCTTCGACCTGAATGACCGGCTGCGTTGCCATTTGCTCAAAGACTCGCAGGGCTTCGCGGTACCGCTGCTGATTGAGCAGCAAGACCGCTTCCTGCTTCATCGCCTTCAGCCCCCACATGCGATTCTCGTCACTCAGTTCCATGGGGAAATGGCGATAAACGCTGGCGAAGTACTCAGGCCGCTGATCGGGGCCGCGGTTCTTATTTTTGAACATCGCGAAGTCAAACTGCTCGCTGGCCGTCAGACCCACTTTCGCCAAGGGTTGCTCTTGCTGCTCTTGAGGCACTTCCAACAGGTTTGGCTGCTTCGAGGCCACCGCCAGTGCGCCACCCACCACCAGGCAAACCAGCATGACGCCGCTAATCGCGACGAAGCGTTTGCTCCACGACGGGCGACGATAGACCGTCATGGCCGATGTTTTCATCACCTCGGAGAGATCTTTGAGGCCGTCGCTACGGATGGCGGAAAGGGACGCCAGTTCCGCAATCGACCAGTCGGAAGGATCGCTCCCGAAAGCGTCGGTCCCCAGGCTCTTCTGAACTTCGCGAAGCTCTCGCAGCAGATCCGAGGCGTTCTGATAACGATCGTCCGGTTTCTTGGCCAGCATTTTATGAATCACGCGAGCCAGCGACGGCGGAACGCCTCCTCGAACTTTCTCGAGTCGTTCCGGCTCGGTGTTCAAGTGCTTCACGGCAACCGTCAGCGGATTGTCGCCCTCGAACGGAGGGCGTCCTGCGAGCAGCTGATAACAGGTCACCCCCAGCGAGTAGATATCGCTGCGTTGATCCAGCACCTTGCCTTCGGCTTGCTCGGGGCTCATGTACAGCGGCGTCCCCATGGTGATCCCGACCTGAGTCAGGTTCATCCCGTCAGCCCCTGGGGCAATCACACGGGCGAGGCCGAAGTCGGCTACCTTCACTTCGCCAGTCGCGGTAATCAAGATGTTTTCGGGCTTGATGTCGCGATGCACGATCCCCTGCTCTGCCGCCTTGTAAAGCGCGGCGGAAACCTGTCGCAAGATCGCGCCGACCAGCTTGACCTCGAGCGTGCCTTGCTTGTTGAGCAGTTGTTTCAGATTCTGCCCCGGAACATATTCCTGAGCGATGAAGTGCAGGCCATCGGCGTTGCCCACTTCGTAGATCTGGACAATGCTGGCATGGGTCAGTGCGGCGGCGGCTTGAGCTTCGCGATGAAAGCGCCGGACGTAGGCGTCGTCTTTGGCGAGTTCCGGCAGAAGAATCTTGACGGCGACGTTTCGCTTCAGGCTTTGCTGCTCGGCCAGAAAGACCTCGGCCATCGCCCCACGCCCCAGACGACGAAGGACTCGATAATCCCCGACGGAGCGTCCGGCTAAATCGAGTTCCGACGCGGCATCGCCGTTGCTGTTCTTCAGTTCCGTCACTGCGTGTCTCAAAGGGGCATCGCGGATAAAGGGCCGGGGCTGCGGAATTTTAGAACGTCTTCGCTGCCGAGGCCAATGGTTTTACCTCGCAAGGAGGCCGATTGATTCGTCGATTCAACCAGATTTAAGTATCGACCCCCTTTCGATGCTTGGCAACCGATCTGTCATCAGGACGGAATCATTTACTTGCCTATGCTTCCAAGTCTTCTAAACCCTTCTTCTGCTGGGTGGGTCGAGGCAAACGGGCATCGAGCCATTGCTGATCGACGAAGTCCCCCAGAAGTCGCCGCAGGCAACTCACCAGGGCATGCCGTACCTCATCTTGATAGTCGGGGTGAGAACCGACGATCTCGACCTGGGAAAAACCATTCCAGCCAAGCCATAACCCCCAATCAAAACGCACGGCGGACTCGTTGACGCGATACATGACTCGCGCTGCCCAGAACCCACCATAGCTGTCGCGGAAATCGATCCAGGCTCGATCTTCGGCGCGCATCGTCTCTGGCCGAGTCGGCCAGCCGAGCAGAACCATCATCATTCCCACCACCAACATCACCATCGAGGCCAAAACACCGCTCGATGTCAGGTCCAAGCCGGTCCCTGGCAAATACGAATAAGTCATCAAGACCTGGGCCGAGGCGAGGCACAGTGCGGTGCATCCGAAGCGGGTCGGTCCGTTGTTCAACACCCCTGCCAGGATCAAAACCGCCAGGAAGGTGCCCCAAAGAGGACCTGGGTTCATGTGCCCAGTCCCCGCCGAGAACCAGGCCCGCCAGACCGGCAGGCAAAGTATCACCCAAAAGAGGACCACCACCAATTGCCACAGAAGCGTCTGAGAGCGTTTCGCACCAATTTGGGATAGTTGCGGGCAAAACAGTCCCATGGCCGCCAGATAACGCCACTGCTCGTCGTTGACGGGGATCTGCAGCCCATGCAGCGTGCCGATTGCCACTTCGCTGCCAAACAGAGCGACCCAGGCCACAAAACACCACCCCCAGGGGGCAAGCAGCGTCGTTCCTTTCAGGCCGGACCGTCCCCGCAGCAAGATCACGCACCCCACGAGCCCCAATAGCAAGGCCGCGATGGCAGGAAGCCAGCCAGGATCGAGTTGCCATTGGGCCAGAAGCATCAGTGCGAGCGATTCCAAGGGTGTTTTCTGGGAAGTCTTTCCTGCCCGTCATTCTAGCGAATCGAGCCGTAAGGGTGCGTTTTCATCGGTTTGGAACGATTGTTCCGGTCAGGGATAGTTGATCGACCACGGAAGGACTAACGACGAGGCAAATTTTTTCGATGTTGCGTTTGCACAACGCGAAACGCGTGGCATGTTTCGGCAGTGCAACAAATACTCCCTCACTAAACTCCCCAACCCTAAGGAAACAGAAACATGATTCGCCTTGCCATTGCTTCGTGCTTTGTCGTTCTCTCGGCCGCTGGAACCGCTTCGGCCGGCATTTGGGACGCCATGACCGTCAGCTATCCAACCTCGCACACGCCCGTCAGCAGCGAATATGTTGCCGCCATGGGTGCCGCTGGCTGCGGTTGCAACCAGGGTGCCTACGCCGGCTCCAGCTGCTCGACCGGCAACTGTGCCGATCTGTGGAGCAACTACTGTGCTCCTCGCCCAGTTTCGAGCTGCCGACCTAAATTGCACACTCGTTACCACTGGTTTGGTTCGCCATCGTGCGGCTGCGAAGTCGAAACGACCATGCCTTGCTGCGGCGACTACCCCATGTGCGGTTGCAACCATGGTCGCATGGTCAAAGGCTGCGGCCATGCCTGCACCAGTTGCCTGGGCATGAACCTGCGTGGCTTCTGGAACAAGTGCAACGATTGCGGCATGTCGGGCTGCGACACCTGTGGTAGCACCACCGAAATCATCAACCTGGAACAATCGATGGAACACAACGTTCCTCAGGTTGCCCCAGCCATCGAACCAACCCCGGCCGCTGCACCGGCCAAGCCAGAAGCGAAAGAAGCTCGCCTTCTGCCATCGCTGCAAGCTCTGCTGCCGCGAAACTAACGCTCTCACGAAAAACGCGATGGCTCGACCAAGCTACCTGGGGAGTGTGGTTTGCCTATGAGCCCAAGCGTCTTGCGGGCGGATCCTGGATGGGGATCTGCCCGCATATTTTTGCTAGCCGCTTCAAATCGAACAAACGATGGTAGGTGCTAGCACGAAAATACCAGATTTTCAGTCCAGAACTTCTTCAGAACCGGACGATAAGTATTACTGATCGAACACCGGGAGGACGGGACGCAGGATGCGGCCCCGTGAGATCAAAGGTCAAAGTAGGCGATGGATCGACTACTTCTGGCCTTTTTTAATGCGCTTCTCGCACTCGCCAGGATTTTGCTTGCCACCCCCCAAATGGCAAATTAAAATCACCCTCTAACTGGTGAAGGACCACCCCCTGATTTGCCACGACGGCTATGGCCAGTTTTCATGTTTGGGGGAAAGCAGAAATGCCCACGAAGACTCTTGCGATTGCATCGTTGATGTTGCTGGGAATGGTGGCTTATTCATCTCTTTCGGCTCAGGAAGCCGAGCCCACCACCAAGTCGGAATTCAAAGGCCGTCTGCCGGCCTACTGGGGCGATATCGTCACCAATGATCAGCGTGCCAAGATCTACGAGATCCAAAAGGAATACGACTCGCAGATCGACAAGCTGAAGGCAGAAATCGAAAAGCTCGAAGACGCCATGAAGAAGGAATTCGCCAGCGTTCTGACCAAACCGCAGCTCGACCGCATCAAGGAAATGGCAGCCGAAGAAGAACTGCGTCGCCAGAAGAACGAAACCGCCAAAAAAGCTGCTGCCGCGGCCGCAGCCAGCAACTAAGGCTTACCATGCTAACCAGGCAGCCTACCCACCGGCAGGCTGCTTCCATCTTAGGTGCAACAGTGGAAATGGATTCCCCTGCCCATCCACTTCGCTTCGACCGAACCGCTCGAAGCCGAGAGCCTCATAAAAAACGATCGCCTGAGGATTCTGTTCGTTGACGTCGACTTCGTCCACCTTTTGTACCTGGACCGCGTAGTCGACCAGCAGTCGTCCGATCCCCTGCCGGAGGAAATCGGGATGCACGAACAGCATCTCGATTCGATTTTCAGCCGTACCAATGAAACCTGCGATGCGTCCTTTCGGCGAACGCACGCTCGCCAAGGTGACCGCAGCAAAGTAATGGTCGCGGATCAGCGGTCGCAGCTCGTTGATCTTGGCTTCCGGCAGAAAATCGTGCGTGGCCCGGACCGATGCCTCCCAGACTTCGATCAGTTGGTCGAACTCGTCCTGGCAAACGGGCGTGATCGCCAGCGATCCTTCACGCTGCGTCATGGGCTTAACCGTTCAATCGATACTGCTGAAAGAAGTTCCAGATCTCGGCATTCGCATCGAGATTGTGCGTGGTCGGGCCCAGCAGATCGAGCCGGCTTTCCTTGCCTGGCCAGGTATGCCCGCCCCCATGAATCTTAAGCAGCACCACCTCGGCCGAGCCTGGTCCAGTCGCCGCATAGGTGAACTTCTCGACGGAAGTTCCATCGTCGACGGTCACCGGAAGCTGCTCGACCGTCGGCGTTTTGTTGGCATGGTTGGCGGTTACCCAGTTTTCGATCGCGTGATCGACTGAGAAGAAATCGAGCTTCGATTTGCTTCGAGGACCAACGCCACCTTCCCAGCGAACAAACTGATCGTCGGTGCCATGCATGTGCAGCACCGGAACCGGTCGACTCGGGCTACAGGTATCGTTCCCCATCGTGCCGCCCACCGGGGCAATCGCGGCGAAGCGATCGGCCAGCCGGTCGCCCAGCAGGTACGACATCATTCCGCCGTTGGACATACCGGTCGCATAGATGCGTGCCGGATCGACAACCAATCGCTGCGGTAGATCGGCCAACAGTTCTTCGACAAAGTGGACGTCGTCCACTTCTTCGCGTTTGGCATAGCCGCAGCACATACCGGCATTCCACGTCTTCATCGTGGGAAGCCGACCGGTGCCATTGGGAAACACCGCGACGAATCCGGCGGTATCGCCGTAGTCGTTCATTTCGCAGAATCGCACCATCGTCGGGGCGTTCGACAGGCCACCATGGAAGATGAAGACAACGGGCCAGCCGTCAACCGGCTCTTCAACTTGTGTCGGAATGTAGACCCAGAATTCTCGCTCGCGCCCGTCGACATCGATCGTCAAACGATGCCGTCCCGGAGGCAGGGCTTTAATCGGTGTGGTTGCCATGGACTCTTTCGTGATCACTACTAAGCAGGCTGTTTCTTGGCGTCGAGAACGGCCCGTTGCAGTTGCTGCATGGTGACAATCCCCACAGCCAGGCCGCTGCGGCTGACGACTTTCGCCATCAATTCTCCGGAAGCATGCAGCTGGGTGATCGCCGAAATACAGGTATCGCTCGCCTTGATTTCAGGCAACGGATGATAGTTGCAGATGTCTTCTCCGTTCCCCATATACAAGTCGCAAATGCGAATGTATCCAATGGGGATCGTACGCTTCCCTTCCGTTTCGACAATAGGAATGACCGACAGCTGCTTCCGCTTGGCGACCCGCAGGATATTGTTCACCTTGGAACCAATCTTGGCGGTCCATACTCGAGAAAGAGGGGTCGAGACCGAGGTCACGCGGCGATTGGCGACTCCAAACACGCCCTGGGCGACACGCCGTTGGGCTTTATTCAAAATGCCAAACTCGCCTCCTTCTTCCAGGAAGTCTTCCAGTTCTGTACGTGCCAACGCCAGGCGAACTGTTTCCGGCGATTCCCCCAGAAGCTGCTGCAGCGCTCGCCCTAAAACCCACAGCAAAGCCGAGCAAGGCGCGAACAGCACGGTGAACAAGAAGAAGATCCAACCGGTGCGCTGTAACAAAAAGTTGGGAGCCCGATAGAAGAAGTACTTCGGCAACAACTCGCCATAAACAAACAGAACCGGGGCCATCACCAGCGGCAACACCATTTCCGCCGTCCCGCTGCCAGGGAAGACATCTTGCGTGAACAACACGATCGACAACGACACCATGTAGTTGGCCAGGTTGTTGCCAATCAGGGTGGTTGCCACAAACAGTGCCGGATGGTTGGTTAGGAACAATAAGAACCGAGACAGCCAGTTTCCACCCAGACCATCGAGCACCAACCGCACGCGCGTGACGCGATAAAACCCTGTCTCTGAGCCGCTAAAGAACGCACTTAAAAGCACGCCGAGGAAGAACAATATGGCAACCGTCATCATCCTATTAACTCTCCTCCGGTAGAAGCGTTAAACGGACGAGGATGTGTCCCTCGGAATATTGCTCGATCACCTCGAAGTGGAACGAGCCCCAGTCGACTTCGTCTTCCACTTCCGGGATGCGTTCCAGTTCTTCCTGCAGAATCCCGTTAATCGTGGCGTGCCGCGTTTCGGGAAGCTCTCGATCGAAATGCTTCGACAAACGGCGCACGCTGGTCATGCCAGAAACCAGGTAAACCCCTGGCTCGACTTCTTCAAACGTCTTCCGCTGCAAGATCCGCTCGCTGCGTCCATGCGAGTACGAGAAGATCGTCTCCATCAGGTCGCGAAGCGTGATCACACCGATCGTTTCGCCCAGTTCGTTGACGACGGCAGCGACTTCGTTCTCGGTCGACAGCATCTGTTGAAAAACTTCGGACGCCTTGGCACACCACGGGAAAACGAGTACTTCTTGGGCGAATGTTTCGAGGTTTTCTTCCGGCAACTCGGTCGCGTCGATCAAATTGATCGCGCTGACCACGTCATCCCCTTGCTCGTCGGCGATCAGCAAATAGCCGCTCGGGGTCATCTCGCTATCGAGATCTTTGAGCGAAACCGGCGGCTGAAACATCTTGAATCGCATACGTGGCCGCATCATTTCCTGGGCCAGCGAATCGGACAGACTGACGATCCCTCGCAGTGCCATCTCTTCCTGTTCGAGCACCGTGCTGCTTTGCATCGACATCTGAATCGCACGTTCGAGGTCCGATACCTGCATGTAAGGCTCCGCCTCGAAACGGGGCCAGATCAATCGCTGCGACAGCGTGCTCACGCCCCGCATGATTGGTCGAATCGGGTCGACCATCCGCACCGCAAAGGCGATCGGTACCGCCAGCAGCGCGGCCAGGGCTGGGGCTCGCAGCACGGCGAGACTCTTGGGCAACATTTCGCTGAAGAAGATGATCACCAGCAACGAGACTGACGAGAAAATCGTCGCGTAGGTAGTCCCGGCCATGTCGGTCAGACGTATCCCCACGATCGAAGCGACCGCGAAGTAGGCCACGTTGATCATCAGGTTCCAGAACAGCACCGCCGAGAGAAGTCGATCTGGATCGTTCAGCAATGCCGCGGCAGCACGCTGCGCGGTGGTTCCACGACGGAATCGCTTTCGGTCTTCCAGCTTCAGATAGAAGAACGCCGCTTCCGAAGCGGAGAACATTCCAGAGGCGGCGACCAACAGCAGCATTGCCACCAACCAAGGTGCAATGGCCACAATGACGTCCAACCCGCCGCTCCTTTCCGACTACATAATCCTGGTGCGAATCTACGACCTCCATGCGTGGGAGGCGTGACTAATCTTCGTCGTTGCCTGACCGTCGGCCAACTTCGATATCGAAATCGCTGAGGGCCGGAATCATCATGGCAATCGTGGTGAACCCGTAGGCAACGGCGGTGGCAATCGCCACTTCAAATCCCTTGCCCAGCAGGAAGCTGACAATCGCGAAGAACGAAATGCCCGGGAGCAATAACGTCGCCATCAAGATTGCCGGCGACGGATTGCGGTGCCCGATCGCCACGTACAAGCCCAAGCCACCCCCGGCGACAAATCCCAAAAACGGGAAGAGCTGGAAGTGGAACGACTCTGTAAAGCTGATCATCAGCAAGATACACGTTATCACGCCGAGAAACAAAAAGAAGACCGTCCCCAAACTCACACCAATGGCAGTTCGGCTGTTGGCGTAGGTCATCCCGCAGTGCAGCCCCAGCATCGTGACGAAGAAATTCATCACCGTCAGGCCGGCAAACAGAAACAGGAAACTATCCAGCTGCATCGCCCCAGCGAACCACAGATACCCGGTCACGAGCAGCGGAGCCAGGATCATCTCGCGGGTCACCCACATCACGCCCCACAGCTTGCCAAACGTGAATTCTTTCGGGGTCAGGTCGGTCACCAGCAACAAGTCGAGAGCTTGCCCGTCACGCTCGTTCGTCACCGAAGTTACCGCCAAAGCGTTCACAATCACCAGGCTGATCAGGTACAGCGGAACCACGCCCCAGGCGATCGGTGGAATGGTCGTCCCGAGTTGATCGCCTCGATAAACGGCGGTGCCCGAAGCGACCATCGCGTACAGCATATAGGTCGCCGCTGCCGCCAGCATCAAGTACACAAACTTGATGATCAGCACCTTGCGGCCATAGGCCCAGGTCTGTGTCTCGCGCCACAGAATCGGGTTTTCCCAGACTTTGCGGTGGTCTTGTTTGACTTCAGTGGTGCGGGCATCGACGTGCCCGGAGCGAAGTTTTTCGTTCGAAGCGTTCTGCGAGGCGGCCGCGTCGATCTTGGCCATGTCGTGTTCGGCGCCCCAGATGCTTTCTTCAAGCTGCTGGGCTTCCATATCCTTACCACGACGAGTCTCACGCGATGGATTCCAGACACGCACCAGGGCAATCGCGATGCCGTTCATCACGACAATCCCGATCGTCATGATCACCACGTGCAAGCCAATAATCCCACCAATCGCCGCTAAATTGCCAGCCGACGAAGGAAACGGATTGGCCGCTTCCATCACCGCCCAGATCGGATTCATCGCCGTGCCCCATTGGGCGGCGGAAATCCCGAACAAGCGATCAAAGAGAACTCGCTGCGAGACCACCACGCTGAAACCAAGCAGCACGGTGATCAGCATCGCGGTCAAAGCCAGCGTCTGGAACGTCTTTTCTCGCCACAAAGCGATCGTGCTGCCGATGCTTCCAGCCGCCAGGGCGGTGATGAAGGTCACCAGCAGGACGCGCAAGACCTGGCCGGTCGAAACACCGCCGAACAGAAACAGGGCACAAAAGACCGGGGCCGCGGCCATGATCAGCGCAAAAACGTTGATCAAACTGGCCAGCATCTTACCGAGAACCAGCTCGGAATTATTCAAACGAGTCATCAGCAGCAAGATCAGCGTCTTGCGGTCTTTTTCCTGGGCGACCGCACCGGCAGCGCTAAATGCCGCAAAGAAAATCACCAGGCAAAGCTGAATCGGGGCCAGAATATGGAAGATACTCGCTCCGAAGCGGGCCATATCTCCAACACTGGCAATGACTTGCGTTCCCGCCAAGACAAGCCAGGCGGTGCACATCAATAGAAACAGAGCCGCCACGTAGACAGCTCGGTAGACGTAAAACTTGCTGCGACGCGGAGTTACCGCCGCTTCGCGAGTAAAAACCGGACCAATAAACAAGTCCAGACTCCCAAAGGGGTTACGCACATGCGAGAAAAGGATCCATTATAACACGAGCCGCTTAAGCGAAACCCATCGCAACTTTCCCAGGTTCAATTTAAGCGAATCTTCCTATTCCGGAGGGCGGCTTAAACTCACCTTCCCTCCTCCATATTACTTGCTCGTAACTTTTTTGGATCGTCTGGCCATTTTTAGACAATAACCGATCCGGCTTATTCCTCTTATCTACAGAGCTGTCGCGGAACGCTCGCGGCACTAGGACTTACAAGGCTTTGACTTCACCTGCTTCTCACCGGCTCACCGAAGCCGACATCGCCGCACTGCACCAGTTGCATGCGGAAGAGCTGCGCAGGTTCCTGATCGGTGTGGTCGGTGAAGCCAACTTGGCCCAAGACATCGTGCAGATCGCTTTCCGCAAGCTGCTGGAAGTCGGGCACGAGACCCAGGCCGAGAGCCGCAAAGCCTGGCTGTTTCAAGTTGCTTACCGTGAAGCCCTCCATCATCGCAGGCGAAACGCGACGCAGAAACGCATTCTGCAGCAACTTCACCAACAGCCTCGCACCGCCCCGGAAAGTCCTGCGGCAGACGACTCGATCGTCCGCCAAGAGACTGCCGAGTCGGTCCGGCAAGCGATCGAGCAGCTTTCGCCAGATCTCCAGCAGATTGTGCGAATGCGAATATACGAAGACAAGACATTCGCCCAGATCGCCGAGGAACTTGGCATCCCCCTGGGAACCGCACTGGGCCGAATGCGAAACGCCATGAACCGGCTCCGCGAAAAGCTGGCTCGGGCACAAGGCGAAGATTAACCCCCAATCGGGCATCGATTCATGAATTCTCACGTCAACCAGAACGATCCTTCGGCGGACGACGACCGCTTCTTCGAGGCGGTACGCTACCTCCTCGACGAGATGTCGCCCCCGGAAGCGGAACAGTTCGAGTCGCAACTGGCCGAAGACCAGTCGCTGCGAGAGCTTCTGGCCGAAGCGGTCCTGCTGACGGAAACAACTTATCAGGCGATTGTGCCTCAATCCGTTCCAATGGAGCCCGTCCAGGTCGCCTCACCGCAAGATGCGGCTCCTTGGAACGGCTATGTGTGGGGCATTCTGGCCACGCTGGCCGCCAGCCTGGTTGTGGCAGTCACCCTGGGAATTTCGCACTTCGGTGGCGACACTTCGTCCGATCTGACCGCCCTTTCCCCCAACGAAATGAAAGACGTTCAGGTCGCGGCCGCCTGGGTCGAGAACATCGAGTCACAAACGACCGAACTGGATGGCTTGTGGGAAGAACCACTCGCCGACGAAACCGACTCGCTCGACCAGCTTCTGGCCGGCTCTACCGACAGCCCACCATCGTGGATGCTGAAGGCGTTGGCCGCCCAACAAGAAGACGATCCTATCGCCCCGGCGATGTAAGTTCCCTCGAAACATGATTTGCTTTTGCTCATGAAGAATGCCTCGTTCCTGCCACGATCTTTCGCCTCCTTCGGCCTCGCATTGCTGGGCACGATGTTGATGGCGTCGTTGACGATCGCCCAGGAAAAGACCGAACAGAAAATCACTTCCCCGGTTCGCTCGCGAACAACCCCTGTCACGTCCGGTTCTCCGAACGCGCTGCCACCACGCCAGATCGCTCAGGGTGCGGAAAGCAGCGACTGGAAGATCACCGCGGAAGAACGTAAGCGTCGCGAAGAAGCTGCGTTGGCGTTCGCTCGCAAACATCATCCAGCGCTCGAGAAACTTCTGCGTCAGTTGCGTGGTATGGATCAGAAGGAATACGGCAAAGCGGTCCGCGAGTTGTATCGCGTCAGCGAGCGTCTCGGCCAGATGGAAGAACGCAACCCATACCTGTACGACATCCAGTTGCAACTGTGGAAAGCGAGTAGCAGCGCGACGCTGTTGGCGGCTCGCCTGCAGTTGAATCCCGGTGATGAAGATCTTCGCGACGAACTTCGCAAGGCACTCGAGCATAAGCTCGCCACGCAGAAGCGAGTCAGCGAAGAAGAACTACGTCGAGCCGAAATTCGGGTCGAACGCTTGAAACAAAATCTTCAGCGACTCGACCAGGAGGGTTCAGCGCTGATTGAACGCCAGATGCGTCAACTCGATCCCAATCGTAAACCGGATCGCAAGTAAGTCGCGTCATCCACAAAGCCCCTATTCATCTCGTCCCATCACTCAACCACGCGAAGGATAGCAACCCAATGCACGCCACGTTCGCTCGCCACATGCTGGTAACGCTGACCGCTTTTGCGTTGTCCACTTCCGCTGCTCGGCTGCAAGCCGAAACGTTGACTGGCACCCAGCCAGGCGCCGAGATCTCGCCCAACATCATCGACCGCTATACACCGGCCGACGTGACCGAAACGCCTGACTTTCAGAAGCACGTGATTCCGCTGCTGGGACGCTTGGGCTGCAATGGCCGTAGTTGCCATGGTTCGTTCCAGGGACGGGGCGGCTTCATGTTGTCGCTGTTCGGTTACGACTTCAAGGCAGACCATGCCGCCATGACCGAAGGCGAAGCTCCACGTGTGGACCTCGAGAAGATCGACGACAGCTTGATCATCGCCAAGCCAACCGACGAAGACATGCATGAAGGTGGCCAGCGATTTGAAATCGATAGCTGGGAACACCGCATCCTGCACAACTGGATCAAATCAGGTGCGAAGTTCGACGAAAAAAGCGTCGCCGTGCTCGATCACCTCGACGTTTCGCCAGAAGAAATCGTCTTCAACAACCCGTCCCAACAAGCTCCGCTGACGGTGATTGCCGTCTGGGCCGATGGTTCGCGTGAAGATGTCACGCCACTCTGCCGCTTCACCACCAACGACGAAGCCGTCGCCGCGATCGACGAGAACGGCAAGGTCAGCAGTGGCGAGCCAGGCGACACGCACGTCGTCGTCGCCTACGACAAAGCAGTGGTTGCCATCCCGGTGATTCGCCCGGTCAGCAAGCTGATCGGCGACAACTATCCGGCCGTTCCCACCCCAACCAAGATCGACCAATTGGTTGTGCAGAAACTACGTAAGCTGGGTGTCGTGCCAAGTGACATCTCGTCGGACGAACAGTTCCTCCGTCGCGTAAGCCTCGACATCGCCGGCACGTTGCCAACTCCGAAAGAGATCGATCAGTTCCTGGCCGATCAGGATCCGGACAAGCGAGCCAAGAAGGTTGACCAGCTTCTCGAAACGCCTGCTTACGTGGCCAAGATGACCACGCTGCTGTGCGACATCACCGGCAACAACGATCAGCAATTGGTCAACGTTTCGCCGATGCGAACCGGCCCAGCTCAGGAATGGTACGACTGGATCTACGACCGCGTCGCCAAGAACGAATCGTACGACAAGATCGCGGCCGGCATCATTCTCGCTCGTAGTCGCCTGGAAGGGGAAAGCTACCGCGAGTACTGCGAAGAAATGAGCGACCTGTATCGTGATGGCGGCACGTTCGCCGATCGCGAGTACATGACGCACTATTGGGCTCGTCGCGAGTTCCGTCAGCCAGAAGAACGTGCGATTGCGTTTGCCTATGCCTTCATGGGCGTTCGCATCCAGTGTGCCCAGTGCCATAAGCACCCCTTCGATGTCTGGTCGAAAGATGACTTTGATGAGTTCAAGACGTTCTTCACCGGTGCCCGCTTCACGGCTCAGCCACCACGGTTCGATGCCGAAGCGTTCGCTGAATACACCAAGATGATCGAAGAACTCGACATCGACAAAGAACTGCGAGGCAACCAGCAGCGTCGCGAGTTCGCCAAGAAGCTGGAGAACGGCAAGACGGTTCCTTTCCCGGAACTGGTCGTCACGCCAGTTCGATCGACCAACGCCAACAAGAACGCCAAGAACAAGAAGAACCGCAACGGCATCGCCGCTCGTTCGCCAGAAGCTCGTGTTTTGGGTGAAGAAGCGATCGACCTTCGCGACTACGAAGACGTTCGCGAGCCGGTCATGGATTGGCTCAAAGAACAAGACAACCCTTACTTTGCTCGTGCGATCGTCAACCGTATCTGGGCAACGTACTTCAGTGTTGGCATCGTTCACCCAACCGACGACTTGAGCCTGGGCAATCCGCCGAGCAACGAACCGCTGCTCGACTACCTGGCCAAGGGCTTCATCGCCAACAACTACGACCTGAAATGGGTTCATCGCGAGATCGCGACCAGCCGAACCTATCAACTGTCGTGGACGCCGAACGAAACCAATCGTCTCGATACCCGCAACTTCAGCCGAGCGATTCCTCGCCGCCTGCCTGCCGAAGTTGCTTACGACATCATCCAACAGGCCATCACCGGTGATAAGGGTATGGAGAATTACCTGACCGATATCGACAACCGGGCGATCGCCATCCCCGGCACTCGAATCAATGGCAGTGCTTCCTACCCGCTGCAGATCTTCGGTCGTAGCGAACGGGCCAGCAACTGCGATTGCGACCGGAGCGAAGAAGCAACGCTGCTGCAAACGGTCTTCCTGCAGAACGACTTTAGCCTGCACAGCTCGATGGCGAACGGTAACAGTTGGATCGGTGAAGTCGAGAAGTCGATGAATCCGAAGCTCGACAAGCGTTCGACTCAGTCGCAACAGATCCAAGCCCAGATCAAACGTCTGTACGAAATGATGGGCAAGGGTCGCGATGCACTCCAACGCCTGGAAGCCAACGGCAATAAAGAGAAAATCGCGGAAGTTCGCGAACGTCTGGCCGCCGGTAAACGACGCCTGGAAGTTCTGCGGAAGCAACTCGCCAAAGCGAAAGCCAGCGAAGAAGAAGTCGCCCAGGCAGCTCCTTCCTCGTTTGAATCCCCCGCCCAGATGGTCACCCAGGCCTATCTGCGGACCCTGAGCCGTCAGCCCAACGAAAAAGAGATGACCATTTCGCTGTCTCACTTGAAAGAGGCAGACGATCCGGTCGACGGTTTGCATGACCTGATGTGGGCTCTGCTCAACACGAAAGAGTTCATCGTCAACCACTAGTCGGTTTGAACCGGTCGGTCTGCAACAGATCGGCCGGGCCCCGCGATAACCTCGACATGCCTCCGCCAGCGCCGGCATGCCCCGTAACTTTCGACGAAATCAAAACACCCAAAATCGAACTCGTAAGGATCACTGGTTATGCCGATCAATCAAACGTGTGACGGAGTACGCCGCCGCGACTTCCTGAAAGTCGGTGTTATGGGCGGTATCGGGATGAACCTGGCTTCCTACATGTCGATGGCCGAAGCAGGTGCCATCGCCGGCAGTGGCAAGGCGAAAGCTGGCATCTTCGTTAACTTGAACGGTGGCCCAACGCATATCGACACGTTCGATCCGAAGCCCAACGCTCCGAGCGAATACCGCGGTGAGTTCAACCCAATCAAGACGAACGTGCCTGGTATCGAGATCAGCGAGCATTTGCCGAAGCTGGCCCAACAGGCCGACAAATATGTGATTCTGCGTGGTGTTTCGCATACGCTGGCTGCCCATCAACTGGGTACTGAGTACGTCAATACCGGAACACGACCGATCGCTTCGCTGCAGTACCCAGCGTACGGTTCGATCGTTACGAAAGAACTCGATTCGCCCGAAGATCTGCCACCATTCGTGGCCATTCCACGAAGCTCGCATTCGGCTGGCTACCTGGGCGTGAAATACGCTCCCCTGGCCACCAACAGTACGCCCAAGCCCGGTCAGGCTTATTCAGTGCGCGGGATAAGCCTGACCGGCGGGCTGACTATCGACACCGTCGAACGTCGCCACAAGCTGCTGGCCCAATTGGATCAGACCTTCGCCGGTTTTGAATCGGACGATCAACTGCTGGATGGTCTGGATCGCTTCAGCCACCAGGCCCACGCGATCATCACCTCGAAGCGTGCTCGCGATGCCTTCGATGTCGCCCAGGAAAGCCCTGCGTTCGCCAAGGACTTTGAAGCCGACGACTTCAGCATGAGCTGCTTGCTGGCGATTCGTTTGATCGAGAGTGGCGTTCGCTTCGTCACCATCACCAATGGTGGCTGGGACACGCACACCGAGAACTTCACCCGTTTGAAGGATAACCTGCTGCCAAAGCTGGACAACGGCCTGGCCGCACTCTTCAATGGACTGCATACCCGTGGCTTGCTCGATTCGACCGGCGTCTTTGTAACCGGCGAATTCGGTCGTACGCCGAAGATCAACGGCCGTGGTGGTCGCGATCACTACCCACGCTGCATGACCATGCTGATGGCTGGCGGGGGTGTTCGTGGTGGTCAGGTGATCGGCGAGAGCGACGAGAAGGCCACGCTGCCCAAGGATGGAGAAGGAATCAAGCCAGACGATGCCGCGGCTTCGTTCTTCTACAACCTGGGTATCGACCACACCAAGGAATATCACACCAACACCGGTCGCCCGATCACGATCGTGCGCGACGGCAAGGTCATTCGCCAGCTCTTCTCGTAAGAGAACGGCCGGCCGCCCCCGCTTCTGACTTTGTTACTTTTCCCTACCCTATCGGAGTCCCGATCGTTATGTCCCGTTGTCACACCCTGTTGATGTTCGCCCTGGTGGCGATCCTGTCTGTTGGTACCGCCCTGGGTGCCGACGAAGCCAAGCCCAAAAAGAAGAAGCAGGAAGGGGGCAAAGCTGCCCAAGCCGGCATCTTCGCTCGCGTCCAGAAGCTGGACCTGACCGCCGAACAAAAGGAACAGGTCGCCGCGATCCAGAAGGAATTCGGCCCCAAGCTGCAAGAGCTGACCAAGGCCGTTGGCCTGACCAAAGAAGACCGCCAGGCCCGGATGGCTGCCATGAAGGAAGGCAACGAAAAGGGTCTCAAGGGCAAAGAACTGCGTGAATTCGTCGAGGCCAAGGCCCCGCTGACCGATGAGCAGAAAGAAGCCCAGAAGGCTGTCAACGAGCTGAACGGCAAGATCCGTGAGAAGCTGGCCGGCGTGCTGACCGAAGAACAGAAGAAAGAACTCGGTTTGGGCGGCAAGAAGAAGGGCCCAGGTCCGAACAAGAAGAAGAAGCCTGAATAGGCTCTTCCCCGAACCATTGCCTGACCGACGATGGCTAAATGTCGCAGTCGTTCAGGGTCGATCCCCAGGCGGACCGGACACGTTTCGGTCCGCTTTTTCGTTTCTTGGGCTTAATATTCCCAAGAACTGACAAAATCGGACCGAAACCGAGGTTGTCGGGGTGGCCCCCCGTTGGCGATGATTTCCCTCGACGCGTAACCTAAACTATTCCATGAATTTCCTTCGCCATATCCTCAAGCGATTCGCTATGCCCACCCCGTGGAAAAACCAGGGTCTTGGACTGATTGTGTTGCTGGTCCTGATCGGGCTGGCCATGATCTACGTCCCTGGCTGGGTTGCCGGAATCATCCGCGAAGGCAACGACCTCGGGACGGTCGGCAAATGGATCTACTTCTCGATCGTCGGCCTTGGTGCGGCAATCTTACTCGGCCTGGCTGGCTGGGGAATCTGGAAGCTGGTCCATGCCAAGATCCGCAAAGATCATCGCCGCGAAATGCGAAGCCGCAGTCCGCATGAACTAACCGCCGATCAGCGTCGTTCAGAACTGCAAGAGAACCTCGACAGTATCAACGATCTTCGCGACGAGATGTCCGATGGCGACTTCCGCGATCTGATCGATCCGATGATCGACCGCATTGAAGCCAAGCTCGAAGGTGGCAACCTCGAGATCATCGCCTTCGGCACCATCTCGAGCGGGAAGTCATCGCTCCTCAACGCCCTGGCCGGACGCGATGCGTTCAGCACCGACGTGGTCGGCGGTACAACGGTTCGTCGCAACCAGGTCGAATGGCCTGGCAACAACAAGATTCAATTGATCGACACGCCGGGACTGGGCGAAGTCGATGGCAGCCTGCACCAAGAGATCGCGACCCATTCGGCCGAAGATGCCGATGTCGTACTGCTGGTGGTCGATGGCCCGCTGCGGCATAGCGAGTTCGAGCTCCTTGAACTGCTCGCCAAAATGGACAAACGGGTGCTGATCTGCCTCAATAAAGAAGACTGGTTCACCGATAGCGACAAAGCGAAACTGCTTCAGCAGATCACGCAGCAAACCAAAGACTTGGTCCAAGCTGAAGACATCCTCTCGGTTCGTTCGCGGACGACCAAGCGACGTCGAATCCGCGTGCTGCCCGACAATACCGAAATCGAAGAAGAAGTCGAAGTACCGCTCAGCATCGAAACACTTGCCCGGCGGATGCTGCAGGTCGTTAAGAAAGATGGTACCGACCTTTTGCTGGCTAACCTGTTGATGCAATCGCGTGGCCTCGTCGAGAAGGCTCGGCTCGAGGTGGAAGCCGCGATCGATCGCCAGGCGAATCAGTTGATCAATCGCTATATGTGGGCTTCTGGCGGAGCGGGTGCTCTGGCCAATCCCCTGCCCGTCCCGATGGTCGACCTGGCCGCTGGCGTGGCGATCTCGACCAAGATGGTCATCGATCTGGCGAAGGTATATCGTCAGGATGTCGACCTCGACGTGGCGGTCAACTTGCTCGGTCAATTGGGTAAACAGTTGATTGGATACCTTGGCGTGCAGATGGCCGCCCCGATCGTGACGATGGCCTTTGCCTCGCTGCTGAAGACCGTCCCCGGGATCGGCACCATCCCTGGTATGCTGCTCAACGGCATTGTGATGGCGATCGTGACCCGCTGGATCGGTAACGTTTTCATGATCTATTTCAAGAATGGTATGCAGGAACCGGAAGGTGGCCTGGCGGGTCTGGCTCGTCGGGAATGGGCAAAAGTAACCAACACCGAAAACCTGCGTAAACTGGTTCAGGAAGCCCGCGAACGTTATGTCGAACGAAAGTAACGACAACCCAACCTCCGAACTGCCCACGTCGTCGGCTCCACCGACCGATCAGGCTCCTGCTTTGGATTCAGCAAGCAGCGATGCGCTTCACGCGGACGATCGCCGCTACCTGGATGCCTTGCAGTCGGTTCGTCATACGCTCGATCGATTCCGCGGCTGTAGCGAGCAGGAAAAGGAACTTCTGCGGCGCGACTTATCGCAGTTGCAGACGATGGAAACCAAGCTGACCAGTGGCCGCGTCGAGATCGTTGTCTTCGGCGAAATCTCGACCGGCAAGTCCGCCTTGATCAACGCTTTGGTCGGCAAAGCAGTCACCCAGGTCGATATCCAAGGTGGTTGGACCAAAGAAGTCTGGCACGTGGCCTGGGATGGTGCCGGCTATCGCATTCCTGGGCTGGCAGACAGCGAAGTCGTGCTGATCGACACGCCAGGGATCAACGAAGTTGGTGGCGCCGATCGTGGCGAGATGGCCCAAGACACCGCTCGCCAGGCCGATGTGATCCTGTTTGTCATCGACTCTGACTTGAACGAGACGGAGTACTCGGCACTGGTCGCCTTGGCTTCGGTCAACAAGCCAATCATCGTCGTCCTCAACAAGATCGACCTTTACTCTCCTCGCGAACGAGAACGGTTGGACGAGATCCTGGAACAACGTCTTTCCGGGATCATTGCCAAGGAAAGCATCGTCGAGACTTCGGCCCAGCCGAAAGAAGTTGAGTACATCATCCAACAGGCCGATGGCACCGAACGGAGCGAATGGCGGAATCCTCCGGCCAAGGTCGAAGACCTGAAGCTTCGCTTGCTGGAAGTGCTGGAAGAAGATGGCTTGGGTCTGCTGGCTTTGAACGCGGCGATGTACGCCGCCGACAAATCGGACCGGGTCGCTTCGTTGAAAGTGAAGATCCGCGATCACCGCGCGAACCAAACGATCTGGAGCTTTGCCGTCGTCAAAGCGACCGCCGTCGCAGTGAACCCGTTGCCGGTCTACGACGTGATCGGCGGCAGCGCCGTGGATGTCGCCATGCTGCGAGCATTGGCACACATCTATGGGATCGAGATGACCTGGTCGAACATCGAGAAACTGGTGACCAGTATTCTTCAAGCGGCTGGTTGGGCAATCACGGCAGAACTGGGCACCCATGCCATCAGCTCGGTCGTGAAGACATTGACCTTGGGCTGGGGCACCGTGCTGACAGCCCTGCCACAAGGTGGTGCGGCCGGTTATGGTTCGTACATTGTCGGCAAGGCGGCGAAGTATTACTTCGAGCATGGTGCCAGCTGGGGCGATGAAGGCCCTAAGACCGTCGTCAAACGAATCCTGGAAGAGACCGACAAGAAGTCGGTTGTGCAAGGTTTGAAAGACGAGATCCAGAAGAAGCTGCACCTCAATCGACACGCCAGTGGCGGCAACGAAGCGCGTCGTTAGTTACCGCTTGGGATAACGCTGCTCCACTTCTTCAATACCTCGCTGAATCAATTGCTCCAGCACGTCGCGATCGACTTCCGCCAGCTTGCGGATGTATAAGCATCCCTTGCCAGTTTTATGCGTCCCTAACTGAGCCAACAGATCGGCATGCTGCAGGATATCGCACGATAGATAAATGCTGATTTGTCCTTTGCGGGGTGCGAAGCCTAGAATGGGAGAATCTCCTTCGCGGCCCGACTCGTATTTGTAGTGATACGAACCAAACCCAATGATGCTAGGCCCCCACATGACGGCACGTTCGCCGGTTGCGGCCCGCATCATTTTCATCAACTGCTTGCAATCTTTCTTCTGCTGCGAGTCTTCCAGGGCGTCGATAAACTTCGCAGCACTCTCCTTGGTTGGTTGGGTCTTATTTTCCGACATCGCTTCCCAAACTCCGTCACGGCTGATCACATCGTCGGCAACGTCTACGCCACCGATCCGGGGTCAGGTTTATCGTTAGCAATCCCGCAGTGGCAAACAACGACCCCAGGAGGAATCAAGATACCCCCTCGGAAACGCCAATTCCAATCATTTTCACGGGCGACAGATCTTTCGTCGCAACGCGAATCGACCAGGAACGTTCGTTATACTGAACCGACGCTTGGAATCGATCGACGCGATATACCCCAAGAGGAGGTCACACCATGATGCAACTCGGATTTGTCAGTGCCATTTTGCCAGATGCGAACCTGGAAACCGTCTTTGAAAAGGGCGCGGCCTATGGCTATGACTGCGTCGAAATCATGTGCTGGCCCGACCAGGGCCCCAGCCGGAAGTATGGGGGCATTACCCATATCGATGTCGCCAACATCAGCGTGGCCAAGGTAGCCGAAATCAACGCGTTGATTCAGAAGTATGGAGTAAGCATCAGCGCACTCGGCTATTACCCGAATCCTCTTTCCCCGCGTGAAGAAGAAGCTTCCCTCGCCGCCGGTCATATCCGCCGAGTAATCACCGCCGCCGCCGAGCTTGGGATCGGACGCATCAACACCTTCATCGGTCGCGACTGGACGAAGTCGGTGGAAGACAACTGGCCACGCATGCTGGAGATCTGGGGGCCGTTGGTCGAATTCGCGGAAAGCCATCAGGTACGGATCGGCATCGAGAACTGTCCCATGCTGTTCACCAAAGATGAATGGCCCGGCGGAAAGAACCTCGCGATTTCGCCCGCAATCTGGCGGAAGCTATTCACCGATTTGCCGAGCCATAGCCTGGGCTTGAACTACGATCCGTCGCATCTAGTATGGCAACAGATCGATTACTTGTTCCCACTACGAGAGTTCGCCAGTCGACTGGTGCATGTGCACGCCAAAGATGTCCGGGTCGACTATCACGCATTGAACGATGTCGGAACGTTTGCCTTGCCGACGGCGTTTCATGTGGACAAATTGCCGGGACTGGGCGAAGTCGACTGGGGGGCTTTTGTCGCGGCACTCAGCGCGGCAGGCTACAACGGCCCGGTCTGCGTGGAAGTGGAAGACCCTGCCTACGAAGGCTCGCTCGAAGACCGTTACCTGGCACTCAAGCAAAGCAGCCATTACCTGCGAAACTTTATTCCGCAGCGATAACCCCACGGAAGCTCCCCCATCACTGCAAAGGATACCCTATGTCGTATCGCTACGAAGACCTCGCGAAGATGATCGACCATTCGCTGCTTCACCCCACGATGACCGACGCCGAGCTGGAAGCGGGCTGCCAGGCCGCCGTGAAGTATGGGGTCGCTTCGGTATGCATCAAACCGTATTACGTCGCCCGGGCCGCCGAATTGCTGCAGGGCACCGGGGTGCTTGTCGGCACGGTGATTGGTTTCCCGCATGGCAGCAACCTGACCGAAGTGAAGCGATACGAAACCGAACTGGCCTGTCGCGATGGCGCCGTCGAAGTCGACATGGTGATCAATATCGGCAAGGCGATCAGCGGCGATTGGCAATATGTCCTGAATGATATTCAAGCGGTTTGCGACGAAGCCCATAAGCATGGGGCCAAGGTCAAAGTCATCATCGAGAACGACTACCTGAATCAAGGTGGCGCCGGTCTCGATAGCGATGCCTTGAAGCAGAAGCTTTGCCAAATCTGCGAAGCGGCGGGAGCCGACTGGGTGAAGACATCCACAGGCTTCGGCTTCGTGAAACAACCGGACGGAGCCTACAACTATCTCGGTGCGACCGAACACGACTTGCAACTGATGCGAGCGACTTGCTCGGAGGCGGTCGAAGTAAAGGCGGCCGGTGGTGTACGCGATCTGCCAGGATTGATTCGCGTGAAACAGCTCGGCGCGTCACGCTGCGGAGCAAGTGCCACGGCGGCGATTCTCGATGCGTACGATGCCGACAACGTGGATAGTGCTGCCGAAGGAAAACTGGGAGGCGGCGGCTACTGAGCGGCGGCCACCTCGCGCGAATCCTGTTGGCGTAGTTGCTCCAGAAAACGAAGCGTTTCGTCTCGCTCGCGCACGGTCACTTCGCTGCCGACTTCGAACGAGCGGACGATCTGATCTTGAATGTCCGCCAAGGATAGCCAGTTCGGAAACGGCTTCTCGAACAAAGCGACATCGCAGGGCTCCATCCAGTGAATGTCGCTTTGCTTCAGTTGCAGAACCACCATTGGGATCCCTTGGGGTAGGTAGTATCCGATGTGACCATCAGCGTCGCGACCTCCATAAGGCTTGGCTTCCAATGGTGCTTGAACCAAGGCGACATAGATGGTGTCCCTAGAGTCACCAGTTCTCGGCTCGCGGTAAAAGGTACTTACCGAAGCAGGATCTGAACCTTTCTCGGTATCAAGTCGTCTCGTCCCATCCGCCAAATCCTGGTTCTGAGGGCTATCCCAGGCGGTCGTCAAATCGTACTCATCAAAGAACGAGTTTTGCATCACAAACGGTATGAGCAGACTCCGCCAGCTATGCAGTAGATTCCCGTCTTGATCCGCGACGACGATGGGTGGCCCCGCGTCGAGAAAGGTATCTCGATAGTTGGGGATGGCGTAGCTAAATATCTGAGCGGTCTGCTTAGCCCGCGCGGCTTCTCTTCCTTCGCATCCAACGCAGAAGGCTAAGAGAAAAGCACCGACAATGATGGGGCGAGACATGAAAGCCTATCCGATAGAGGAAAAGATTCAGCAGCCACATGCTTTCTGGCATTGTACAATCAACGTGACATTCTAGGCTCTGTCAGAAAACGGTAATTTGACTTTCAATTCCGGACCTCCAACCGTTGAAGAGCACATTCTCTTTTCAACACACAGAGGTCCATCATGGCACGCCATTGCCTTACCGATGATCAATGGGAATTGATTGCTGGCATCTTTCCGCCGCCTGCTCGTACCGGCCGACCGCGAGTCGATCGGCGGATGGTTGTCGATGGCATTCTGTGGATTCTGCGAACCGGGGCTCCCTGGCGTGATCTGCCGGAGGTGTTCGGTAAATGGGGCACGGTGTACGACCTGTTCGCGACGTGGAACCAGGATGGAACGCTTAATGAAATCCTGGATCTGCTGCGTTCTGCTCATGTCGACGCAGGAGCGATCGACACCGAGTTGTGGTGTGTCGATGGAACGACCGTTCGAGCGGCCAGATGTGCTGCCGGAGCCGTGAAAGGGGGCGGATGAAGAGGCTAGCTGTGAAGCCTTAGGCCGCAGTCGTGGGGGATTTAGCACGAAGATCCACCTGCTGTGTGACTCGCATGGCCATCCTCTACACGCCGTTCTTTCGCCCGGCCAAGCCCACGAGTCCACGTGCTTGCAGACGCTGCTGGAAACGTGTGAAGTGCGCGACGATGAGGCGGACGAGTTCATCGCCCCCGTCTTTCTCGCTGGCGACAAAGGATACCGAGCCGAGTGGATCGACGAGTACCTGATCGAGTTTGGCATCTTGCCGATCATCCCCAGCAAATCGAACGAAGAGCGAGTTGCTCGACTGGTCGAGTTCGATAAAGCCACGTACCGAAGGCGGAACATCGTCGAGCGTCTGATCGGCTGGCTGAAAGAATGCCGCCGCATCCTAACCCGCTTCGAAAAGCGAGCGAGAAACTTCCTCGGTATGCTCAAATGGGCATTCATTCAGCGGTACTTGAAAACCATGTGTTGATAGGGTTTTCTGACAGGGCCTAGTTGATTTAATGTGGCCTATCTTCGCCTATGCCTCGCCTGATTTTATTGCTGCTGCTCGTATTGCTGCCAGAACCGGTGGCAACTTATGCACAGTCGACCTTCGTCAGCGACGTTCCGCTGGGGATCGACTGGATCATTGTTCCGGACGACAACCCACAGTCCGCGGCGAAGGTTCAGCTCGGGAAGCAACTTTTCTTCGACCCTCGGCTGAGTGGCAATGGCACGACCAGCTGTGCGACCTGTCACGATCCTAACCAAGGCTGGGCCGACAATCAGCGTTTTACGGCCGGGGCCCATGGAGAACCCACCGTGCGCAATGTTCCCAGCATCGTGAACGTTGGTTTGCATCGCACGTTCTTCTGGGATGGCCGGGCCCGTTCGTTGGAAGAGCAGGCACTTTCGCCTCTGCAGAATCCGATCGAGATGGATATCGATCTCGGCGTGCTGGAAGATCGCTTGAAATCGATCGGCGGTTATCGCCAGCAGTTCGAGGCGATCTTTCCGGATGGAGTAACCGCCCAAAATGTGGCTCGCAGCCTGGCGGCGTTTCAGCGAACGATCGTCGCGGGCGAGACCCTGTACGATCGCTTCCGTGGCGGGCACGCCGATGCGTTGGATGGCGAAATCGGTATCGGCAGCGGCTTGTTCTTCGGCAAAGCGAACTGCGGCAACTGCCACATCGCCAAGGTCTATACCGATCATCAGTTCCACAATATTGGCACCGGGCTCGATTCGTTACCGCAAGATCGTGGACTCGCGGATCAGACAGGCCGACAAGAAGACGTCGGCAAGTTTCGCACGCCCCTGCTCCGCGACCTGGCGTTGACGGCGCCGTACTTTCACGACGGCAGCAAGGCGACGCTAGAAGAAGTGGTCGACTTCTATAGCGAAGGAGGCGGTAAGAACCCGAACCTCGATTCGCACATCGTTCCGCTGAAGCTAACGCCGGAAGAGAAGAAAGCACTCGTCACGTTCTTGCGCGAAGGCCTTCGCAGCAAGCAGTATCCACAGGTCGAGAAGCCACAACTGCCGGAGTAAACGACGTTACTTCTGCGAATCGTCCAGGCACTCGAGTTCGGTATAGAACATCGCGGCCGGATTGATGCGGTGGGCTTCGAGGAAAGCTTCTCGCTCTTGAACGACCTTGGTCTGGGCGACCCGGGGCAAGACGATCCCCCAGATGCCTGCCATCACCAACGTGATCGCGGCCAAAGCGACCCAACCTCGGTAGTTACTTTCCTTAGCCACCGGCAGCCTCTGGGAAGACAATCTTAAACGCAAAATAAGCCATTGCCAGGGTCAGAATCAGATTCAAAGTTTGACCGCAAACGTACAGTACCAGCGGTTTGCCACCATGAAATTGATGGGCCAACTGACGGAAGTTTAAGTCGATACCAATGCAAACAAATGCCAGGCAGAACAACCAGCCTCGCAGTCCTTTGGTAACCGACGTGGTCGCTCCGACGAGCATCTCGCCTTGATCCGAGGACGCGTAAAGAACCGAAGCGATAATCGACGCCGCGACGAAGCCGAGCACGAACTTGGGGAAGCGTTTCCAGATTTCGCCGAGGCCGATCTTAGGAGCTTCGCCCCCTTCGGTTTCCACACGAGTCGTCCAGTAAGCAGCCACCCCGAAGGCTATGACGCCAATCAAGATGTTCTGAATCATTTTCACCGTCGCGGCAACTTCCAGGGCGGTCTCGCCGAGCAAACCACCTGCCACGGCAACGGCCCCGGTTGCATCGATCGTGCCACCAATCCAAGCCCCACCGACCACCTGATCAAGTCCCATCACTTCAATCAACGGTGGCATCACCACCATCATCGCGGCCGTGAAGCAGAGCGAGAGACCAATCGCGACCGAGAGCTCTTCCTTCTTGGCGTTACATGCCGCGGCGGTCGCGATCGCCGCCGAGACACCACACACCGACATATCGGCCGAGATAGTCATGTTCAGCGAAGCCGATTTCATCTTCAGCACGCGTTGGCCAAACCAGAAGGTCGAGATCAGCACGATCGGTGTCACCACCCAGGCAATCATGATCCCTGGCATGCCAAGTTCCATCAGGCGGCTGAAGAGCACTTCGGCCCCCAACAGCACGAGGCCTGTCTTAATGTACAGCTCGGTACGCATGGCGGCCTCGCCCATGGAGCCAAATGCCGACTTGCCGATGGTGTTGCCGATGATCAATCCGACCAGCAGCGCCCATAGCGCGTACTCGAGGTTGTAATTCTTAATGGTTGCCTGTCCCGCCAACAGGTAAGAGAGCGCCGCCAGCGCAAACAGAATAAGGAAGCCACCAATAAAGGCTCCTGGCTTGGCGAATGGTCGCATCACTGGGGCTATGGCGGTCATGAAGACTCCCAGGATCAACATCGCGCCCAACATGCCTGGCCAGGTCGTCTTCGGCTTCTCGGCCGTCCCCACAAAGGACTCGACGGGGTTCGCCTTCCATCCGCCGGGCTTGTCGACCCAACCCTTCAGCGGGCTGGTGATAGCGGTGACCTGGTCCCCTTCCACCTTCGGTTTGCCCATGACCATGGCGGCCGTAAAGCACATGGCCAGCAGCAAGATACCGACAATAATGGCGATCACATCCTCGGTGAGGCCTGGTTTGACGCTAACGGGTTCTACGGCGGTATCCGAGTCGTTCATGGCGGGCATTGGTCGAGGAAGGCATGAAAGGCGGGAAAAAGGGAGCTACTGGGAAATATAACCAAACCCGTAGGACTTCCCAACCCAACCCCCATATCACCGTAGTCTTCGGCGTCGATCACCACCTAGAAGAAATAGATCGCAGGAAATTGAGAAGATGAATGCGGTCTCAATGGCAAAGAATCTCTCAGAGATCGCTGCAAGGGATGCCTCGAATGGAGTAGAATACGTCATGGCCAATCCCCCTCGCCAGGCTTATGGGATTTCCGCACATGGCCTTTGGACCATTTGCGAGGGAAAGTAGCTTTGTTTTCTGGTTCGGTCAGGAGGTCCTTCGTAGGCAGCGCATGGTTCCCGATGAGACTGCCCTCAGCAACTTGAAGGACAACGAGCGCGTTGTGCTCTATCCTTCGTATGCCTATCCGGCGCCGGACGAGAGCGGCTGGATTTTGCAGGTGCATGGAACGGTCTTCGAGGCGGTTCCCGAGAATCTTGCGCGCAAAATCATGATCCGCCTGCTGGCCCGTATGATGGGGGCGAACCAGGAACAGCTCGAGACCAGCATCTTTCGCCAGCGGATCCTTGGCTTCACCGTCTATCAACATGGCGGCAAGCAGATCGCCGTGAAGATTGGGGATAAGGTCTATCAGCTGCGCGATAAGACCAAGAAGAATGGTCAGTTCCGGGGGAATATCTTCATCCCCAAGGAAGACGTCGACACGCTGGCCATGACCCTTGGAGCGACCCGTCATGTGCGGTATGCGATCCACTCGAAGCATGATGTGGCCACCCCGCTGGAAGGCCTCGTCCGATTGATCGACGACCAAGGTGTCTCGGTTATCTCCGATATTGACGACACCGTAAAACATACCGAAGTCTCGACCCGCAAAGACATGCTAGCCAATACCTTCCTGCACGAGTTCGCCACCGTGCCAGGCATGGTCGAGCTGTACCAGAAGTGGGAAGAGCAAGGCGCCGCGTTCCATTACGTGACCAGCAGCCCGTGGCAATTGTTCGAGCCGCTGTCCGATCTTTTCCGCGAGAAAGGCCTGCCGGAGGGATCGTTCCACATGAAGAGCGTCCGTTTCCGAGACCCAACCGTGCTGCAGCTTTTCATTGCCCGCCGTTGGGGCAAGCGCAAGGCGATCAAGCAACTGCTGAAGACCTTCCCAGGCCGCAAGTTTGTGATGGTGGGTGACTCTGGCGAGAAAGACCCTGAGACCTACGGGGCAATGGCTCGCAAATATCCGGACCAGGTCGCACGGATCTTCATTCGCGATCTGGGAGGCAAGAAGTCGTCTCCACAGCGATTCGCCAAAGCATTTCGCCGGGTACCCGAAGAGAAATGGAAGTGCTTTACCTGCGCTTCAGAATTGCAGGATTACGACATCCCCGAAACGGCGCCGACCAGCAGCGCCGAATAGCGACTTCTCCAAGCGACGTCTTATGTCGCTTACGACTGGGTGTAACCCAGTGAAGTGATGATCTCGTACATTTCTTCGTACGTGATGAACCGACGACGATTGCGAAGCTTGTACTGATCGATGGCCAATGCCAACTCTTGAGCTTTCGGCGACAACCCCTCGTGGCTATTGGTGAACTGACGGCGTTCGAACACCGGCGTTTCTGCTGGCGGTCGAGTGCTACGTCGATCGACAAAGGGAGCGGTCGTCACAGTGGCAGTTTGGTTCATCATGGACATCTCCGACTATCTGTCGTTTGTCTAGGCGTGCTCGGAAGCTATTTCCGGGGCTGGTCTTGAAAAACCTAGATTGCTCGTCCGCCATGTCAAACGTCCATGTTCCGACACGACATGCAATGCGGGGGTCACCGATTTCCTAACCTGCATAATCGATATAACCGTTAGCCTTCAGCAAGGCAAAGCGGAAATGGCGCAAGTTCGACTCACTCCAACCTAGCAGCGCTTTTAGCGCCGCATCGCCTGTTGGGCTTGCTGCCGATAGGCTGGCATCTGGCCGACCAACTGAATCGCTGGGGCGTATTGCGGGTCGGTTTGCAGAGCCTGGTTCGCCGCGTACTCGGCTCGGGCCAGACGACCAGCGGCCAGTTCGCATTCCGCCCAGACACACAACAGGTCGGCCGGCAAAGGCGTGCCATCGGCGATCTCGGCCAAAGTGTCAGCGGCTTCAAGATTCCGTCCAAGGTCTCGATAGGCGAGGGCCTGTTCGATGCCGACTTCGCTTGGCAAACGCTGCCCGAATTCAATCTGTTCGACCAAAGAGATGCATGCCAGCGATTGCCCTGGCTGTCCGAGGCGGCGATAGGTCGACGCTAACTTGAGCTGCACATCGCGATCAGGCCCCTCGCTATGCGTGGCAGCTCGAATGTAGGAAAGCTTCGCGCCGTCGAGGTCCCCACGCAGTAAAGCGAGGTCGCCTTGAAGTTGCCAGGCCGGGGCATGCTTCGGATCGCATTCGATCGACTTGTTGGCCGCGATGTGGGCTCGGGTCGGTTCGCCGGAGTCGAGATACATTCGGCCCAGTCGAGCATGGAGCGTCGGATCGTCGTTGGCGAGAGGAAGCGTGTTTTCGATTTCTTTGATGGCTTCGGCCTGCTTGCCGGTCTTCCAGAGGGTCTCAGCATAGTGAACGCGGGCCTGCAAATCGTAAGGGGCGTTCTGCTTCGCTTCCGCCAGATACTTCTCGGCGTTCTCCCAGTCGTCGCGGTGCATCGCTTGGACACCACGCTGGGTAAGCTGCCGTGCTTGCACGACCCGGTCGTGAGAAGCCTTGGCCTGGCTGAAGGTGCTACATCCACTCAGCAGTGCTAGCATACAAAGTCCCAGGACGATTTCGCTTCCGCGAAATGCACCAGGGCGTGCTTCCTGCGAGGATGGCTTCGAGATCATAAAGCTTCCAGCGATTCCGTTCGCTGCTTTGGACCAACTGGCAGAGACTACCAAACTGCCTCCGTTCGTCCTAGATCAGGCTCGGCAGTCTGGCTCAACCGCCGATAGGCAAATAGGCCGAACGCGTTAAAATACGGGAAATAGAACAGTTACCGCCAAGGCAGCATGCCCTGGTCACCCCCTCTTACGCATCGAAGGCTGCCGTGGTTGCCACTTACGACAATTTGGGCGTCAAGTTTTCGTACCCAGAAAACTGGCGAGTCACCGAAGATCAAACCAACGCCTGGCCGCGCAGTGTGTCGGTTCATAGCCCGACCGAAGCCTTCTGGACGCTGATGATCTATGAACCAGGCACTGAACTGGAAGCCCTGGTCGACGCGGTTCGCGATGCGTTGAGCGAAGAATACACCGATTTCGAGTCGGTCCCAGCCACGCAAAAGCTGGACGATGTCGATCTGATCGGCTGCGATCTGAACTTCTACTGCCTCGACTTCCTGGTCCAGGCCAAGATCCGCGCCCTTATGCTAGGCGTACGTCCGTGTGTGATCCTTTATCAGGGGGAAGATCGCGAATTTGAAGATCTCGATCCGGTCTTCAACGCGATCACTTACGACCTGATTCGTTCGTAGGCGAATACTGGAAATCGCACCTTTGGGTTAACTATAATCGACTCTGTTGGCGGATCCTTACATCTACGATTCTCAACTGAGGAGAGCCTCTCGATGTCGATTTCCACCGATCTCCACGACGATACGATGCAGAAAATCGGGGAAACCTCGGGGCTGGTCTGGTCGTATCTTGCCACCGAAGGTCCTGTCACCATTACCAAGCTGACCAAAGAAGTGGGCGAAAAGAAAGACATCGTCCTGCAAGCAGTCGGCTGGTTGGCCCGCGAGAACAAGCTGTTCTTCTTTGAGCAGGGCCGTAACAAGCTGATCGGCCTGATTGACGAACATTCGTCGAGCGAAGCCTAACCTGCCGCTCGATCTCGGCAGAGTTGTCGACCCGAAAGCTTCTGGACGACGTCGGCCTAGTTAGCCACGTCGTCGTAAATTGGCAGATGACGGTGATAGACTTCCAGCGAGAGCAGGTTCATCGTCGTCACATAGATGCGACCGGCGAAGCCACCCCACCGATCAGGTACCTGTCCTTTGGGATCCCAGCTTCCGGCCGTGGGGCCTTCCAGTTCCTGGGTTTGCTCTAGCATGACATGCAGCTTGCTGTCCCATGCTTCCCAGTGCTCGCCCCGCATGTGGAACATAACCTGGGTGGCGTAGTACCAGTAATACGTATCCCGCAACGGCATCTGAGGCGTCCCAATCGCCGGCAGGTTCTCTTTCAAATAGTCGGCACTGTCTTGCAAGATGCGGCTATCACGACGATTACCCAAATAAAGCTGAATCAACGCCCCAACCGCCGTCATGGTCTGCGTCGGCACACGTCCATGTCGCTGTTGATCGTTGTCCGGGGCATGCGGATTGTAAACATAAACCGCTCGGCCATTGCGTCGTGATTCGGCCGAAGCCAGCCAGCGGCGAATGCCATCGAACGTGCCAGGATCGACCCGCAGGCCTGCCAGTTGACCACTCTTGAGCGCCAAGGTCATCCAGCCGGTTACCGAGGTATCGGTGCCATGTCCTGGCGTATATCGCCAGCCGCCAAGCTGCCGATCTTGCGACGCTTCAATGAAGTCGAGTGACTTCTGCGCGGCGACACGTAAGTTCTCGTCCTGCGTCATCCCGTACGCTTCGCAGAGCGACAAAGCCGCGATCGCATGGCTGTAGAGCCGGCAACTCGAGTTCGACGCGGCATCCATTTCGATGTATAAGTCGCCGTTGGGCTTTTGATTTTCGACCAGGAACATCACACCATTGCGAACTTCGTCTTCGTACTTGTCGCTCAGGTGATCGTAGCCAGCGCCGAGAAACGCCAACAGTGCCAGCCCAGTTGCGGCGGTGTCAGAATTCAAGGTCGCCAGTTCATCCTGATAAATCGGGAAGTTCTCAGGGTGAACGGCTGCGAAGCCACGCAAGCTCCACCGTCCGTCGGCCGATTGATGTCGTGCCAGGAAGGCTAAGCCACGTTCGATTGCTTCTTCCGTTTCGCGGCTAGGTCGGACTGCTCCGTCCCCTGCCCCGCCCCCTTTTCGCATCGCTCGGCGGCTGAAGGCTTCGGTAGGAACCGCCGCTTTGGTACTTAGCAGCGGACCTCGTCGACCGGGCGAACGCACCGGAAGGTTGGCCATATTCGTGGTGATTTGTGGAGCGTCGCTTGTTCGGCGACGTCCGATGAATCCTGGCTGGGCCGACGTTCCGATCGGAGCCCCGGCCAAGTCGTTCACGCCTGGGCGTCCCGATGGCATGGCAGGTCCGCCGAGGTCACGCCGTCGGATCTCCGGCACATTGCCAATGCCTGGCAAGTTCCCCACCAGATCGCCACCGCCAGCAGGCATGCCGCCACCAGCTCCGCCAGGGATACCTTCCGCACTCGCTTGCGTTCCGACCATCGGCCCGGCAGCAGGCGTTCTTCCTCGTCCACTGGGCAGGCCCTGGGTTCCAGAAGCCATTTCGGCCAGCGATTCACCATCGTTGCCGCGGTTTCCGGTCCCGCGCGAGAGGGCCGAGAAATCGGTCCCAACGTTCGCTCCCGGCGAACCAACATCGGCAGCACCGACCTGACCGTTGCCGTACTCATCGTTCGCGTTGCCGGTGGCTTTGCCAATGTTCATCGAAGGAGTCGAGAACTGACCGGAAGCCAATGCGTCGGCATTGGCGGCCGCTTGATTACCGTTGGCTGGTCCCTGGAATTCGATCCGCGAGCTAGGGCCGACCATTGCCTGGGCTCCGGTGGCCGGCGAGCGACCGATCGAAGGATTCGACAGATCGCTGGTCACGATCCCTTCGTCACGCGAGGCAGCACTGCGTGTTGCCCCGTGACGTTCGACCATCTCGGCCGTTCGGGCCGCGGTGGCTGGCTTCGCCCAAAGTTGCCCAGGGTTCACGGCATTGGCCGCCACGCCATCGCCACCCACATCTTGCCGTGCGATCGATCCGGCGGCTGGTCGAAGCTGCGAACTGTTGGCCTGCCCCACCGTCGGTCGAGGAAGGTTCTCACTGATGTTGGTCCGAATCGTCGGCATGTTGCTGGAAGCGGCGTTGCGAGCGAGATCGTTACTCGAAGCGGATGGCGCGATCTGCTGATCGTTCTGCTGCTGGCTACGCGTTAACGCCATGCTGGCGGCCATCGCCGTCGACGTGGGGGACTGAACCGATGCCCGCGGCTGATTGGCCGGATTGGCGGCTTCCTGACGGGCCAGATCGGCAGCATTGGCCTGGGCTCGAACACGCTGCGGATTGTTTCGCTGGACATCGATGGCATCGGCCTGGGTGCGAGCCGGGTTGTTGGCTTGCATCTGCTGACGCTGGATTTCTTGAGCCTGGCTAGGAGAAAGCTGCGGCATGTCGGCGGCCGTGCTTCGACGCTGCACTTCGGTGGCGCGCTGCACGGCATCTTGAATGTTCGATTCCTGCCGCTGCATTTCCAGGGCCTGGGCGGCTCGTTGAGCGGCCGCTTGGGCGGCGGATAGCTCGACCTGGCGATCCTCTTGCTGCTGGACTTCGATCTGCTGGGCTTGCTCCAATTCGCGTTGCATTTCACGCGACTGCTTGGAAAGTTCGGAAGGAAGTTCTTTCAGCGATTCCTGCTTCGGTTGCTCGACTTGCTGCTCTCGCTTTTGAATCTTCTCTGGTTCGACTTCCCGCGGCAGTTCTTCCTGCGAGACGTCGTTTTCTTTCATCTTGGGCTGTTCGTGCTCGATCTTTTCCTGCTCCAGCGGGTCGACTTGCGCTTCGGCCTGTTTGGTTTCGATCGGCTGTTCGTACTCTTTTTCCGATTCGCGATCTTCGTTGATCTGGGCCGGGCTGTAGTCAGGGATGACCACCGGCTGCCGCTTGGGGCTTTTCTCGCGGTTCTCGTTCAGCGCGGTGTCGTTCACATTACCAACATCAATCGCCACCATGCCGAGAAACATGCTCAGATGCAGCACCAGGCTAAGCACGATCGAAAGCTGAATCCCGCGTCGCACGCTGCCCAGATCAAGCAGCGGAATGATCGCCAGCCCGACGAGCCAGGCAACCGCAGCCGCCAGAATGTAGGTCTGGGCGTTGTAGTACCACAGCTCGTGTTCCCAGTCGAACAACAGATAGCTGGCCGCACCGAAGTAGAGCATGAAGAACGTGTACGCAGTGTACACCGGCCAGGCCTTTTCCTCGGTGGAAACGGTCGGTGGGCGAGGTTCGTCAGATCTCCAAATTTGGGCCATAAGGTTTCCGCTGAGCTCCTGAATGAACGGAGCAGTTGCTACTTAGTTTGGCTCAATGGCGGCGGTGCTAATCGAGTAATTGCTGAGCTTTGCCTTGTTGCAGGCATTCATCACTTGGACACTGAATTCGATCTTACTGTTTTTATCGGCTCGAATGATGACCGAACTCTCTGGATTGTCGGCGGCAGTTTGTTCCAGCAGGGCTTCAATCTCTTCGATCGAACGCTGATCCCCCCGGACAAAAAAGCGACCTTCTTCGTCGATGTTGATAAACAGCTCGCGTGGCTGCGAAATTAACGGCTGGGCTTCGCTAGCAGTCGGTAGGATGACATCTAGCTTGTAATCTTCTTCATCAAAGCGAGTCATCACCATAAAGAAGATCAGCAGCAGAAACACGATATCAATCAACGGAGTGATATCGAGCATCGACCGAGCGCGACCGCGATTTAGTTTGACTGACACTAGTGGCTACTCTGCAAGGAACGATGAACGAAAGGAATCCAGCACGGCAAGCGGACGATATCAACTTCGCCCACGATCGATCATTGCGACCTCGGCAAGACCTGGGGCGAGGAACCTTCCAGCGGACCTCCTGGAGCGGCTCCGTGCGGAACGTCCTTCGGCCGAGCGCTGGTAGCGGAAGGCGTATCGTACGTGCGATGCTTGGCCCGTAGCTTTCCTTCGTAATGCTCGAAACCAGGAATCAGGTCGAACAACACTTCGTCCATCTCGTGAAACAACGCCACGATGCGGCTCTCAAAATACTGCGCGAAAATCATCGCGGGAATCGCAATCGTTAAACCACCGAGGGTCGTCACCAGGGCCACGAAAATACCGCCTGCCAACTGGTCGGCTCGGTCGGCTCCGATCTCGAGTTGGGTCGTTTTATAGAACGTCCAGATGATCCCCCAGACCGTCCCCATCAGCCCTAGCAGCGGCGCGACGCTTCCCATCAGCGAGATCCAGCGGACATTGCCATACAGCCGATCCGCTTCGCGTTCGGTCGCCTCGGCCACGGCGTGTTCCACTTCTGACTGCGGCCGCCCAATCCGGTGCAGCATTGCTTTAACCACATTGGCCATCGCCGACGGATACTTCTTGCACAGTCGATATGCTTCGCGTGGGTCGAGCCCTTTTTCGCTGAGTCGAAGTTGCGATAGCTCCCGCTGCAGCTTGTAAGGCAGGATGCGTCCGCGTCGCAGAGCAAACAAGCGTTCGAGCGTCAACGCGACGACGATCACCGACATCACGCCGAGCGGAATCATCATCTTGCCGCCGCGCAGCACGAGGCTGACCAGTGTGAGTGAGTCGGTATCGCTCAAGCGCTGTTCGATGATGGCCGGAGCTTCTTCCGGCTCTGGCTCGCCTGCGGCAGGACCGGCATCTTGAGCCCAGACAACAGCCGACATCGCCAGCCAGGTAATCAGCACGAGCGAAAGGCCAGTGGCACGTTTCATAAGGGTTCGCGTTTCTTGCGAGGATGAATCATTCATATCGAACGGTCGCTTTGCCTCTTGCAGGCGTTTAAAGTTTCGCCAGGGCATCCAGCCGGGCTTGAGCCAGTTTCGCTTCGGGTGCCTGCGGGTATCGCTCGACAACCATCGTGTAGAACTTCTTGGCTTCTTCAATGAATTCTGCCTTCTTGGCCGCTGCCGCCTCGCGGATCTGCACTTCGTTGCAGCGTCCCACTTCATAGGCACACTTGGCTTGCCATGGCTTTACGCTGTCGAGCGATTGCTCTCCGCCGAAGCCAAAGACCACGCGTTTGAACTGCCCCAAGGCATCTTCGTACTTCTTTTGCTCGAAGTAGATTTCACCCAGCATGAAGCGGGCTCGAGCACCTGCTAGGCCGCGAGACTGCTCGGCAGCTTTCTCGAAATCGGCGATCGCCTCCAGCGTCTTGCGTTCGTTATAAGCGGCCCAGCCTAGCTCGTAATAGGTTTCGCCCAACAGCGGTGAGTCAGGCAACTGATCGACCAACTGCGAGAACCACTTTCGCGATTCGGCCCACAGCTTCTGCTGGCTGGCCGATTGGCCGGCGTGCAGAAACAAGAGCGAACGCATTTCGTCGCTGGAGAGGCGTTTGGGATCGACGCGGCCGTAGCTATCCAAGGCAGTGTCAAATGCTTTGTCTTTGAAGAAGCATTCCCCCTGCATGAAAATCGCATCGGATGCGAGCGGGCCATTGGGATACTTCATCATCTGCTGGCCGAAGCCATCCAAGGCCTGCTGCGTCTTGCCTTGCTGATACAGCGACCACGCCTGCTTGTAGATCGCCTTCTCGCCGATCTCGGCCGACTGGGCCTGATTCGCGGACCGCGTATACCAGGTCTCGGCTTCGGCGTAGTCCTCTTTTCCATAGAACGCTTCGCCGACGTGGTACATCGCTTCCGGCGCCAGTGGGCTTTCAGGATGCGCCTTGGCAAGTTGCTGGAAGGTCGCGACGGCGGCGTCTCCTTTATTTTGAGCTCGTTGAGCCCAAGCCAACTCGTACAGCACCTTATCGTCGCTGGCGAAGTTCGGGTTCTGCTGATGCAAGGTAGTAAAGACCTTCTCTGCTTCCGCCGGGTTCTTGCTATCGACCAGGCTCACCCCTTTCAGGTACTCCGCTTCCTGACGCTGGCCAGGGTCGGTGCTCTTGGCGATGACGGTGTTCAAGTCGTCGATCGCTTCTTTCAGCTTTCCTTCGGTTCGCCGCGCGATCGCTCGACCGGTGTAGGCATCGACAATCAGTTCATGCTTGGGATGGCTGGTGATCAACGCACTGAACGCCTGATCGGCCTTCGCCGGGCTGGGCTGCTTGAGGAAGGCCCATGCCTGGCCGTACAACGCATGCGGAACCAACGCCGACTGCGGCGACTTGGCCAGCACCTCGGCATAAGCCGCGGCCGCATCAGGATAACGCTCGGCAGCGAAAAGGAACTCACCGAGTCGGAAGTTGACCTGATCGAGAATCTGACTCGACGGATACGAGGTGATGACCGACTGCGCCTGACCGATGGCGGACTCGGTCTGGCCGAGAGCGAACAGCGTGCGAGCGAGCATCAGTCGAGCTTCGTCGGCCTGGGCCCATTTACTGGAAGCTTTCACCGAGGCTTCCAGCGTTGCCTTGGCTTTCTCGAACTGTTCTTGCTGGAACGCGCTGGCCCCGACCAGGTAATTGGCCTGGGCGAGCAGTTCTGGATCTTTCAACGTCAATTGAATCGCGGCGACCGTCGTTTCGACATCGGCGTACTTGTTCTGGAGGTATTGTGTCAAAGCCAAACGCATCTGCCAGCGAGCGGCCTCTGGGCGGCCTTTGCCATCTTTCAGAAGTATCTTGAGGGCTTGCTCGGCTTCGGCCAGTTTGTCGGTTTGCAGCTTGGCTTCCGCTCCGACGTACATGGCATCGAGACGCGATTCATCCTGCGGATAGTTCTTGGCGAACTGGTCCGACAACGCGGACGCCTTCGCGAAGTCGCGGGTCTCGAGCGCAGCGAATGCCGCGTTGTACAACGCTTGTGGAGCTTCGACCGCTTGGGGGTGATCTTTGGCGATGCTCTCGTACAGCGCGATCGATTCCTGACGACGGTTTGGCTGTTCGTAGATTGCGTCGGCCAAGTCCATCTTCAAGTCGACCTGAAACTCGCTATCCTTCGCCTTGGGCAGCAGGGCTTTGGCCAGGTTCTCGGCTTCGGCTGGCTTACCTTGTTGCAGGTAGACACGCGTCAGCCAGTGAGCCGCTTCGACTTCGTACTTGCCCCCCTGACGCCCTGCGGCGGCGAGCCAACGTGCGGCATCGTCGAGGCGACCAGCACGATAGAAACAGCGCCCCGCCAACATCGTCGATTCGGGAGCATAGGCCGACTTTGGAAAGGTCAACGGGATTTGAGCATATGCGTTGCCCGCCTTCAGCAGTTCGTCCCGCTGCAAGGCACAGAAGGCAAGACGATACATCGCATGGTCGGCCAGTTCAAAGCCTTGCTTCTTCGAGGCAGCCTCGAACAATTTCTCTGCAGCTTCATACTGATTTTGCTGCAGCAGGGTCTCCCCTTTTCGCATGGTGACTTCGGTCGCCAGCGGATTGTTTCCGTAGCTCGTCAGGAACTGATCGAAAGTCTTCTGGGCGTCGGGATACTTTTGCAGTTCTTCCTGAGTGACCCCTTTGGCGTAGAGGGCATCCGGGGCGAGCGGACTTTGAGGGTACGCTTTGACGAGTGCTTCGTACGCGGCGATCGAAGGTTCCTTCTGGCCGGACAAGTACAGCGATTCGCCGAGGAAGTATTGAGCCTGATCGGCGAACTCGGTCTTCGGGAACTCTTTCAGTAACGCGGTGAACCGCTCGGCGGCGTCTTTATACTTCGCCGGATTGCCATTCTGTGCCCACGCATAGTTGGCCGAAGCGAGGTTCAACATCGCTTCTTCGCGGAAGTCGGCTTGGGGGTACTTCTTCAAGACCGTCTCGAAGTTGGCGGTGGCATCCGAAAACTTCTTCAACTGCAACTGGCAGACGGCCAGGTAGTTTTGTGCTTTGGCGGCGAGCGGATCGTTGGGAAACTTCTCGACGAACTTCTTCCATTCGTCGGCGGCCAACTCGAACTCGCCGGCATTCTGGTAGTTGACGACGTCGGAAAAGAAGAGGGCCGCTTCGCGCGAGGACTCTTGGCCGACTGCGGGAAATCCGCAAATCAGTACCAGCAACAAGGCGACGCTAACAACGCGACTTGCGAGATGCTTCCGCGGGGCTCCCTGAGGTGCGCTTCGTGCGGACAGGGAAACTTGGCCTGGGAACAGAGACAGCATGGAACAACGGTCCTCGTTATGGTTCAGCACGATGCAGGCAGTTGGGGTGGGTCTTGATGTCTATCTATCCACTTCCATTGTGACGGAAATTCCGGGAAGTTTCATTATTCCGCCTTGGTAAACCTTTTCTAAAGCTAAATTTGCGTGCCGAAAAGGAGTTTGCAGCAAATTTGAGCGCATTGTCGATCATGATAGAAAGAGTCGCCGAACCACCCAAGGGAAAACGTTGTAACATGACCAATGGCTTCTCTTAGGCGTGAAGTCGCGACATGGCGTGCCTGGCAGGTGATACTCGGCCCAGCTTTCTAGGGAGCTGCCCTCCCCCTAAGGTTCGCATCACTGGGGCATACGCACTACGCAAGATTTCGAGGATGGATCGCGCAACGCGGTCTTTGAGCAAAGCAATTCACGAATGGCAACTTCTCTTATCACTGGCGGCGCTGGCTTCATTGGATCGCATTTGGCGGAAGCCTTGCTCGATGCTGGCCACCAGGTGATCGTCGTCGACGACGAATCGACCGGCTCGAAGAAGAACATCGAACCGCTCTTGGATCATCCCAGCTTTCGCTTCGTGCATGGCACCGTTTCTGATCGCGACCTGGTGAAAGACCTGGTCAATCAGTCGGACGAAGTTTACCACCTGGCGGCTGCGGTTGGGGTGGCCTTGATCAATCAAGAGCCGATTCAGACGATCGAACGCAATATTTATCCGACCGAACTGCTGCTGGCCGAAGTGCAGCGACGTCACGCCGAAGGAGACAACGTGCGGCTCTTTTTGGCCAGCACGTCCGAAGTCTACGGCAAAAACCCGAAGGATAAGTGGACTGAAGAAGACGATTTGGTCTTTGGAGCCACAACCCGACCACGCTGGAGCTATGGAGCGTCAAAGGCAATCGACGAGTTCCTGGCACTGGCCTATTGGTACCAAAAGCAGACTCCAGTCGTGATTGGCCGCTTCTTCAATGTGGTGGGGCCGCGGCAGACTGGGGCCTATGGGATGGTTCTGCCTCGCTTCGTCGATGCCGCTTTGGCGGGCAAATCGCCGACGGTTCACCACGATGGCAGCCAGATTCGCTGTTTTGCCCATGTTGCGGACGTGGTGGGTGCCGTGATCCAACTGATGCGGACCGATGCCGCCGTGGGCCAGGTCTTCAATATCGGAAGCGACCGCCCGGTGACTATTCTGGAACTCGCCAAGATGGTGATCTCGCAGGTCAATCCGGAACTGGAAGTAACCTTCCAAACCTATGAAGAAGCTTACAGTTCCAACTTCGAGGACATCAACCGCAGGGTGCCTGACCTGACGAAGATTAAGAACTGTATCGACTACGCTCCGCAGTTCACCCTGGAAGACATCGTCGCTGACGTGATTCGGCACCAGAAGGGTTAGTTTCCACCAAACCTAGCTTCATGCCACTACAATTGGGGGCATGCGAAGCCGCAATGGTCAAATTGCTTGACCTGCCGGGCGTTTCCCGGTGGAATATCCTTTCGCGACGCAATATACTTAAACAGCTGGAATATCAACGAGTTCCAGCGATTCTATCGCCAGCTAGTCGACACGCAACTTATCTCCATTCGCTCGCATGGGCCGCCGTTCGGCCAGTGAGAAAAGGTACCTGATTTCAGCTTTGGGCAAGCTGAGAGGTCAGGCGCAACCAACAGGACGCACTCCGTATGTGGAATACTCCCAAACCGCTGTCTGCGATGAAAGCGCGCGGGCTGACGCTCGTGGAAATGTTGATGGCGACCGCCCTCACATTGATCATGTTCGCCGCCGTGGCTCAGATCTTCGGCATGATGGGGGCCAGCATGCGAGACGCCCGAGCCACCATCGAGCTCTCTGGCAACTTGCGAACTGTCGCCAATACGCTGCAGCAAGATCTCGATAACATCTCGGTCGATGTGCTGCCTTGGGTGCAGCCAGGAGCGAACCAAGGTTACTTCGAGATCATCGAAGGCCCAGATCGTGAAGTTGACTTCGCCACGTTGAGCGTTGTTCCAGCGGTGACCGATTCCGGATCGATGTGCGGCGATGCCGACGACATCATCTGTTTCACCGCTTACAGTAAAGACCAACCATTCACCGGCCGCGTTTACGGCACTCTGGCGACACGCCCCGCCGCGAATATCACTCCCGATCGTCCAGAGAAGTTCTACATCGATACGTCGTCGGGCAACTTCAGCACGATTGAATCGCACTATGCGGAAGTGGTCTACTTCACCAAGCTGACCCCGGCCGACGACCGTAATTTGGAAGCGACCGATACCGTCGACTATCGCGACGCGACGGAAACAGTCACGCTCTACCGCCGCGTGTTCCTGATTCGCCCTGATATCTTGATTGGCGACTCAACCGGTTTTAGCGGCCTTCAAACTTCCAATGCGCTGTCGAATGCGGAAGCTCGTAACTACTACGATCTTTCGCTTCGCAACGGCACCGGTGCCAACAATCGATGGCAGACGAACTCGCTGGAAGACCTGCAAAGCCGCGAGAATCGAATTGGCCGAGCGTTCGTGGGCCCCTCGACACCCCCGCATATCTTTCAACCAGCAACCTTGCTGACGTTCGAGCAGTTGAACGGCTCGCTGGGTGCCGGCAACTTGCTGAACCGTACCGGCGAAGATGTGATCCTGGCGAAAACCCTCGCGTTTGACGTAAAGGTCTACGACCCACGGGCCGTAGTGCTGGAGGAGCTCTCGGCCGGTACCATCGCGATCACACCGAACGATATCGGCTACGACGGGACGGACGCCACGAACTACAGCACCGTCGACTACATGACCGGTACGTTTGTCGACTTGAACTGGCAAAGCCGAGCCAATGCGGTGGCCGGTTCTGGCAGTGTGCTGGGTGGCATCCCAACCACGAAGTCGATGCTGAACAACATCGAGGTCAATTCGGCTTCGCTATACGGAACGGCTCCGACCACGTTTGCTGACCTGCAGACGAGCTTCCCAGGCATTCCTTCCCGCCTGACGCCTGCTACTCCGGGCGTTCCTGCTGCGGCCGGTACTGGTCCCGATCTAACGCTGACGTATGCCTATTACGACACTTGGCCGTTTCTGTACGAGATGGACGGGATCGATCAAGATGGCGACGGCGTGGTGGATGAAGGGACCAACGGTTTTGACGACGACGGCGATGGCGTGGTCGACGATAAGTACGCCACCGACTTAAACGGCGACGGCGACACGTTAGACGCCGGCGAAGCCAGCGAACTGGAAACCTCGCCGCCCTATACCGTGCCGCTGCGAGGCGTTTCTGTCATGATTCGGGCGATCGAACCAGCAACGCGTCAGGTTCGCCAAGACACTGTGGTGGCCGACTTCATTCCGGAATAAGCCAATCTCAGACAACTCGATCTTCAACGATGGCGGGCACACTCATCGAAGCGTGCCCGCTCTTTTTTTATGACGCCAGAACCTCACCTCATTCGCTTGAACGGCCCTTGGGAAATGCTCGCTGGATTGCCAGACGAGCCAGCACGGGTCAAACTTCCCGCCGATTGGCCACAGATCGTCGACGCGGCCCAGCAAGGCCCAGTGGTCTTACAGCGTTGGTTTCATCGTCCGACCGGTATCGATGATGGCAGCCAAGTGCAACTGCGGCTCGAGAACTTCCCGTTCGGGGGCAACGTGTCAGTTAACGATGTCAGTCTTGGGGCCTTTCCAGCTTTGGAAGAGCAAGCAATGGCGATCGAGATGCACCTCGAGGTACGCAACTGCCTGACGATCACCGCCGGCACGATGGCCGACCTGGAAGGCCTTACGAAGATTCCGCTGGTTTCGCTGGCGATTCTTCCGGCGGGCTAGAATCGCCGTCACCATCGCTCTTCGGCGGAAGCTTGATCGGTTCCGGGCGAGCATCGATCAGCGCGATGATCGTCTGGCCAGCCTTCGGCACGAAACTGTCGTCGGCCGTCACCATCCGCAAGCGGTTGGTTTCTGTGATGACAAATAGCAGCGTGGCCGACTCGCCATGTGTCTGCTGGAAGTCGTGGTAGGTGAACTCTTCGGTGATCGACGTCTTCTTGAACTGAGCACCAGCGGTCACGCGGCGAGCGATCTTATAGAAGTCGAGCCCGTGCCCGAAGATCACGCGGCCCCGCAAGTGATCCGAAACCGACTGACGCTTGCCAGAACCGGAGTCCCAGGGGCTAAGCTGGAACACTTCTTTGCGTCCGAACAGGTGCGTGAACTCCATACAGGCGAGCGAGTTCACCTCGTCATTCGGAGTCGCGGCCAGCAGTCGACCGACACCACCAAGGTTGAGTTCTTCGCTAACAAAGTCGGACAGAATACTCGCACACTGGGCGGAAAGCCCCTGCATACGTGCGGCAGTGATGTTGCGGAAGTTGGTATCGACCAGCACGACATGGAAGCCGGCGTTCTTAATCATCACCGCCAGTTCGCGGATCCAACGATCCGCCCCGGCGATTAGCACCCCCTGGGGTGCCGGACTGGCCAAGCCGAGCCACCGCGAAACGGGCGCCGCCGTAAGACCGTAGAAGGTCACCGTGCCAACAATCACCATAAAGACGACCGGCACGACCAGTTCGCCTTCGTTCAGGCTTCCGATCTGCTTCAGGTCGAGGTTTTCAGCATGGTGAGTCAGCTCGAACGAGAAAATCGAACCGACCGCAGCCGCCACGATCCCGCGCGGAGCCATAAAGCAGAGAAACGTCTTCTCCCGCCAGTTCAAACCACTTCCGAAGGTCGACAGGAAGACCGAAGCCGGACGCACCACCACAATCAGCAGTGCGACAAACAGCAGGCCAACCCAGCCCACTTCGATGAGTGTCGACAGCGGAATACGAGCCGCCAGAACGATGAACAAGCACGAGATCAACAGAACGCGGAGGTTCTCTTTGAATTCGAAGATATGGCGCACCGGAATCTGCTTTTGATTGGCCATCAACAGACCGAGCACGGTCACCGTTAACAGACCTGATTCCGATTGAATGTAGTTCGAGGCCGCGAACACCAGCAGCAATACCGCCAGGATGAACGCGTTGTGCAGGAAGTCGGGAATCCAGTAGCTCTTCAGCGAGAAGATCATCATGTAGGCGGTCAGCACACCCAGCACCACGCCGACCAGAATGGTCATGGCGATCGACCAGAGAGGCGTCACCCAGGTCGCCCCTTCGCCCGTCTTCATGATGAACTCGAACACGAGAACCGCCAGGACGGCCCCGATCGGGTCGATCACGATCCCTTCCCACTTGGCCAGCGAGCCAATCTTTCGAGAAGGCCTGATATGACTTAACAGCGGCCCAACCACCGTCGGACCGGTCACCACCACAATCGCCCCCACCACCGCGGCAATGGCGGGCGAGAAGCCCACGACGAAATAAGCCGCCAAAGAGGCGAGCCCCCAAACAATGAGCGCACCAATGGTTACCAGGCCGCCTAGGGCTGGGCCCACTTCACGGAGTTCCGCAAAGCGCAGGCTCATCCCTCCTTCAAACAGAATGACGGCGACCGAAAGCGAGACGATGGGAAATAAAACTTCCCGCCCGATCATTTCGTCTGGGTTTTGAGGCAAGAAGCTGGCCAAAAACCCAAATGCCAACAGCAGCAGGATGGAGGGGAGTCGCAATCGCCAGGAGAGCCACTGCGCGCTAATGCCCAGGGCCAAAATACCGGCAAAATAAAGCAGGTAAAGCTTTTCTTCCACAACACCATCTCCCGATCGCCGGCGCAATAGAGGGCGCTGGCATCCCCACGGACCTTTAACCTACCTTACGCCCCGCTCAGAGCAAACCCCGCGGATCTTCCCAAACCCTAATCATTTCTTTAGGTTAGAGACTTCTACCTATTGGCCCGATTAGGTCCTTTTATTCCCGCCCAGGAACGACACGTCATGCCTTTTGCCGCTCGCTTTTCCTCCAAAGCTCCGTTTTTATCGATCTTGCTGCTTGGGTTGATCGGGAGTGGCATCGCTCCGCAGGCCACGGCCTGGGGTCAAACGCCGGGACTGACGCCGGAAGAAATCGAAGATGGCTGGATTTCGCTATTCGACGGCGAAACCCTCTTCGGATGGAAAGCCATGGCCAAGAATGACTGGAAAGTGGTCGACGGTACCATCCAGGTCACCAGCGGCGATGTCGGCTTGCTCTGCACGACGACCCAGTTCGCCGACTTCGATCTGAAGGTCGATTTTAAAGCGGATAAGGATACCAACAGCGGGATCTTCCTGCGGTCGAGCCCCAAGCCGAAGAGTCCTTCCTACGACTGCTATGAACTGAACATCGCCCCGCCCAGCAACTCGTTCCCGACCGGCAGCCTGGTGGCTCGAGAGAAGGTCACGCCGGAATGTAAACCTGGCGAGTGGCATACCTTCGAGGTCCGCTGCCAGGGTCCGCTGATCGAAGTGAAGCTGGACGGCGAAGTTGTCTCGACGCTCGAAGACCGAGATTACCTGGGCAAAGGATTCATTGGCTTGCAGCATAACGGTGGCAAGGTTCAGTTTCGTAACATCGCCTTGAAACCGCTCGGGCTGAAATCGATCTTCAACGGCAAAGACCTCAGCGGCTGGAAGACTTACCCGGAATACGCCACCAAGTTCAGCGTCACCGAAGAAGGCGAGATCCATGCCGAGAACGGTCCTGGTCAGCTCGAAACAGAAGGCGTCTACGCCAACTTCGTCTTGCAGATGGATGCCAAGACCAACGCCGAAAACCTGAACTCAGGCCTCTTCTTCCGCAGCATCCCTGGCGAGAAGATGAATGGCTATGAAAGCCAGATCCATAACGGCATCGAAGGGGACGATCCGACCAAACCGCTCGATAGCGGAACCGGAGCGATCTTCCGCCGCTGTGTCGCCCGAAAAGTGGTGAGCAAAGACAAAGAATGGCTCACCAAGACGCTGATCGCCGAAGGTGCCCACATCTCGGTCTGGGTGAACGGTTACCAGGTGACCGATTGGACCGACGATCGCAAGCCTGACGCCAACCCTCGCAAAGGCCAACGCCTGGAAGCGGGCACGATCATCCTGCAAGGGCACGACCCCACCACCGACGTTCTGTTTAAGAACTTCGAGATTCAAGAACTGCCAGAACGCTGGCCTTTGAATCGCGTAAGCGAGTAATCCCCGAACAGAAAAAGCCCACGATCACGTGGGCTTTTTTTACGAATGGATTTCGAGCGGATGGCTCGATTTCGTGCCGTTCGTGCTACGTAATCGAAACCAACTTTCGCAGTTCCTTCGGCAGTGGGAAGTGCACTTCTTCTTCGCGGATCGAACGGGTTTCGATCGTGGCGTCGAACTTCTCGACCAGGTAATCAAGGCATTCCTGAACGACATCTTCCGGAGCACTCGCGCCGGCGGTCACCAGAACGTTTTCCACGCCCTCGAACCATTCGCGCTGAATGTCGTTGGCGCCGTCGATCAGGTAGCCAGGAATGCCTGACTCTTTGGCCAGTTCTTTCAGACGTTGGCTGTTCGAGCTGTTCTGGCTTCCCAGAACCAGCACCAGCTGCGCTTCCGATCCCAGGATTCGCACGGCTTCTTGGCGGTTCTGGGTGGCGTAGCAGATGTCGGCCTTCGGTGGGCCTTTGATTTCGGGGAAGCGGGCCTTCAGCCGATTGATGATGCGTGTCGCGTCGTCGACCGACAGCGTCGTCTGCGTCAGGTAAGCCAGCTTTTCAGGATCGGCGATCTCGAGCTTGTCGACATCTTCTTCGGTCTCGACCAGGACGATCGCTTCCGGCGCTTCGCCCATGGTGCCGATCACTTCGTCGTGGCCTTCGTGACCGATCAGACAGATCGTGTAACCCAGCTTGGCGAATTTGATCGCTTCCAGATGGACCTTGGTCACCAGCGGGCAGGTCGCATCGATCGCCGTCAGATCGCGATCTTTGGCCGCCTTGCGGATCTCGGGCGAGACCCCGTGAGCGCTGAACAGCAAGATTGACTTCGGAGGGACCTCTTCCAGGTCGTCCACAAAGATCGCGCCCTTCTTTTTGAAGGTTTCGACCACGTATTTGTTGTGGACGATCTCGTGATAGACGTAGACCGGCGCACCAAACGACTTGAGGGCCAAATCGAGGCACTCGATGGCCATGTTCACCCCGGCACAAAAGCCGCGTGGACTTGCTAAAATCACTTTCATGGGTCTGAGATCCTCCTCCATACCTTGCATCTTACCGCAACCCTTCTAGAGGGAATAGAGCGGCGGTCGCTGGCCAATGCCAGCACCCATCAAGGAATCGGCCTTTCTTTGGTGGGTAAATTCCCGCAAAATTGGAAGTTTGCGATCGCCCCCAGGACAGCAACCGACGGCCAACCTTTCCGGATAACGCGTGACTCCTTTCTTATATCAACTGGTGAATTACGGTCCCCAAGCCAGTTGGCAAACGCCCAGCACGCAGGACGCCTACGCCTATTGCCAGGACTTCACGGCCTCTTCGTACGAGAACTTCTCGGTCATCAGTTGGTTCCTGCCGACCGAATTGCACCCCCATTTTGCGGCCATTTACGCGTATTGCCGCTGGGCAGATAACCTGGCGGACGAGATCGCTGACGATGCCGAAGGGCTCAAGCTGCTTGCCTGGTGGGAAGAACAGCTCGAGTCATGCTATCAACAGGAAGCCCACCACCCGGTCTTTGTGGCCCTGAAACGAACGATCCACGAGTTCAAGATTCCGATCACCCCGCTCCGCAATCTGCTGATCGCTTTCCGGCAAGATAAAACCAAGAAACGCTACGCGACTTATCGCGACCTGCTGGCTTATTGCCGCAACTCGGCCGATCCGGTCGGCCGGTTGGTGATGTACCTCGGGCGATGCTATACGCCGGAAGCGGTCGTTTATTCCGATCGCGTTTGCACTGGGCTGCAATTGGCGAACTTCTGGCAAGATGTTCGCCGCGACTTCGAGATGGGACGTATCTATATCCCGGCCGAAGACTTCCAGCAGTTTGGTCTTTCCATCGACGACATGCCGAAGTGTGCCGAAGACGAGGCCTTCCAACAGTTGATGGAGTACCAAGTCCGCCGAGCCGACCAACTGCTGGCCGCTGGCGCACCGATCGTCGATTACTTTCCCTCGAACCTCAAGGTCGACATCGCCTTGTTCGTTCGTGGTGGCCAGGCCATCTTGAAGCAAATTCGCCAATACGAATTCGATACCTGGAATCATCGTCCGAAGGTCAGCAAGGCGACCAAGGCGAAGCTGCTCATGCGTTCCTGGTGGGACATTCATGTCCGAAAGAAACCGTTTGGCAGTCATGCCTACGAGGTGCCGGCATGACGACAACGCTCGCCGATAGCTATGCCCTGTGCCGACAGCTTTCACGCCAGTCGCGATCGAACTTCCTGCTATCGTTCTGGTTCTTGCCGCGTGCGAAACGTCAGGCGATGTACGCTTTATATGCATTCTTCCGTCACACCGACGACCTGGCCGATGCCGAAGGAACCGAGCAGTCGATCCAGCTCGAAGCCTGGCGTCACCAACTGAAAGCGGCCCTCGCCGACGATTACCTCGATGCCCGCCTACCAGCAGTCGTCGACACGGTTCGGCGGTACGAGATTCCACCGCAGTACCTGTTCGAGTCGATCGATGGCGTGGAAAGCGACCTGACCCGAACCCGCTTCGCCGACTTTCCGGAACTGAAGCACTACTGCTACCAGGTAGCATCGGCGATTGGCCTAAGCTGCTTGCCGATCTGGGGCATCCGGCCCAACTTCAATCGCGAGGCAGCGATCGCTGCCGGCATCGCGTTTCAATTAACGAACATTCTCCGCGACATTCGCGAAGACGCTCAGCGTGGCCGCATCTATTTGCCGCAGGACGAACTGGCACAGTTCGAGGTGTCCGAACAATCACTGCTGGAGGGTAAGCTGTCGCCGGGGTTCGAGCCGATGATGCGGTTCCAGATCGAGCGAGCCGAAAGTCTCTTCGCCCAGGCCCAGGATTTATGCGGCGATTTGCAACCTGATGGCCGGAGCATCTACGATGCGATGACCGAAACGTATCATCACCTGTTGGTTCAAATTGCTCGGCAACCGACGGAAGTCCTTCGTCGCAAGATCCAAGTTGGGTCGTGGCGTAAGGTCACCTTGCTGGCCCGACTGGCCATGTCGCGAATGCCGCTCGGTTCGCGTCGAACCTTATCGACGGAGGGAACCTGATGGACTTCAGCGCCATGCGAGGCCAACGCGTCGCGATCGTCGGAGGCGGCCTGGCCGGGATCGCCGCGGCGGAAGCGTTGTCTCGTTTCCCGTTCGAGATTCATCTGTTCGAGGCGAAGCGTTCGCTCGGAGGTCGCGCCGGAGCGTATCGCGATTCAGACCATCCCTCGCTGATCGATCGCTGCCAGCATGTGGCGATGGGCTGCTGTACCAACTTCCTGGGGCTTTGCGAACGCCTTGATTTGAAGTCGTGCTTTCGTCGTGATACGAAGCTGCACTTCATCGACCGCGAAGGACGCGTTCATCCATTCTCGGGCAGTAACTGGCTTCCTGCCCCGCTGCATCTGGCATCGGCATTTCGGCGGCAGAAGTATCTTTCGCGTCCAGATCAGAAGCGGATCGCGGCCGCCTTGTGGGAGATGGCTCCTCCGTCGGCAGTTAAAAAGTATCACAACTACAAGATGTACGACTGGCTGAAAGAACAGCTTCAGTCGGAAGAAGCGATCAGCCGATTCTGGGAGATCGTGTTGGTCAGTGCCTTGGGAGCTCCACTGAGTGAAGTCTCGTTCTCGGCGTCACGGAAGGTATTCGTCGATGGCTTTCTGCGGAATCGTCAGGCGTACCAGATCTACGTCCCGCGGATTCCCCTGCAAGATGTCTTCGACGTGCAAGCCGCCCAGCGTCTCGGCGAAAAGGGCGTGCAGTTTCATCGCCAAGCGACCGTGCGTCAGGTCGCTTATTTCAACTCTCGGTTCAACGTTCGCGTTGGGCAGGGTGGCGAAGGAACCTACGAGAATTTCATTGCGGCCGTCCCATGGCATCAATCGCCCAAGCTGTTCTCGACCGTGCTGAAGAACCTCATCCCGAAGCTCGACAACGTCGACGAGATCGACTCGTCGCCAATTTCAAGCGTTCATCTTTGGCTCGATTCACCTTTAACGAAGCTGCCCCATGCCGTGCTGCTCGACCGAACCAGCCAGTGGGTCTTCAACCATGGTCCTCGCCAACTGAAAGACACGACCGGCTATTACTACCAGGTCGTCATTAGTGCCTCGCAAGATTTGGCCGGCATTAAGCAGGAAGAACTGGTTCGCAAAGTTCTGGCGGAATTAGTCTCGGCCTTCAATGTGCCGCAGTCCCCTTACCTGCTCGATCAGCAAGTGGTTACCGAGAAGCAAGCGGTCTTCTCGGCCACGCCCGACCTGGAACGACTCCGCCCATCGCAAGGGACGATTTTGCCTGGTCTGGCCTTGGCAGGCGATTGGACGAAGACCGGCTGGCCTTCGACGATGGAAGGAGCCGTCCGTAGCGGTTACCTCGCAGCGGAGGCGATTTTGCGAAAATATGGCTATCACCAGCGGGTGATGGACGCCGATCTTCCCACCAGCTTGCTCTCGAAAATGCTCTGGGGGCTTCGGAATAACGACGACATCCGTTAGCTTCTGATTTCTTTTGCGGTTCTACTCTGCTGGGAGCTTTGTTTCCAGGCAACTCGAAAGGACCGCTATGTTTCTCGCTCGTATATTTCTGGCCGTCGTTGGCGTCGCTTACATGTTTCTTGGAGTGTGGTGCGCGTCGGCTCCAGGACAGACCTCCAACTCGGTCGGATTCGACCTGCAGAAAGGGAGCGGCCAGTCCGAATTCTTCGTGGTGTATGGAGGTGTCGAGCTTGCGTGGGGACTGATCTTCCTGCTGCCGCTCTTAATGCACGATGCCACGCGTCCGCTACTGATTGGCTGCGTTTTGATCCACGGTTTATCGGTGATCTTCCGTGCGATCAGCTTTGGACTCTTCTCCGACATCGGCACAACGACCTACGTTCTGGCCGCAGTCGAATGGGTGATCTTCCTTGCCTCGGCCGGACTTCTGGCTTACGTCGGTTTCGGTACGAAAACTACGTAGGCGACAGAAGCCATTGGCTAGTCATCGTCACGAACGGCGAAGTCGAGCTGCGGAACAACTCCTTCGAGAAAGCCGGCCAACTTGTAGCTGGCTTTATTGGCCATTGTATTCAAGTTCCACATATCTTTGATGCTGCCCGGCCGATTGAAGATAGTCGCGGCAGCGGCGCCGATCATGCCGGAGGTGGTCTTCTGGCCCATTAGCTTTTCCAGATCCTTCGGAAGCGGCTGATCGACCGTGTCGGAAATGATCCGCACCGAAAGCATCTTCGTATCTTTCTCCTGGCAGACCTGAGCGATCGCGAGCGTTTCCATCTCGACCGCGACCACCCCATGCTCTTCCCCCAGTTGCCGCTTCTCTTCGACCGTTCCGATGATCCGGTCAACCGTCAGCAGCTTTCCACTCGCCAGTCCTTGGGTCGCCTCGATTTGTTCTGAGGTGAGGTTCAGCGGGATGGCGACTTCGCCCCCTTCGATATCGCGGACGCAGTTAGCCATCACGACATGTCCCCGCTTCAGTTCCGACACGAGACCACCGGCGAACCCGGCCGAGACAATCCACTTGGGCTGGATGATATCGATAATGTCGCGGACCGTTGCCCCGGCAGCCTTTCGGCCGACACCTGACTCGACGACACCGATCGCATGCGGACCAAGCTTGCCGACCGTGACCGTTTTCCCCTCCATCTTCACCGGAGTGGCCGACTGAAGCCGCTCTTTGAAACCGGCCGATTCGACCCCCAAGGCAAACACGACCACCACATCTGGCTTCGGAATATCTTCCGGCGCAACCTCGGCCGTGTTGTGCTCGGCAAGCTGCTGAGTCACCAGATCGCGAACCACGGTCTGGCCCTGTTGTCGAAGAAAGTTGGAAACGAGGTAGCGTAACAGCATGATGGTCCAGGATGATGGTCAGAGGGAATTGGCAGGCCCAGGCAGGGCTACTTCGTGCGAAAACAGGGCCAAACGCCGAGGAAATCGGCCTCGTTTGCGGGATTCGCCCCTTCGCGAAGGTGGCCTGAGGGATCTACAATACCAGCTTCGCTTAAACAGCAGGTCGATTGCAAGGTGATTGAATGTCGGAGTGTCGTTATCAATATGACGTGATTGTCGTGGGAGCCGGGCACGCAGGTACCGAGGCCGCCCTAGCGGCTGCACGCCTGGGTGCGAAGACCGCTCTGCTGACAACCAACCTCGACACGGTCGCCCAGATGAGCTGTAACCCAGCAATCGGCGGGATCGCGAAGGGTCAGATCGTGCGCGAAATCGACGCCATGGGTGGTGTCATGGGGCAAGCGATCGACGCGACCGGCATTCAGTTTCGCTTGCTCAATCGCCGCAAAGGCCCGGCGATGCACAGCCCGAGAGCCCAAGCCGACAAGAAGGCTTACCAGTGGTGGGTCAAGTTGGCGGTCGAAGATCAGCCAAACCTCGACCTGTGCCAAGAGATCGTCAGCGATCTGGTCACCGAAACCGTCGACGGTAAGCAGCGAATCATCGGCGTCAGCGTGCACGGGGGTGCCATCTATGCTGCATCGCGCGTGGTGCTGACTACCGGTACGTTTCTCGCCGCGATCATGCACATCGGCGAATCGAAAACGCCAGGCGGTCGTGGTGGCGAAGGAACCAGCAGCGGCATTAGCAACGCCTTGAATCGACTCGGCTTTCGGCTCGATCGCTTCAAGACCGGTACGCCGGCACGGTTGAACTACAACTCGATCGATTTCGATAAAACCGAACTGCAGCCCGGCGACGACGATCCTCAGCCATTCTCGTACCTGACCGAGAAACTGACGCTCGAGCAGATGCCGTGTCATATCACGTACACCAATGAAAAAGTCCACGACCTGATCCGGGCCAACTTGCATCGGGCCCCGATGTATAGCGGTCAGATCGATTCGCGCGGGCCACGCTATTGCCCGAGCATCGAAGACAAAGTGGTTCGTTTCGCCGACAAAGATCGGCATCAGCTCTTTCTGGAACCGGAAGGCCACAACACCCGCGAAGTGTATGTGAACGGCATCTCGACGAGCCTTCCACGCGACGTTCAGGACGAGATGTTCAAGCTGATCCCAGGGCTCGAAAACGCCCAGATCATGCGGTATGGCTACGCCGTCGAGTACGACTTCTGCCCGCCTGATCAGTTGTGGCCTTCGCTGCAAACCAAGGAAGTGACCGGGCTCTATTTCGCCGGACAGATCAACGGAACAACCGGCTACGAAGAAGCTGCCGCCCAAGGGCTGATGGCGGGAATCAATGCCGCCCTGGAAGGTCGCGGGGAAGAGCCGCTGATCCTGGGCCGCGAGCAGGCTTACATCGGCGTGCTGATCGACGACCTGGTGACGTGCGGCGTCGACGAACCTTACCGCATGTTCACCAGCCGGGCCGAACACCGCTTGATGCTTCGCCAAGACAACGCCGATCGCCGCCTGACGCCGTTGTCGAACGAGCGAGGACTAATCACACCGCAGCGTTGGGAAGCCTTTTCAAGCAAGCTGCAGCAGATCGATTCCGCCCTGGAAACGCTCTCGACGACCCGGCACCAGGGAACGCTGCTCTCGAATATCCTGCGTCGGAACGATTCGACCTGGGAACAAGTCTGCGAATTGGCACCGCAATTATCGGGTATCTCGGACGAAGCCTCACTGCAGGTCACCTACGACCTTCGGTACGAAGGCTACGTTGCCCGGCAACAGGTCGAGATCGAGCGTCAAAAACGGCTCTCGTACAAGCGAATTCCGGAATCGTTCGATTTTACGCGGCTTACCCAGATGCGGACCGAAGCCCGTGAGAAGCTGGGGCGAGTTCGCCCGACGACGGTCGCCCAGGCCGAACGGATCAGCGGCATCACCCCTTCTGACATCGCCCTGCTGCTGGTTTATCTTGACGGGCGGATGGGGTCGAAGACCTCCTAACCTGGGGATTCCCACGGCGTTGCTATCAGTAGCATGCCACCAAAAACGGCCCTAAATTCAGGGCCGTTCGCTCTTGCATCTTCCCAGATTGTGATTAGGCAAAATATTGGCCAGCCGACCCCTTTGTGCTGCAAAGTGTTGTCCTGTTTAAGTTTGCGCATTCGACATCAATCTTGACGTGGCAATCTGGGACGATATAATTCCGACATCTGGCAAATTCGGTAAATGGGGTATATCCGGACGAACAGCGGAAATACTCATTTATCGTGGGGTGCAGCGATTACACACCTTCCAGAAAATCAGAGTTTTAAACGGGATGTACTCGTTTGACACGGATGCGCAGAGCGCGAGGATGCTCAACATACTTGGCGGCCCTCAACAGCCACTCATCGCATTGGTTGCCAAACACGCTAGGGATAGGATGACAGCAAATGAAAACAGTCTTTACGACCGGTGAAGCGGCGAAGATCTGCAAGGTCAGCCAACAGACCATTATTCGTTGCTTCGACTCGGGGCAGTTGAAAGGATTTCGCGTCCCCGGCAGCCGGTTTCGACGCATCCCGCGTGATCAGTTGTACAACTTCATGCGAGAGAACGGCATTCCGACCGACGCTCTCGAGAGTGGCAAGCGTAAGGCCCTGATCGTTGACGACGACGTCGATCTGGTGGAACTGCTGGTTGACGCCTTCGAACGCGATGGCCGTTTCGAGCTGCGAACCGCCAACAACGGCTTCGACGCCGGTATGCTGGTCAAGGAATTCCACCCAGACATCGTCGTGCTGGACATCATGCTTCCCGATATCAACGGCAAGGAAGTCTGCCAGCGGGTCCGCATGGACAAGACGATGGAAGACGTCAAAATCCTCTGCATCTCGGGCATGATCGAGCAGGACAAGGTCGCCGACCTGATGGCTTGCGGTGCCAACGAGTTCATGCAGAAGCCATTTTCGGTGGAAGCCCTGGTCGACAAGGCTTGCCACATGCTGGACATGGAATCGGTCAACTCTTAGACCGCCCTTCCCTATTCCTGGCACATCTCTTCACCGCGCAAGTCGGACTCCCGTTGCTTGCGCGGTGCCGCGTGTCGTTGACCATACGAGCGACTGCTTCTCCACGCGCCCCCCTGTTTCTTCGGCGGCTTGTTGACTTCTCGTTGCCAGCAGGTATCCTGACTGCCTTAACCCACCCGCCAGAGGTGGCCGCGATCGCGACGTCATGTCGATCCTCTCCTTACTGAACGAACCATGGCTAATCTTCGATTTGTGCTTCTGCTGCTTGGCGTGATGCTCTGCTTCAACTCGTGGCGCGAATTTAGTCTCTATTCGACAGGCACATCCGAACCAGAAATCATCCAGCTTGATGCGCTCGGCTCGAACGAGGACATCAGTAACATCCACCTGACAGTGACCGATTTCATTTTTGCGGATGAGTACGTCTTCGAAGAGGAAGAGGACACCGGCAAGGTTACTCGAGCCTGGATTCCATTGCTGCTGGAAGGGGACATGCAGGAACTGAAGCAACCGAAGTTCCCGGTCGTCGCTCGCGTGAGTGGTCTTAAAGGAAACGAACAAAAGCTTCAAAGCGTCTTCCAACGCCACCAACTCACGGGCGTCGTGGTCAGCAATATTGCCGGCCTGAAGTCGGACGAGAAAAAGCTGATGAGCACGATCGTCCCAGGCAGCGATCTCAGCAAGGCGGTGATCTTCGATGTCGATCGCTCGTTTCCGACTGCCGGCTCGATCGCCGGGTTCTTCTTCGGCGGACTCGCGTTGATTGGCGTCTTCGTCTGGTGGCAGTTCTTCAGCGGCCGGTAATCGCCGTGGGATAGAGATCCTCACCAGTCCACTGCGCCAATCGCGCCACCTGAGATGGCTTCATAACAGAAGAGAACCGACCTGAATCTCCTGAAAACAGGCCTGGGCGAACGAGCAAAGCCCCCTCTAGCGAATTAATTTGACCCTCCACATTCATGGGCCATATTTCAGATGGCCTTGCGACGAAGCACTGCCCTGCGGACCGCTTCGTCTGCCGGGCCGGTCTGCTGAATCGTGCCATGATCCAGCATTCTCGTCTTCGCCCCTGCTCTTCTCGTGGAGTCTCTTTCCATGCATTGGCTATCCGACTTTCGTTTCATTATCGTCGTCGCGGTATCGGCGGGTTGGTATGGCTATCAAGAGGCAACGCTGTGGTGGGACTGTGGTGGTCAGCCTCAAGAGGTCACCCTGTTTGAACTGACGCAAGAGAGCGTCAACAGCGGCAATCGCCACGTATGCATCTACGACTACGAACTGGCGGAGGACTATGTTTATCTCGATGAAGACGACGACGGCGAATTCGAGGAAATCGAAATTCCCTTACTGACGCTGCAGGGCAACTTCACCAAACGCCCGGTCATTGCTCGTTATTATTGCCCGCCCGGCGCGACCGAGTATCTCTTCGACGACCCGCTCGTGGGCGTCGTCACCAGTGGCGTGAAAGGGATCGATATCGAGACACGTTCACTACTAAAGTCGAGATTTCCGGATGTCTCGTTCGACGATCCGTTGGTGATCGAAGTGAATCGCTCGCTTCCCAATCCCCTCCTCTTTGTGCCAGCACTAGGCGTCGGCCTGGCCAGTATTGGCTGGGGCTGCGTGGTCGGGCTCCGCAGTATGGTTGCTTGAACCCGCGTTCCCGACGATTCCGAAACGTTTCGTTTTTTGGCTGACAGCAATCAAGCGAGTTTTGAGCCGGTTTCTCAGCCAGAAACGCTGAAACACGTAGGATTCCAGGCGGAATCGCACTAAGATAGGGCACTTCAAACCAGATTGATTGTTGCCTCTTGATTGCTCCCCTGGCATGGCTTCTCGCGAAATCGATTCCTCGTCTTCCCAATCGTCGTCCGCTCAGGACGAGCGTCGTTTGCGTAACGAGAAGCTGCAAAGTCTTCGACGACTGGCGTATGGTGCCAGTCACGAAATCAACAATCCTCTGGCCAACATCGCCAGCCGTGCCCAGGCACTTCTCAATGGCGAAACCGATCCAAATCGGCGGCACGAACTCGCGACCATCTACGCGCAAGCGATGCGTGGTCACGAGATGATTGCCGACTTGATGCTCTTCGCTCGGCCATCGCAGCCCCAACTTGCCGATTGCCGCCTCAGCGAAATTGCCCAGGCCTGCTTCCACCAAATGAACGAAGCGGCCCGGCAACAGCAGACCTTGCTGAAACTGGAAACTCCCCATCCCGACATTCGCTTGAAAGCCGACGCCAATCAATTGGTGTTGGCTCTTTGTGCGATCGTTCGCAACGGACTGGAAGCCCTCAAACAAGAAGGGCAGATCGAAATCAGCCTTGCCCAGGCCGACCACATGGCCACCGTTTCGGTTCAGGACGACGGTCCTGGCATCCCGGATGAAATGGCCGAGCTTGTCTTCGATCCATTCCATAGCGGACGTGAAGCTGGTCGAGGCCTTGGATTTGGCCTCACCAAATGCTGGACGATTGCCCACGCCCATGGCGGCGATGTTTACATCGACACCGCCTATGGTCCTGGGGCGCGGATCGTTCTCGAGATTCCAATTTCACCAAGTTCCACAAGCCCTAACGAGTAGCTGGATGGATCCGCATCCCTTTGGATGGTTGAGTCTTGTTCCTCCGTTGGTTGCCATCTTTCTGGCGATCTTAACTCGGCGGACGTTGTTATCGCTTCTCGTTGGCATCGTGGTTGGTGCGTTGATCCTGCACCATGGCAATCCGATCGCTGGCCTGCAGTCAGCTTGGGTCGACTACCTTTGGGCCAAGCTGATCGACGAAGATAAACGCCAGGTCTATACCTTCACCCTGCTGACCGGCGGGATGATTGGCGTCATATCGGCATCAGGTGGCATGCGAGGCCTGGTGAACTTGATCGTTCGTTTCGCCGACACGCGTTTGAAAGGGCAACTTACTGGTTGGCTGATGGGGTTAGCCATCTTCTTCGACGACTACGCCAACATGCTGTTGCTGGGCGGAACGCTGAAAGAAGTGACCGATCGCCTGAAGATCTCACGCGAGAAGCTAGCGTACATCGTCGACTCGACCGCCGCCCCTGTGGCTGGCCTGGCGTTGATCTCGACATGGGTCGCAACCGAAATCAGCTTCATCGACGAAGGCATCAAGCTGATCGATGGCGACGCCAAGCCGGATGCGTTCCTGCTGTTCGTCCAAAGCATTCCCTACCGCTTTTACACCTGGTGGGCGCTGCTACTGGTGCCACTGATCGCGATCACTCGCCGCGACTTCGGCCCGATGCTCAAGGCTGAGATCGACATGCTCAGTTCGCAAAAGCCTTCCAACGAAGAGGTCGCCTCCGCCGAACAATTGCCCGAAAGTTCCAGTTGGCTGAATGCCGTCATCCCGGTGATGACCATGCTGGTGGTTGTGGTCGGCGTGCTGTATCAAACCGGCTATGCAGCCGCGATGGGGGAAGGTGAACCACCGTCGCTGCTGGAAATCATTGGCAATGGCAACTCGTACAAAGCACTCGTCTATGGTTCCGCGGCCAGCCTGGTGGTGGCCTTGCTGCTGATCGCTCCGCAGCGGCTTCTTTCCGCTTCGCAGTTTGTAACCGCGATCCTCAAAGGCTTCTACGCGATGATGCCAGCCTTGTTGATCTTGTGGTTTGCGGCGGCGCTGGCAGCCCAGACCGAGCGCCCCAAGTTCGATAAGGATATGCAGATGACTCAGAATGGCTTGAACACGGCCGGCTACCTGGAACAGGTACTCGAGCCAAGTCTGCCGATCGAGATGCTGCCGACGACCATCTTCCTACTCGCCGCCGCGGTGGCATTTTCGACCGGCACAAGCTGGGGCACGATGGGCATCCTGGTGCCGCTTTCCGTTTCGCTGACTGCCGCGATGCTGACGGCCGGTGGCCAGGCCCTCGATATCGCCGATCCGATTTTGTTGTCGGTGGTCGGAAGCGTTCTGGCCGGAGCGATCTTCGGTGACCACTGCTCGCCGATTTCGGACACGACGATTCTTTCTTCGCAAAGCTGTGGCTGTCATCACATGGCCCACGTGCGCACGCAGATGCCTTACGCACTTCTCGGCGCCGGACTTTCGGTCGTGGTGGGTACGGTGCCGGTGGCGTTTGGCGTGCCGGTTTGGTTGTGTCATGTGCTGGGAGTGGCTGCGTTGATCGGCACGCTTTTCCTGATTGGCAAAGTCCCAGAGCAGATCCTGCAAGAGGCCGATGCCCTGCGAGCCAACGAGACCGCCGAGTGACCGATCTCCCCTTTTCGATCGCAGTCGATTTGGGAAACGTGTTGCAATTCTTACAACGATCGCCAGACGAAGGGTGATGGTGTCATGCTGGCACCAGGCAATCGCTGACGAAACTTTCGATTTCTTCGATCGACTTGAAACCTCGATTGCCGCTGGACTTAAGCGGTTATGCTGGCAATGCCGTCTGGCGATGCTGTCAGGGACATTTGGCGAATTGTTTGCCTTCTCGGCATAGCGGTTGCACTATGGAAGTGCGTTCCCCAAATGACCCTGTTAAAGAAATGAGGCTTTACGATGTTCAGGAAGACCACGCTTGCCGCCTGCGTTATGTTTGCGGCTCCTGCGGCGATTTATGCCCAGGCACCAACTTGGAAGTGGGTCGACGCCACGTACAACGAAGGTCGCCCCATCACCCAGATGGCCGCCCCTGGCGACCTGAAAGATCCAAACGCGATCGCTCTTTCGTCCTCGAATGGTACCGCCGACCAGACCGGGACGATTCAGCGAACTTCCGCCATGCAAAACATTGCCGGGCAGCCAACGCCAGCCCAGCGAAATCCCACCATGCGGACTTATGTTGGCGAACCGATTCAGTCGTTGACTCCGACTGCTTACACGCCGCCAAGCTCGCAGGAAACGATCGTGCAGTATTCCAATGAGCCGCGAACGGTCATCTACGACAACCCTCAACCACTGCAGCAGCAGACGACTGTTCAGCGTGTTGAGTACGGTACCTACCCAACCGAGTCGACCTACTATGTCGAACCTGTCCAGCCGAATGCGTGGCATACAATCAACAACTCGGTGCAGCGAGTTCAGTACAACACGCCGGCGGCTTATTCGACGCCGGTCTACAGCACCACGGGCACCCCAGTAACCGTTTATCGCCCGGTTACTCAGGTGACCTACAACAATCCGCCCGTCGGTACCGCTCCAGTCCTGAGTCCACCGATCGTGTCGGCCCCGGTCGCCGTTCCTCCGGCCGCGGTCTACCCGGTCGATCGCACATCGTTCCGCCCGGTGTTGCCGATCTTCTCGATGAGTGACAACTCGTACGTGGGCCGGGGCCTGTTGGGCCAGCCAAAGGTGTACACCGAAGGCCAACCAATCCGTAACAGCCTTCGCTACGTCCTCCCATAACCATCCAATTCCCAGGAGGGCAATTAAGGGCGTTCCCACTTCGGAACGCCCTTTTTTGGTTCTTGCCTCTCATATATTCCGCCACGAAAAAAGGGTGCCACTGGGGCACCCTTCTGTTTTGGAATTGGCTGGCGAAAAACCTTAGGTGGTCATGCCCAAGCGGCGCAGCTCTTCGACCACGCCGGCCACAATTCGGGCAACATCGTCGGGGTTGGCATCGGTCTGACCGGCTGGGCAGCCACCGACCGGTTCATCGACAAAGCCTTCTGCCGAGAGCAGGCACTGCAATTCTTTCCGCAGGATCTCGACTCCCATTTTCTGGCTATCTGACTGCGGCTGACGACCACTACCTGGCTTGAATCCACGCAGCGCGAGTGCGGCCCGGAAACCTTCTGGAAACTCGCAGTTTTGAATCATCGCATCGAACAACGTCAGCAGGCGATATTGCAAGTCGCGAGCTTCTTCGATTCGGCCCAGCAGCGTCAGGTCGTACAGACGACGGGTGATCTCGGGCACCACGCCACTGGTCGCGTTCGTTCCACCATCGCAGCCAATCAGCAGCATCGGCATCAGGGCGGCATCCCAGCCGGTCATGAAGCTGAAATCTGGACGCAGGGGCCGGACCGCCGAGATCATTCGCATCATGTGTGGCAGATCGCCTGACGAGTCTTTGATCGCCACGATCTTCGGGCATTCCTCGGCCAGCCGCTGGACGGTTGGCACGTCGATCGGCGATGCGAACATCGGAATGTTGTACAGCGTGACATCGATCGGCGTGTTGTCGCCGATCTCTTTGAAGTAAGCGTAAACGGCCGAAGGGCTCAGCTTGTAATAGAACGGCGAAACGATCGCGACCGCTCGGCAGCCCATCTCGTGATACGCCTCACAGGCCCGGAGAGTTTCTTTGACATTCGCTTCCGCCGCACCAGCCAGAATCGGCACTCGTCCGCGGGTCTGATCGGCGATGATGGCAATGATCCGTCGACGTTCTTCCACGGTGAACCGGAGGAACTCGCCGGTCGAGCCATTCGGATAGAGCCCGTGAACTCCCTTGGCAATCAACCAATCGACGTAACGTCGCAGTTCGGCCTCGTTGATGTCGCCAGAAGCGTCCAGAGGCACGATGTTCGGGGTAAAAATGCCGGAAAGTCGCGTCGATTGAGGGGCCATTGGCACGTTCCAAGGGGCATGGGGAAGGCGGGGCGGTGGGAAACTGGTTAGAATCTACAGGCCGTGCATGTCGCCGGAAACCGTTGATTCCACAAACTTAGCATAGTCCGCAGTCGAGGGCGCGTCAGCTACTCTCCTGCCTGCTTCTCTTATCGTCACTCAGCCATCGTGTCTCGTAAGAAACGTACCGAACGCTCAGAACCTTCCCAGTCGCTCGTGGGGGACGCCACGCTGTGCGTCTGGCTGTTGATCGCCGGTGCCCTGATTTACGCGTACTGGTACTTCTCGCTGGCGATGCCATGGCCTGCTCCGGGTCCCGGCGAAACGGCCTATGCCCCCACACGGGGCGACCTTGTTCGCGATGGCTTGCTGCTGTTGCCCGAACTGCTTGGCCTCTGGTGGGGCGGCGGTGAGATGCCTTTGGGAATCTTCGACCGCGTAGGCATCCTGGCAGGCGTGGTGGCGATGCTGCTCTTCGCGTATGCCCTGGGCGAGTTCCTGCTGTGCCGCTTGAAGCTACTGAAGTTCTTCGGCCAGATCGATGGCGCCGTGCTGCGACTCGGCATCGGCCTGACACTGCTCTCTTGGTCGACCTGCATCCTTGGTCTTTGTGGCCTGCTGCAACGTCCGCTGGCCATCGTGCTCTCGCTGGCGATCTTGTTTGTCTCGCTGGGGACTGCCTGGAAGAAACAACTGGCTCGTGGAAGCGACCCGAGCGAAGCGACTGCTCCGTCGTCGGTTGCCGATGTCGAATCGCGCTGGTGGCTGCTGGCCACGGCGCCGCTGCTGATATTCATCGTGGGCGTGTCGATCGTGCCACCTTACGAATACGACGTCGTCGAGTATCACCTGGAGGTTCCCAAGGAGTGGTACCAGGCAGGCCAAATCAGCGTCTTACCAGGCAACGTCTACAGCGGCATGCCGATGGGTGCCGAGATGTGGGCTTTGCTCTCGATGGTCTTCGTGCCGAGCGAAACAATCTGGTTCCATGGATCCCTGATCGGCAAGACGATAATGGGCCTATTCACCTTGTTCATCGCTGGCCTGCTCTATGGTGCCGGGAAACGGCTGGCAGGGCCTTGGTGCGGAAGAGCCGCCGCGTTGTCGGCGATTGCCGTTCCCTGGCTGACCTATCAAAGCGGAACCGGACTGGTCGATGGTGTCTGGGGCTTCTTCACGCTCGCCGCGGCCTACCCCGTTTTGATCGTGCTGACGACCGACAACGAAAAACGCGCGGCGCTGCCTTGGGATGGCCTGGCCATTCTGTCGGGCATGATGGCGGGCATGGCTTTCGGCGTGAAGTACCCTGCCCTGCTGCTGGCGATCGTTCCCGTATTTGGCCTGTGGGTTTACGCGGCGCGGACCGATTGGAAAGTGCTTGGCCTTCAGGTCGCTGCCGTTCTCGTGATGACCGCCCCATGGCTGGTGAAGAACACGATCGACACCGGCAACCCGGTTTACCCGCTCGCCGGGAATCTGTTTCCGACCGACATTCGTACTGCCGACCAAATCGCCCAGTGGAATCAGGCACATCAGGTACCCACCAATGCCGACGGAAGTCGCTACTCGATCTCGCAACTGATGCATGGCATCACTACCTTGATCGGTGGCAGCCCCTGGGCTGGGTTGGCAATCGTTCCGCTGGCGATTTGTGGACTGTTTTCGGCTCGGCGGCGACTCGTCGTTCCAGTCGTGATTTTACTGGTCGTCTGCTGGGTCGTTTGGTGGGGAATGTCCCATCGCCTGGAACGCTTTTTGATTCCGGCCATTCCTTTGGGGTGCTTGTTGGCAGGAATCGGAGCCGAGATGGTCTCGCCGTATGCCTTGGGACGTTACGCCCTGCGGGCCTGGCTGGGACTGAGCTTGCTGGTCGGCTTTGTCCTGGTGAATCAAAGCCAGTCGATCAAGCTCGATCCGCGGATCTTCGTTTCGCTTGAATCGCTGGCCAATTCTCACACCGCGCAAGGCGTGCAGTGGCTCAACGAGCACGTTCCAACGGGCGATACAGTTCTGGCAACCGGCGACGCTGCGTTGTTTTATTTAGAGCCGCCGGTGATGTATCACACCTGCTTCGACGATCCACCCTTCCAACCGCTGGTAAAGATGACCGCCGACGAACGTCGTGCGTGGCTTGCCGAGCGGGATATTGGCTGGCTGTATGTCCATTGGGGTGAGATCGATCGTTTCCGCAGTCCTGGCAACTACGGCTTTCCTCGTGATGTGACCCGCGAGTTGTTTTCTGAGATGGAAAATCAGGGGATTCTCGAGGTCACCGAGTTCCAAACTGGCAATCCCGAAGCCCCCACGGTGGTCATTTGTCGCGTGCATGAAACGAACCAGCCATAGGTCTGACTTGCTCCATTTGCCGATCTGGCATAGGCTGACGATTCCAATGCACTAATTCTCCCCCTAGTTCGCAAACAATTAGTCATGATGGATGGATCCTACTCACTCGCCCGAGATCGGCGGCCCGGCCAAGATGAAACCGGCGCCAACGGCGATGCCCCTTCTTTGACAACCGCCATCGAGCGGACCTCGAACTGGTTGCTTTCGCAGCAAGCCGACGAAGGTTATTGGTGCGCCGAACTGGAAGGGGATTCGATTCTGCAGAGCGAATTCCTTCTGCTGTTGGCGTGGGCTCGACGCGAGAAAAGCGAGATTGCCCAGCGTGTCTCCAAGCAGTTGCTCGCCCAACAACGAGCCGACGGTACGTGGGCTCAGTACCCGGAAGGTAAGCTCGACATCAGTTCGTGCGTGAAGGCTTACTTCGCCCTGAAGCTGACCGGGCACGAGCCAACCGCTGACTATATGGTCAAAGCTCGTGACGCGATCCTGGAAGCAGGCGGCGCCGACGCGGTGAACAGCTTCACGCGTTTGTACCTCGCGCTGCTGGGCCAGATTCCGCTAGAGATCTGTCCGGCGATTCCGCCTGAGATGATCCTGCTGCCGAACTGGTTCCCCCTGAACATCTATCGCATGAGCAGTTGGTCGCGGACGATCTTCATTCCGCTGGCGATCTGCTGGGCATTGCGTCCGGTCGTCGATCGCTCGGAAGAATGCTCGATCCAGGAACTGTTCATCAACCAGCCCGAGAACTGGCCGGAACTGCGTTGCCCAGGGCAAGAGAAAGCGACCGGCCTCTTCACGTGGGATCGCTTCTTCCGCACGGCCGACAAAGGCTTGAAGACCCTGGAAGCATATCGCTTCCGTCCGCTTCGCAAACGAGCCCTCAAGGCGTGCGAACAGTGGATCCTGGCCCGCATGCCGAAGAGCGATGGCCTGGGTGCGATCTTCCCGCCGATCTTGTGGAGCATCGTCGCGTTCAAAGCGTTGGGCTACGACGACAACGATCCTGCCGTGCTTTCATGCTGGAGCGAGATCGACAAGCTAATGCTACACGACGACGAGAACCAGACCACACGGATTCAGCCCTGCAAGAGCCCGGTCTGGGACACGACGATCACGCTTCGTGCGATGGCGGCGGCTGGTCATGGCAGCGATGCCCCGCGCATGCGAAAGTCGATCGACTGGATTCTGTCGAAAGAAGTTCGCGACAAAGGTGACTGGACTAACAATGTCCGCTGTGCCCCAGGGGGCTGGTTCTTTGAATTCAACAACGAGTTCTATCCAGACCTCGACGACACCGCGATGGCGTTGATGGCCTTGCAGGAACAACTTGGCGAGGCGGGAGTCGCTCTGGAAGTTCATCCCGGTCAATCGTGGGAAAACACCACGATCGTCACGACCTCGAACAAGGTCGCGGCAGAAGACGCCGTTGGCCAAGCCATGCTGCTCGACAAGGTCACCAGTGCCACCAAGCGAGCGTTGGCCTGGAGTGCCGAAATGCAGAACCATGACGGGGGCTGGGGCGCGTTCGATAAGAACAACGACGCCGAGTTCCTCTGCAAGGTTCCCTTCGCCGACCATAACGCGATGATCGATCCCAGCTGGCCCGACTTGTCGGCCCGCGTGATCGAATCGTTCGGGCAACTGGGCGTTCATCACCAAAGCCGCGGCAAGCTGGGGGATGTCGTTCGTAAAGCGGTCGACTACATCCGCGATAACCAATACGAAGATGGTTCGTGGTATGGTCGCTGGGGCGTGAACTATATCTACGGCACCTGGCAATGCCTGGTCGGCCTGGCCGCCGTCGGTATCTCGCTCGACGATCCGATGATTCAAAAGGGAGCCGAGTGGCTGATCGGTTGTCAGCAACAATCAGGTGCGTGGGGCGAGACCTGCGACAGCTACGAGAACCCGAACCTGAAAGGGATCGGTACCCCGACACCTTCGCAGACGGCATGGGCCATCCTGGGGCTGATTGCCGCCGGCAAGGAAGATAGCGAAGCGGTCCGCAAAGGGGTTCGCTACTTGCTGCAAACGCAGAAGGAAGATGGCACCTGGGACGAAGAGCCTTACACCGGCACCGGCTTCCCACGCGTGTTCTATCTGCGTTATCACTATTACCGAATCTATTTCCCTCTGTTGGCTTTGGCCACGTGGGCCAAGAAATCTAACAGCACCGAGGGTTCGCGATGAGTGTCCCAGTTTCCCAAATGTGGACCGTCGCGTCGTACGTCCTCAAACAAAAGATCCTCGGTCGCAAACGCTACCCGCTGGTCTTGATGCTCGAACCGCTGTTTCGCTGCAACCTGGCCTGCGCCGGCTGCGGCAAGATTCAGTTTCCGGTCGAGATCTTGCGGAAGCAGTTGACCCCGGAGCAATGCTTCCAGGCCGTCGATGAATGTGGAGCCCCGATCGTTTCGATCCCAGGTGGTGAACCACTGCTGCATCCGCAGATGCCAGAGATCGTCGAAGGTCTGGTCAAACGCAAGAAGTACATATACCTCTGCACCAACGCGCTGCGTCTGGAAAAGGCGTTGCCGCAGTTCAAGCCGAGCAAGTACTTGACCTTCTCGGTTCATATGGATGGTCCGCGTGAAGAGCACGACCATGCCGTCTGCCGCGAAGGAACGTACGACATCGCCGTCAGCGCGATCAAAGCGGCGCTGAAGCAAGGCTTCCGCGTCACGACCAACACCACCCTGTTCGACGGAGCCCAGCCGGAACGTATTCGTGGTTTCTTCGACGAGATGATGGAGTTAGGCGTCGAGGGGATGATGCTTTCGCCAGGGTACAGCTACGAAAAAGCCCCAGACCAGGAACACTTCCTGAAGCGGAATCAAACGTACCGCTTGTTCCGCAATATCTTGTCGTCGCCTAAGAAGCTGTGGCAATTCAACCAGAGCCCACTCTTCATCGAGTTCCTCAAGGGGAATTACGACCTGGAATGTACCCCGTGGGGCAACCCCACGTACAACATCTTCGGCTGGCAAAAGCCTTGCTACCTGGTCGACGAAGGTCACACGAAGACATTCGCCGAACTGTTGGAAGCAGTCGAGTGGGACAACTACGGGACTCGCAGCGGCAACCCCAAGTGTGCCAACTGCATGGTGCATAGCGGCTATGAACCGAGCGCCGTCGACGCGACGTTTTCTTCGCTGAAAGGCCTGCTGAAGACGGCGCGGCTGACGATGTTTGGCGCACCGAAAACGAATCGTCCGCTGCCGCAGTTGGAAAGCGACGACCGGATCGACGATGCCGAGTCGCCGCAGCGACCCGGTCGAAAACAAACCGAGCTGCCTGTCTTACAGTAACGGCAATTGTCGCCTATTTGCGCGACAAGCACGGAAGTTTCCTCGATCGAATCGGCGATCGAGGTATTTTCTGAAACAATCGCGATCGCCAGTTACCAGGCGTTGCGTTTCTCAGTTGGGCTGAAGTCCTGACCTTCAACCCGGAGAGATCCGCATGACGCGACTCGACTCGCGTGGGCAGCTTCTACTGCTGCTGTCCACGCCTCTTAATCGCACGCAGTACCTCGGCTATGGTTTTCTGCTGATTGGCCTGAAGTATCTCGTCGAGACGATACTGGTTCGCGTAGTGACCGGCAAGTTCTTTTCAATCTTCGAGTTCTTCAATCCAGTCCTGACGACGCGCATCGAAGACTTCGCCGACTATCCGATCTTGGCCTGGGGGATCTTCCTCTGGTCGTTGCCATTTCTCGGTTTGGCTTTGAACCTGTCCGTTCGACGAGCGATCGACAGCGACGGTATCAGCCCCTGGATGTCGCTGCTCATTCTGGTCCCAGGACTCAACTTCGTTTTGGTAATCGTCCTGGCTTTGACACCTTCCGACCCGCGACGTGCCTATCCCAACGAATTCGCCGACGATCAAGACGACCTGATCCATCACGAAACCTCGGTCGTTACGGCAATTGTGGTTGGGCTTGGTATCGGAGCGATGATGATGGCGGTAAGCGTGCTTTATTTGAAGACCTACGGCAGCGGACTCTTCGTGGCGACACCAATCGTCATGGGTGCCGCAACCAGCTTCTACTACAACCGCCGCAAGCTTCGATCGCTGGGAGCTTCCGTTGGAATTGGAGGCCTGGTGATCGTGATCGGCTCGGTCGCCTTACTGCTGTTCGCCCTGGAAGGTGCCGTTTGCATTGTGATGGCATTGCCACTGATTGTGCCGCTGGGTGTAATCGGCGGGCTGATCGGAATGTTGCTTGCCCAGGTCGCCATCGAAGATGATCAGTTCCCCCACATCTCGGCCGTAGTGATCTGCTTGCCGATCTTCGCCGGCATTGAAACGTACCTTAATCAACCTCGCGAAACGGTCGTGATGACCTCGATCGAGATCGATGCACCGCCAGAGAAAGTCTGGGAAAGCGTCGTCGCATTTCCCGACATCGATTCGCCGCCGCCATGGTACTTTCATCTCGGCATCGCGACGCCGCTTCGGGCTCGGATCGAAGGGCATGGACCAGGGGCGATTCGCTACTGCGAGTTCACCACGGGAACGTTCGTCGAGCCGATCACTCAGTGGGATCGACCCCGGCGTCTTGCCTTCCAGGTAACCGAGCAGCCAGATCCGTTGATTGAAATGAGCCCAATCGGCCACATCCATCCGCCGCACCTCGATGGCTACATGCAGAGCAATCGAGGCGAGTTCCGGTTGATTGAGTTGCCCAACGGACGAACGCGTTTAGAGGGTCGTACCTGGTACGAACTGAAGATGTTCCCTCAAGCGTTCTGGATGCTTTGGAGCGATGCCATCGTCCATCGCATCCATCAACGCGTGCTCGAACATATTCGAGACCAGGTGGAACCAGCGACAGACTAAGCGGCCAGGCGAATCGGTCCCTTGGGACTACGCAGATCGAACAGGCCGAAGATGTCTTCCTTCGAGAAACCAATCTTTGGCGGTTCTTCGGTCTGGCTGAATAGCGTGTTGAACAACTCGCGTTTTTCTTCCAGCACCTTGTTGATGCGATCTTCGATCGTGCCGACTGCCAGGTAGCGACTGATCGTCACGGCCCCGGCCGCACCGATGCGGTGAGCCCGGTTGATCGCCTGATCTTCAATGGCGGGGTTCCACCAGCGATCAAATAGAAAGACGTACTCGCAGAACTGCAAGTTTAGCCCCACGCTGCCGGCACCATAGCTCATCAGAATGACATGCTTCGACGGATCGTGCTTGAACTGATCGATCACCCCTTCCCGCTGCTTGTGCGGAACCTTGCCGTGATATTCGAGCGGGCCGAAAGGCTCGACATGCTTGCGAATCTGCTGGATCGTTCGCGTCCATTGGCTGAAGAGAATCGCCTTCTTGCCACTGGCCGCGACTTCTTCGAGATCGGCCTTCAACTGATCCATCTTCGCACTCTCACCGGTGATCGGTTCGAAGTTGCAGATCTGCTTCAAGCGAAGCACCAACTCGAAGACGTGCTGCACCGTCAGCTCTTGCCCCATGTCTTCCAGACGAACGATGCCTTCCTTCTCGGCGATTTCGTAAGCCTCTTGCTGGGCCGGCGACAGGTGCAATTCCGCGTCGCGATAAAGTCGCGGCGGCATGTCAGTCATCACCAGGTCTTTCGTGCGGCGAATGATGTACTCGCCGGCTGTCGAACTCATCGACTTGATGTCCATCCCCTTGGTCAACAAGCCAGGTGCCAGAAACTCGAAGACCCCGACCAGGTCGTCGGTGCTGTTTTCGATGGGCGTGCCGGTCAGTGCCCAGCTACGGGTACGAGGAATGTTCTTGGCGATCTCAGCGGTGGTGCTGTTCGAGTTCTTGATGCGTTGGGCTTCGTCCAGAACGACCAGGTCGAAATGCAAACCACCTTCTTCGCCCACCAGGTCATGGTCGCGCATCAGCAGTTCGTAGTTGGCGATCTTGATCGGTGTCTGGTTATCGCGCCACAACCAACTTCGCTTGGCCGAATCCCCTTCGATCACACTGATCGGGATCTCAGGCGCCCAAAGGTTGAACTCGCGTTTCCAGTTGCTCACCAGCGGCTTGGGACAAACCAGCAGCACGTTGCGGATCTCGCCGGCACGTAGCAGCATGCGCATCGTGCTGATCGACTGCATCGTTTTGCCGAGCCCCATTTCGTCCGCCATCACCGCGGCATGACGCGGGTACAGAAAGGCGATCCCTTCAAACTGGTAAGGGAACGGCTCGAAGGGGAACTCGAGGGCACCACTGGTAACCAACGATTCGAGCGAAGGTTGTAGTAGGTAGTACAACCGATCTTCCAGCTTGATCACGTCGCCAGGTGGGCGAATGTGCGTGATGCGCTTGGGCTTCGGCTTCTTGGCCTGCGGTTCGGTTCCTTCTTCGCCCTCAGGCTGGTCGCCCCCTCCTTTTTTAGGAGGAACCTTCTTTTCCAACGCTTGCAGCCAGGCGGGTGCTTCAGGAAAGACAAAACTTTTGACCGGAACTTTGGTCGCGTTGCAGCTCAGGGTAACCGCTTTGGGGCGGGCGGCTTTCAAGTTTTCCGAGGTGATGGTGATCTGCGGGGCACGTGCCAACGCAGGCGTCCAACCGAGAGAGAGAACCTCGGTCTTGATATTGAGGTCGAGTGATGTGGTATCGAGGTGTTGAGTCATTTCGCTTTCACGACGCTTCGACGGCCGAGGCCGACTTGGCTGGAAGTTGGTGCGCAGGACAGACCCTCGGTTTCGCCTCGCTGAAATTTCGAGCGAGGCGAAAAAATTTGAGGGGGGGATTTCTCGTCAGGGCTTCGGTCTACTTCGCCACTCCATGGGCTTCTTCGATCGCTTCGTGGATTCGCGTGAAGGGCTCGTTCAAGTCGAGATCGATCGACTTTTCTCGCCACAACTGCTCGAGCACGGCACAATCGGCTTCGTGACTGGCACTGACGGCAACTTCATAGCTGCCAAGCTTGATGGATCGAATGTGGGGGGGAGCGACTGCCACCTGGGCGGCAACGGAACCATATGCGGAGGAGGACTCAATGCCAGCGGCTTCCTCTTTTCCAACGGGGGGAACCAGGATCACCGGGATGTCGGCATGGTCACGAAGTGACAGCACGTGTTCGCTATCGGTACAAATCGCGAGGGCCGGGGTTTTAAGCTTTGCCAGCAGTGCTCCGCCGATTTGTTCTCCGTACAGGTAAGGCTTTAGCGTCGGTCCGTACAGAATTTCCTGAGCTCGGTTTGCTTTTACCGGCGCAGTGCAATGAAATTCCAACGGTCTTCCCGCCAGATTCAAAACCAAGAGTCCACCAAATAGTGCACCTGGGGTATGCTCAACCACGGACAAAAACCCGAGGGTGGGCACTGATTTCTCGTTCCGGTTCGACATAGGCACTCCATCTTGCCCATTTGCATATCATGACAGCATATCGTGTTGGGGCGGCGTGGGCGCGCGGCCCATTGCTTTGAATCGGTGCGAAGAAAGGGGTGACTTTAACAATCGTAACGGCGGTTATCCTGCCGCTAGCTATGGCAGCTATTCACGAAATGCTCGACAGGCGATAGCGTCGGCGACTATACTGAGTTACTTGACCCACCTGGAGAAGAATCAAACTATGTCGCTCGACCCGAAAGATCTTTCCACTCTCTTCACCCACGTCGACGTCAGCTCCAACCCAGCTCCCATGCAGCAAACCATTCAACAGAATGAAACCAACACGTTGCTGAAGCGGATGATTGAGCTTCAGGAACGCCAGACTCTGCTGATGGAAGAACTCCTGCAGCAGCAGGTCCACACGCAAAAGCAACGCACTGCCGAGCTTAACGCCTGGCGGAAGGCGCATCCGGAACTGGCCGAGAAATGCCGAATGGCAGCCGAAGCACTGAGCAAGGTCCACGCCGACTTCCTCGATACGCTGGCCAGTGAAGTGGACGATACGGCCGAGGATATGATCGACAGCGAATTCATGTTAAGCGAGTTCGTCGATCGCTTTGGGCCACGCATTGCCCACCTGAATGGTGTACTGCAGATGCTCGCTCAACTGGGTGCCCCAGCCCAGGCGATCAAGACCAATGCTCCGTGATTCGGAGCGGTTAGCCTCCGACACCAGCCGCGCCAGTCGACTTAAAACCTGCCCTTTCGCAGGTTTTTTAATGCGCGAAAAAATTACTGGAGTCACCAAAGGTTGTCAGAACAAGTTTTTCTCGGTACCATCCGTAAAGTCACATCCCTCTGCTCGATCGACGGTCGAGACCTTCGTCCGCGACGAGTCCTATCTTCCCATTCCTTCTTGGCTTGAATTGGAACTATGGCAAGCGACACGCTGACCCCTGAAGTCGAAGCGGCGGTGAAGGCCGCCAAGGACCGCCTCGATGCTCACACGTATGAGATCGTGCAGTGGCATTTTCACGAGTCGACCGGCTGCCCTTTCTGGCTGGAAAAGAAGAAAGAGTTCAACTTCGATCCCCTGACCGAAGTGAAAACCTTCGACGACCTGAAGAAGTTTCCTCTGTTTGAAGACGAATGGCTGCGTGGCGGCCCGGTCCGTCGCTGGGTGCCGCAAGCATTTGCCGACAAGCCGATCTACGTCTTTGAAACGGGCGGCACCACCGGCATTCCGAAGAGCCGTATCGCCATCGACGACTTCCGCACCGACTACTCGCTGTTCAGCGAAACGCTGCCGGATCAGTACTTCCCGAAAGGTGCCAACTGGTTGATGCTCGGCCCATCGGGTCCGCGTCGTCTGCGTTTGGCGGTCGAACATCTCGCTCAGGTTCGCGGCGGTATCTCGTTCTGCATCGACCTCGACCCACGCTGGGTGATCAAACTGATCAAGAAGGGTCAGATGGATCAGTTGGAAGCGTACAAGAAGCACTGCATCGACCAGGCCATCACCATTCTGACCGCCGGTCACGATGTGAAGTGCATGTTCGGTACGCCGAAGCTGATCGAATCGCTCTGCCTTGGCCTCGAAGAAAAGGGAACGACCCTGGCCGAAGTCGGCATCACCGGTATCTTCAGTGGCGGCACCGAGTTCACTCCTCAGTGGACGCGTTACTGCATTGAAGAACTGTTTGGTGGCGGTCCGGAAGAAAGTGGCATCTACATGACGCCTACCTACGGCAACACGCTGATGGGCCTGGCCTGCAGCAAGCCAGTCACTCCGGAAGATGGCTACAAGATTTCGTACTACGCACCACAGCCACGTGCGGTAACCGAAGTCGTTTCGTTCGACGATCCGAACGAACCAGTGCCTTACGGCGATACCGGCCGTGTCAAGCTGACCACGCTGACCAAAGAGTTCTTCGTGCCAGGCTTCCTGGAACGTGACGAAGGCGAACGTGAAATGCCATACTTGCAGTACCCCTGGGAAGGTGTCAGCGGCGTTCGTCCGTTCCATGGCTTCGCCAGCAGTACGACCGTCGGCGTGTACTAAACGCCTGTCTGCTATCCCGCCACAGAGAACGTTTGCACTGCGTTGTTCTCTGTGGCCATATCCGAACGAACACTCTAATTCCTCGAATTATCTCGGACGCCAATCATGTTGAATATTCCAGCCATCCGTTGGGGCAAGCCGTACGACTCGCTCGAGAAGGAAGACGTCGTTCACTTCAGCACCGGCGAACCAATCGCCCGACTGAGCCAGGTCGGCGGTGGAATCCTGAAACGCGACATGCGATTCGCCCAGAAGGCCCGCGAAGCCTTGCTGCAGTTCACGCCGGCCGAGATCCTCGAGAAGCTGGCCGTTGCCGGCAAGCTGTACCTGGAAGCGGAATTGCCGATCGGCGATGGCACGCAAACCCCGGAAGAGTTCGTCCATGCCCAAAGCGCGACGACCGGTTTACCGGAACACATGTGCCGGGCCAACATGACCAAGAATGCGTTCGTGCTGCAAAACATGGATCAGATCCTCGACTCGCTCACGCGTGGTCTGGATCTCAATATCCTGGCCCGTGGTTATGGTAAAGAGCCAGGCCGCGACGTCATGCTTAGTTATCAAGCTCAAAGTCCGGTACTTGGCGCCGTGCTGCCCTCCAATTCACCAGGGGTGCATACCCTGTGGATCCCGGCCGTCGCGCTTCAACTTGGTCTGGTTCTGAAACCAGGTGGAAAGGAGCCATGGACGCCGTACCGGATTTTCTCTGCCATGGTCGAAGCAGGTTTGCCTGCGGAAGCCTTCAGTTTGTACCCTGGTGCCGGTGGCGATGTCGGCTCGGCGTTGCTTTCTTCGGTCGACCGCTCGATGGTTTTCGGTGGCCAGCAGACAATCGATCAATACGCCGGCAACCCAAAGGTTCAGCCACACGGTCCTGGCTTCAGCAAGATCCTGCTGGGGGACGACGTCGTGGACGATTGGCCGCAGTATCTCGACCTGATGGTGCAGAGCGTGTTCGCGAATAGCGGCCGAAGCTGCATCAATGCATCGGGCATCTGGGCTTCTCGCCATACCAAGGAAATCGCTCAGGCCATCGCCGAAAAGATCGGCCCGACCGAGATCAAAGATCCAACCGACGACGAAGCGTCGCTCGCCGCGTTCACGATGCCAGGCATGGCTCCGGCCGTCTGGAGCATGATTGAATCGGACCTGGCTGAAGATGGCGTCACCGATTACACCGCACCCTACGGCGATCGTCTCGTTCAGATGGAACGCTGCGATTACTTGAAGCCGATGGTCATCCACGCTGAAAACCCTGAGAAGCAGGTCGCCTCGAAGGAATACATGTTCCCCTTCGTGTCGGTCGTCGAATGCCCTCAGGAAGAGATGATCAAGAAGATAGGCTACTCGCTCATCTGCACCGCGATCACGGCGGACGAAAAGTTCGCTCGTGATCTGGTCAACGCGACACACATCGACCGATTGAACATCGGCCCGATTCCAACGCACAAGGTTGACTGGCTGCAGCCACACGAGGGGAACATCATCGAGTTCCTGTTCCGCAGCCGAGCCTATCAGGCCGCTCCGGTTCAAGTCGCGGCAACGTAGATCGACAATTGGCCTCTTGCCTCGGTCGATGAGCCTATTCCGCCTGTCGACCGTAGTAAGAGGGAGCGCGGGCGGAAAGTTCACCCCCTCATCCTTCCCCTCCCCTACGCGGACGTTGGCGAGGGAACCGGTTTGAAACAGGATCTCGAGGCATGATTCCATTCGACTTCCAGCCACGCACACGGATTGTGTTTGGTCCGGATAGCCTTCAGCAACTCGGCCCGTTGGCTCGCGAGCTTGGCGCATCGACCGCCCTGGTGGTCAGCGATCCAGGCGTGATTCATGCCGGACACACCCAGAAGGGTCTCGACTGCCTGGAAGAGGCCGGCGTGCAAGCCGTGCTATTCGATGGCGTTCAAGAGAACCCCAGTACGGTCAATGTCGCCGCCGGTGTCGCCTTCGCCAAGGAGCACAAACCTGACCTGATTGTGGGCTTGGGGGGCGGCAGTGCGATGGACTGTGCCAAGGGTATCAACTTTCTGCTGACCAACGGCGGAGAGATGAAGGACTACTGGGGCGTCGGCAAAGCGACCCAGGAAATGCTGCCGATGATCGCCGTTCCGACCACGGCGGGAACCGGAAGCGAAGCTCAATCGTTTGCCCTGATCACCGATGCGGAAACGCACGTGAAGATGGCTTGCGGCGACAAGAAAGCGGCGTGCCGAATTGCCCTGCTCGACCCTCAGCTCACGATCACGCAGCCTCGGACTGTGACCGCGCTCACCGGGATCGATGCGATTAGCCACGCCCTGGAAACGTTCGTCACCAAGAAGCGGAACGAAGTCAGCCTCGCCTTCAGCCGAGAAGCCTGGCGACTGCTGGCCGCGAACTATACCAAGGTTCTAGCCGAACCAGAAAACCTGGAAGCTCGTGGAGCCATGCAGCTGGGAGCCTGCTTCGCCGGGATGGCCATCGAGAACTCGATGCTGGGTGCCGCCCATGCGTTGGCCAATCCGTTGACAGCCCACTATGGCATCGTCCATGGTCAGGCCGTCGCCGTCATGTTGCCTTCGGTGATTCGTTACAACGGCGAAGCCTTCAACGTGATGTACCGCGACTTGTTGTCGGTTCCGGTCGATGTGCCGGGGTATCCCTCCATCGAACAGGGGGCGTACGGTTTGGCAGATCTGGTGCAATCGTGGGTCGATCAGGCAGGGCTGGCAACCAATTTGGGTCAACTGTCGATCAATGGCGAGAAACTCGCAGCCATGTCGACCGATGCCGCCAAGCAATGGACCGGGCACTTTAACCCGCGTGAAGTCGATGCCGGAGAGTTTTCGAAGCTATACCAGGCGGCCATGCATTAACGAGCCAAAGTGTGCCTTCGGCCACGTCCCTGAGTAGAATAGGGGCAACCGTATTCCATGTTCCTCCTTCCCAAGGCCATTTCCATGAACCGCATTTGGATGCCAGCGATTGCCGCTTTCGGTTGCATGTTGCTCGCAGTTGCCGATGCCCGCGCGGACTGGCCTTTGTATCGTGGCGATCCGCTCGCCCAGGGTGTTGCTAAAGAAGCCCTGCCGGACGACCTGGAAGTGAAATGGGAGTTCACCGTCCCGGACGGAGCGTTCGAGGCGACACCGATCGTCGAAGCCGGAATCGTTTACATCGGCGACCTCGATGGCCGCGTCTATGCCTTGAACCTGAAAGATGGCTCGAAAGTTTGGACCTACGAAGGCAACGTCGATCAGTTGTCTGGTTTCATGGGTTCGCCTGCGTTCCGCGACGGGCGAATCTATGTCGGCGACATCGATGGTGTGCTGCACTGCCTCGATGCAAAGACGGGCGAGAAGCTCTGGGAGTTCGCCGCTGGTCTCGAAATCAACGGCAGTGTGAACTTCTACAAAGACAAGATCTTGATTGGCTCGCAAGACGCCAATCTTTATTGCCTGAACCTGGATGGCAAGCTGGCCTGGAAGGTTCAAATCGACGATCAGATCCGCTGCATGCCGACCGTGGTCGAGAACCGCGGTTTTGTCGCTGGCTGCGACAGCAAGTTGCACGTGATCGATCTTGATAAAGGTGAAGCGATCGGCGCGGTTCCGATCGACGGCCCAACCGGGTCGGCTCCGGCTGTTCGCGGCGACGTTGCTTACTTCGGTACCGAAGCAGGCTCGTTCTTCGCGATCGACTGGAAAGAGCTGAAGGTTCTGTGGCAGTATCAAGATCCACGTAACCGTCAGCAGATTCGTACCAGTGCCGCAGTTTTGCCCGACCAGGTACTGTTCGGATCGTTCAGCAAGAACCTGGTTTCGCTCGACCTTGAAACCGGTAAAGAACAATGGACCTTCAAGGCCCGCGGCAAGATCAACAGTTCCCCGGTCGTTGCCGGCAAACGCGTTTACTTCGGCTCGGCCGATAGCCGCGTGCGTGCGGTCGACCTGGCCAGTGGCGAGGAAGTCTGGCAATACGAAGCCGCCAGCGGATTCCCAGCCGGCCCAGCGGTTTCAGACGACTGCTTGTTGATCGCCACCGAGCGAGGTGTGGTTTACTGCTTCGGTAAGAAGAGTTAGCTATGCCCTTCGTCGAAGTTCCCTTGTACACGATTCGTTAGAAACACCCTTTCGCTAAAGCCAGCCAACGGCAAGTTTCCCTTAGCAGAAAGCAAGACAGATTCATGGCGACCGAGTCCACCAAGACCGAAGTCGGTAGTTATTTCATCTCGAACTATCCTCCCTTCTCGCAGTGGAGCGAAGACTACGCGGACGATCTGAACACCGCGATGCACTCGGCCCCGCGCGAAGGGGTGCCATTGGGCTTGTACCTACACGTTCCTTTCTGCCGGAAGCGTTGCAAGTTCTGCTATTTCCGCGTCTACACCGACAAGAATGCCAACGAAGTCGAAACGTACGTCTCGGCCTTGGTGAAAGAAATCGAACTGGTTAGCCAGACCGAAGCGATGGGGGGACGACCTTTCCGCTTCGTTTACTTTGGTGGCGGTACCCCGTCGTTCCTCAGTCCGAAGCAGTTGAAGCGATTGGAAGATCGCCTGCGAACGAGCATCAGTTGGGATCAAGCGGAAGAAGTTACTTTCGAGTGCGAACCAGGTACGCTGCGTGAATCAAAAGTCAAAGCCCTGCGCGATATGGGCGTGACTCGCTTGAGCCTGGGTGTCGAAAACTTCTTCGATCACATCCTGGAAGAGAATGGCCGTGCTCACCTTTCCAAGGAAGTTTATACCGCTTGGGAATGGATCGAAGCCGCCAACTTCCCCAACGTCAACATCGACCTGATCGCCGGCATGGTGGGCGAAACGTGGGATACCTGGAAAGAGAATATCCGCAAGGTGCTCGAGTTCTCGCCAGAAAGCGTGACCATCTACCAAATGGAATTGCCGTTCAACACGGTCTATTCGCAAGACATCCTGGGCAACAAGATCGAAACGCCTGTCGCCGATTGGCCGATGAAGCGGGCCTGGGTCAGCTATGCCTTCGACGAACTGGCCAAGGCTGGCTACAGTGTTTCCAGCGCGTACACCATGGTCAAAGACCCAAGCAAGGTAAACTTCAGCTACCGCGACAATCTGTTCGGTGGCAGCGACTTGCTGGCGACTGGTGTGGCCAGCTTCGGCCATATCAGTGGTGTTCACTACCAGAACAAGACCGAGTGGGGCGACTACACCAGCTCGCTGTTGGAACACAACGAACTGCCGCTCAAACGTGCCTATCGTCCGACCCCAGAACAGTTGCTGATTCGTGAAACGATCTTGCTGATGAAGCGAGGTTACCTCGAAGCCGATTACTTCCGTCAGAAGTTCGGGGTCGAGATCTTGGATAAGTGGTCCGACATCTGGAAGCAGTACCAGGAAGAAGGTCTGCTGACGGTCGATGGCGACCGAATCGACTTGACTCGCGACGGTTTGTTGCGGGCCGACGGTTTGCTGCCGCCATTCTTCGAACCCCAATTCCAGGGCGTGCGATACACCTAATGAGCGACTCTCTGGTCTTCATGATGGGGAAATTTGAAGCCAAATTCCCCACCGATCGGCAGTACACAAAGAACCACTGCTGGGCCATCCCCAGTGGAAATGGCTATCAGTTTGGCTTTACGGCTTATGCTGTACGTCTGCTGCAGGATGTCTATTTCCTCGAGTGGCAGGTTGACGAAGGTGCTACAATTGCGGAAGGTCAAGAGATCGGCTTTATCGAAAGTAGTAAGGCCGAAAGCGAGCTCTACCCTCCGATTCCCGGTGTTCTGTCGCGGTTGAACCCCGAGTTGATGAGCGACCCTTCTCGAATTAACGTCGATATGTACGGCGAGGGTTGGCTTTACGAGATCGAGGGAAGTGGCGAAAAGCTGCTCGATCCCGAGCAATATATCGAACACCTCGCGTCGGTCTGGGAAATTACCCAGCGGACCATCAAGGGACAATTGAACGAGTAACCCCATGCCCAAACGTTTGACGGTCGTCGTCAGCCAAGGCCAGAGCAACAATCCCGCCAAGCGCAAGCTGGAGGAGGATATCGTTGCCGCGCTGCTGTTTGAGCCCGGGATCGAAGTCACGATCGTTCCGCATCTGTACGACTTGAAAAACGATGGCCCCGGCATGCTCGGTCTGCAGGCCATCACCACCGACTTCGTCGTGCTGAGCTGGCTGTACGAACGCGCCACGCGTTGGACGCTCGATCGCAACAACATCCGCGGCAAGGCAGGTACTTCTCTGCTGGTACACGAGTCGGACGAAGATGAAGACGACCTCCTCGATGAGCCAGAGGACAGCGACAAGCTGCGTGTTCTCGATAGCCGACCGATTCCCAACCGGATGATCTACTGCGTCGACCTGCGAGTCTCGAACAAGCTCGAAGATTACGTCGACGAAGTGAAGCGAATTCATCGGGAAATCTCGACCCAAGTCGTCGAACTGGGCGGCCTCGGCGGGTCCCCTTCCCCCACGCCACAACAGTTGGCACGGGTCGCCAATCCGACCAACGACACGGCGCTGAAAGAAGGTGGCGAACTCGAAAAGCCGATCGATATCATCGAGCCGCTGCGAATCGAGGAAGATGCCAAACGTCGCTGGTATCCGGTCATCGATTACAGCCGTTGCACGAACTGCATGGAGTGCATCGACTTCTGCTTGTTCGGTGTTTATGGCGTCGATGGAGTCGAGACCATTCTGGTCGAGATGCCGGACAACTGCCGTAAAGGTTGCCCTGCGTGCAGCCGTGTCTGCCCAGAGAATGCCATCATCTTCCCACAGCACAAAACGCCAACCATCGCCGGCAGCGATGAAGTGGCAGGCGGTGGCCTGAAGATCGATCTGTCGCAACTCTTTGGCAAGCCGAAGGAAGACGACAAGTCGATCGATACGGCCGTTCGCGAACGAGACGAACAACTACTGCTCGCCGGTCGAGAAGCGGTCGGCACCAACGTTGGCGTGCCGAAACGCCAGGCCGACAACGACGATCGCGAGAAAGACGAACTCGACAATCTGATCGACGCCGTCGACGAACTCGATATCTAAACTCGGCCCCTGCAAGCTGTTTCGCGGCCCCACCACTCTGCGCAAGGAACCAAGCTCAGAATTCCTCCGAGCTTGGCCGTTTATTCAGAGCATTCCCAGGGAAACCTCGGAGGCATTTCCGATCCCACCCGATACTTGCTGGTTCGAACTGCCGGTCGCCACGGCCATCCGTCATATGCTGAACCTCAGCTTTTGTGTGCTATTCAACAGACTCGCGAAGCCGAATGACGGGTGCAATGTACCAATAAGTAGATATTGGACGAGCGCGGGCATCTTATTGCCCTCTTGAAAGAAGACGACCTTTCAGTTCAACTTTAAACTGGAAACGGGCAAGCAGAAGCTGGCAGTTGCTAGTTGCGGTAGTCGTTGTGGCATGCCGAGCACGACGCTTTCACCTTCTTGAGCGTGGCCGTTGCCTCGCTCTTTTGGCCAGCTTCGATTTGCTGCTTCAGCGACTTGGCCAGGTCCTCGGACGCGGCGAGCATCTTGCGAAACTTCGCGTCGTACTGATCTTCGTTCAACAGTCGACGCGTCTCGTATAAGCCTTCTTGTAGCAGCAGTGCCTGCTGTGCCGGTGCCAGATCTGCGTGCTCGGCGGGAGCTTCCCAGCCGGCCTGATCGCACAGCACGAGGCTATCGTAGATTCGATCGAGCTTGGCCATCGCCGCGGCGACCGATTCGACTTCTGCGACTTCCACCAGCATCGGCAGCGGAGTCGACTCAGGGATCGGCTGGAACTGGGTGATCTCTTTCCAAAGCCCACCATAGTCGGAACTTGTCCCGGCGCTCCGCATGAAGTCGAGGGCCTGGTTCTCGGTCAGTTCTTCCGCTTCATAGCAGGCAACCGCCGCGGCGGCGGGCCCGCGATGTTTGCCATGGTGGCAATGGAAGAAGATCTTATCCTGCTGGAAGTCATTCATCACTCGCTTTAATGCGGCCTGGGCATCGTCGGAGATGCCGTCGTAACCGATCGGCACATGAACGTAACGCATTCCATATTTGCGAGCGGTCTCAACATCGGGGATCGCCCCATCCACCGAGACAATCACATTGATGCCCAATTCCTTGAGCGTCTTGAAACCTTCTTCGCCATGTGGCTGACTTCCGCTGACGACATGCGGTGTGACCTTCAGCACGTTATCGATGCCGGGCATATGTTCGCCATGCGGTAGCTTCGATGGATCTTGAGCCCACAGATTGCTGGCGACGAAGAAAAGCAGAAGAGAGACAGCCAAACGCATCAAATCATTTCCAACAAGCGAAGAGCAGGCCCGGCAGTGGCATCACGAATCGAGCTATGCCGGTCATCGCCTGCGAACGCTCTCAGTCTAGTAAGAGCGTTGGCGTGAAGCAAACCAAAGAGGCAGCGTTCACAACACGACGTCATGCCGGTGGAAGCAACCGCAAGATTAGTTCGGCGCGTCGACTTTCAACTGCACAAGGTTCGCCGGAGCCGCCGACGCATCGGCACCTTCGGCCGGAATGGTGGGCTGCCAGTTTTCCATTTGAAAATGCTTCGTGTAGGCACCGTAGTCATGGAAGGCGTATTTCTTCAACAGCCAATAAACCCAGCTTTTCTCAGGGATCTCGTTGCCGGGATTGTACTGCGATGGATTCGACTTCAGCGCGTCGAGTTCCTCGTACGCTTCTTTGCGGACCGTGGTGTCTTTCGCTTCATGCCCTTTGGCGAAGTCGGAAAGCAAATCAGGTCGTTCGAGAATGATGCAGCCGCGCGTATTCTTCGCGGCCAGTTCGCGGAAGTCGCGTAGGTACTCCGACTCATTGAAGACCTGACGCAACGGTCGTTCGTCGTGGATCGATTCCTTAGCGAACTGAATCACCGGGCAAGGTTCGATATCGCCATACGGGCTGATATGATGCGTGAAGCCAGTCGCGGCCGGGCACAACGCGTTGCCGTCGGCATCGTGATACGCGTCAATGATCGCAATCGGTTTCTTGACACGCATTTCGACCACAAACTTGCGGACCGCCAACTGCTGCTGCGGCGTAAGAGCGAGGTCTGGGTTCGGCACCGGACCGACCACGCGGTAACCGTGGTACCAGCAATAAAACACGCCCATCTCGATCAGCCGATCGATCCATTCCTCCCGCAGCAGATCGTCAAAATTCGATTGGCACAAGCTGGTACACACGCCGGTCAACAGCTTGTTGTTGACGCAGTTGTGGATCCCTTCCATCGACTTGCTGTAAACGCCGCCGCGGCCACGACGGACATCGCTGATGATCTCGGTACCTTCGATACTGATCAGCGGCGTCACGTTGCCCAGCTTGCGGAGCTCTTTGGCGACTTCGTCGGTGATGAAGTGCCCGTTGGTGAAGACCTGGAAGTAAGCGTCCTGATGCCGGCGGAAGATCTCCAGAATGTCGGCATGCATGAATGGTTCGCCGCCGAGGATCCCGAAGAACGCGTTCCCCATCGCCTTGGCTTCGTTCAGCATCCGATCCATCGCGTCGAGATCGATCTTCGACTGCTTGGCCGAAACATCGACCCAGCATCCCTGGCATCGCAAGTTACAGCTATTGATAACCGAGATGTAGAGGAACGGAGGAAAGAACTCGCCCCGCTTCAGGCGAGCCTTGTGCTTTTGAACCGATCGCAATCCCTTGAATCCCATCAGCCACATGAACTTGGCGACGAGTCGTTTGTCGGTTTCCAGGAGAGCTCGTTTCGCGAGGCGGAGATACATGCAGGTACCTTGGGAGGTTCGGTCGGTGACTGGCAGCGTATTATTCTAACCGACTGGACGGTAAAAGTCAGCGGAAAGGGTCGATCGGATGGACACCCCGCGCCCTCCCATTTAGTATGCACAGACCAGCTTACGACCTCTGTGAAGCCGAAATTGACTCTGCATGATCGATCCTGCCCGTGTCCGACATTGCTATGAACTAGCCAAGCAAGACTTGCTCAGCGAGCGAGATCCTTCGGGGCACTGGATCGGTGAACTCTCGACCTCCGCCCTTTCGACCGCCACAGCCGTCAGTGCGTTGCAGTTAGCCCTGATCAACGGCTCGGCATCCAGCAATGCTGATGCGTCACTCATTCGCGGGGGTGTCGATTACCTGCTGGCGAACCAAAACAGTGATGGCGGCTGGGGTGATACGGACCTCAGTTACTCGAATATTGCCACCACAATGCTGGCGGTCGCGGCCCTCACTTTGACGGGCGATGCCGAGAAACACCCAAGTGTCCTGTCGGCAGCCAAGGCGTACATCGACAAGAAAGGTGGGATTCCCGGATTGCGTGCTCGCTACGGGAAAGACAAAACATTCGCGGTCCCCATTCTGACCAACTATGCCTTGGCGCGGCTGGTCAGTTGGAAGAAGGTTTCGCCCCTCCCATTCGAAGCGGCCGTTTTCCCACAATCGTTTTACAAGTTCATCAAGCTGCCGGTCGTCAGCTACGCGATCCCTGCCCTGGTCGGCATCGGCCAGGCCAAGTTCTATCACGATAAACCTTGGAACCCGCTGATCCGCGGCATTCGCTCGGCCGCCTTCAAGCCAGCGGCAAAAGTGCTGACGAAGATGCAGCCGGAAAGTGGCGGTTACCTGGAAGCGATCCCGCTGACCAGCTTCGTCGTGATGAGCCTCGCCGCGACCGGTCGGGCCAACAGCGAAGTCGCCCAGAATGGCTTGCGGTTCATTCGCGATTCGGTCCGACCTGACGGCAGTTGGCCGATCGATACCAATCTGGCGACCTGGGTTACGACCCTTTCGATCAACGCTCTTTCGGTGCTGGACGACGACAACAGCCATCTCACGCCGGAATGCCTGGACTGGCTGCTCGCGTGCCAGACCAAGACGATTCACCCCTTCACTGGAGCCGCCCCAGGGGCTTGGGGCTGGACCGATTTAAGTGGCAGCGTTCCCGATGCCGACGACACGCCAGGAGCCTTGCTGGCCCTCAAATATTTTTACGAGCGTGGCGACTGCGACGACGCGACCAAAGAGCAAATCTTGCAGGCAGCCCGCAACGGATGTCGCTGGCTGATGGATCTTCAAAACAGCGACGGCGGCTGGCCCACCTTCTGCAAAGGCTGGGGCACTCAACCATTCGATCGCAGCGGCAGCGACATCACCGCCCACGCAATGCGCGGACTGGCGGCGTGGGCGAGCGATCTGCCCGAAGCGCAGCGGCGACTAGCCAAAGGTCAAAAGTACCTGGCCCAGATGCAGCACCACGACGCATGGCTGCCGCTGTGGTTTGGTAACCAGGATCGAACCGAAGAAGACAATCCGATCTACGGCACCGTGAAGGTGCTGAACTACTTCCGCGATATCGCTGCTTCCCCGGTCAATATTGGCGAATCAGATCGCCAAGCCGCAACAAAGGCTCTCAAATGGCTTGCGAGCCAGCAGAACCCCGACGGTGGTTTTGGTGGCGGAAAGGCGATTTCTGATCGCACCCAGGGGCAGTACGAGAGCAGCGTCGAAGAGACGGCGCTGGCCATTGAGGGCTTGCTCTGCGACAATAAGGGAACGGAAAACAGCCCTGCCTGGGAAAATGCGGTCGATTGGTTATGCCGTCGAGTGGAAGAAAATTCCCATGTCGAATGTTCTCCAATTGGTTTTTACTTCTCTAAGCTGTGGTATTATGAAAAGCTCTACCCGCGAATCATGACGGTCAGTGCTCTGGCCCATGCTTGTCGAGCGATAGAATCTTCAGTGCGCGAAAATCCCACCAGCGTCAGCGGAAACAGAGACTGAGATAACTAGCGTTGCCTATGCCTTCCCACTCCCAGCCTGAATCGGACCGCGGCGACAAGAAGCGCGTTTCCCGTCGTCGCAAAACGGCTCATTTGAAGCAAGTTCCCGATCGTCTTGCCCTGCGCGAAGAGATCCGTGATCGCTGCTACCAGATTTGCGAGAACCTCGACAAATCACGTCCTCTCTCCAAGGACGAAATGGAGCAGCTGACCCGGGCCCTGCTGCAAGAGATGAACCTGCCCGAGTCCTATATTGGCTGGACGATGGTGATGATGACCTCCGCCTTCTGGCGTGACCAGGTCTCCGCGATTCCGCCTGAACGTCGCCTCTTCCTGCTGCCTCACTGCTTGAAGCATGCCGAAGGGTGCCCGGCCGAATACGACCAGTTCGGTCTCGACTGCAAAACATGTGGCGCATGTAGCATCGCCGATTATCGGGGTCAGGCCGAAGAGCTTGGCTACCGCGTGCTCGTCGCGGAAGGTTCTCCGATCGTGATGAAGATCCTGGTCAGCGGCTATGTCGACGCCGTGGTCGGGGTCGCCTGCTTGAACGTGCTGGAAAAGGCGTTCGACAAGATCTTGCTGGCCGGCATTCCCTGCATGGCGGTTCCGTTGCATTCAAGCGATTGCCGAAACACGTCGGTCGACGAGAAGTGGGTCTTCGACATGATCCACCTGCCGCATCGTGAACCTCAGCAGAAAACGGCGACCTATGTTCATCTGATGCGTGCCGCTCAGGACATGTTCGCGCCGCAGAACTTGAACCGTTTGATTGCCCCGCAGCGACAAACGCCCGAGACCGCCGAAGCGAACCTTATCGACCTGCCAAACCTCGATCCGATTGCCGCGACTGAGCGTCTGGCGATCGACTTCGTCGGACGTGGCGGTAAGTACTCGCGGCCTTTCACCACGCTGGCCGTTTACGATGCGTTAACCGGCGGACATGGGACTACTGCCGAAGGTGCGGCCCATGTCGCGGACTATTCCGACTCCGTCAAACGCGCGGCCCTGGCGATTGAAACATTCCACAAGGCCTCGCTCGTTCACGACGATATCGAAGACGACGACGAGTTCCGCTATGGCGAGCCAACCGTGCATCGCCAGTTTGGTGTTTCCACCGGGATCAACCTGGGCGACTACATGATCGGTCTCGGCTATCGCCTGGTCAGCCGCGAAATCAAAACGTTGGGCGCGGAAGTGGTGGCGAAGATTGTCGATCAACTGGCCGAAGCTCACATGCGTTTGTCCGAAGGGCAAGGCGCCGAACTGATGTGGCGTGACTCGACCAGCAAAGAGTTGACTCCGATCGACGCCCTGAAAATATATGCCCTGAAGACTTCGCCGGCGTTCGAGGCAGCCTTGCACTGCGGTATCGCTTTGGCTCAAACCAAAGACGATTACCGCGATCAGATGCGCAAGTTTGCCCGGCACGTGGGGGTCGCTTTCCAGATCTTGAACGACCTGAAGGACTGGTTCGGAGACTCCGACAACAAGCTTTCCGCCGGCAACGACATCATCGGCGGACGACCGACCGTGCTGTGGGCCCTGGCACTGCAAAGCCTGAAAGAAGATCGCAAAAACGAACTCATTCAAATTGCGAACGATCCAGACCTGACCGCGACCGCCAAGATCCAGCGAGTGCGAACCCTTTACCTCGAAGGAGGCGTTTTCGATGCCGCAGAGCAGCTCGTAGAAAAATATCGAGCAAAAGCGGAAGAAATCGCCGATGAAATCGAACCGGAAGCCTTCCGACGATTGTTGTATTATCTGGTGGATTCCATTCTGGAAACCGCTGATGATCACAAGCCGACGATTGTCATCCCGACAACTTCGTTGGAATTCCCGATAGCCGCGCCAACTTCGTAGCCCCACCGTTCGACCAGTCTGTTGGCCACCTCAAGTGACTTCCCTTTTCATGAAAAAGGATTTGATGTGGATCCCTGTCGCCATACGATGCCTGAGCTTAGCGAACTGATTGCCCTGTTCTACGATCGGGCAGAAGAACTGGGGCAATTTGAAGAGGTCTCGGCCCAGCAGACCCCGCCCCCTTTCCATCAGTTGCTGGCTCATAACGAGCACATGACCGTCACCGTCGAGCAGTTTCATGGCTGCAACGTCGACGTGAAGGTGCTCGAAAAACGAACCGACGGCCAGTATTACTCGCGGAAGATTTTGCTCACGCGGCAAAGCGACGGCAAGGTCGTTCAGTACGGAATCGTTCGCTTGAACTGCGAGTTCCTCGATGACGAACCGGCCAACGAAATCAAAAGCGAACGCATTCCACTGGGACGTGTCCTGATCGAGCACAACGTCTTGCGAGAAGTACAGCTGACTTGCCTCTGGCACGTTCAGCCCGCAGGCGAACTGCAAGAGTTGCTGGCCCTCGAGCCGAACGAAACCGTTTATGGTCGAACGGCTTTGATCTATTGCAACGGCGAGCCTGCCGTCGAACTGCTGGAAATCGTCACGCGCGACTAAGCCACCGGCTTTCGCAGCGATTGCAGTTTTTCTGAGACTCCCTTCCAGGCGACATCCTGGGGGAGGCAACCCTCTTGTGCGGCCAAAGCCGATGTAACGCCGGCCGCTTCTCCCATGGCGACCGCGTTGCCAGTCACTCGATAGCTGGCATGCGCGAAGAAGTCGCCACTGATGCAGCGTCCGGCCATCATCAACCCATCGACATCGGCGGCAATCAATGCCCGCAGCGGAATGTCGAACGGCTTTGCTTTCACGCCCCCAGAACCGTAAGCCGCTTTCTTGTTCGCTTCCTTAGTCGCGGCATGAATATCGACACTGAATTCGCTACGGCAGATCGCATCTTCATGCCGAGCCCCTAGCCGAACGTCATCGACCGTCACGAAGTAGCGTCCCTTGATGCGGCGACCATCTCGCACGCCGATCTGCTCGGCTGTCGTTACGAGGCGACAATCGCTCCACGCTCCGCCCAGGTTCTTCAGTCCTTGGCAGATTTCGTACAACTCGCGACGTGAACGAATCGTCGCGGCGGTGACTTCCGCGGCATCGAACGGGCGGACCCCATACTCGTGATTCATCATCACCGCGGCAACACTTCCCCCCATGTACCATAGCGTTGGCTTAGCATAGGAAGGATCGTGACCTGCTTTCTGAATGAATGCCCGGAACTCGTCTTTGGTCTGGCCACCCTTCAAACGATCGAACTGCTGCAAGGCTTCCGGACTGGCGGTGATGATTCCCATCATCGACATCGGCTGGCAAGGACAATCCTGATCGCGTCCGAATTCCCAACCGCAGCCTGCCAAGGCGCCGACATCGCCATCGCCGGTCGTATCGACAACCGTATGGGCCCGCCACGCCTGACGACCTGACTTCGACTCGGTGATCACGCCACGCACACGATTCGAGGCATCTTTCTCGACCGCCACGATCCGCGTGTGATACTGGACCTTGATCTTGTTTTCGTCGCACATCTGTTCGAGCAGCACTTTCATGCTCTCGATGTCGTAGATGTAGTTCTTCGGACCGCTCGGGCGAAAGGCGTCCATCTCTTCGAGACGCCGCGGAAGCTCGGCATTCAAACCAGGCTTCTCGGCATCCATCACGTATGAAAGCATCCCACTGGTCCACACACCCCCGAGACAGCCATGGGCCTCCAGGATCTGCACCGAAGCACCGGTTCGGGCCGCGCTGATGGCGGTTGCAATCCCAGCAGGTCCACCACCACAAACGATAACGTCGGTGGTGCCCGCGACCGCTGTCGTTCGCTCTGGTTCGGTTACTTGTCCTGGCGTCTCCGCTTGGCGGTCGGCAGCATGAAGCGCAGTCGGCAGCAAAACACCGGAAACAGAAGCAGCCAAGAGCTGACGACGGGAAAGCGAATTCGACATGAGGAGCCTCGCGGAAAGGTCGGTAGGAGCAGGAGCAGACTTGTTAGGAAGGAATTGCAAAAACGCTGTGTTTTTAGTGTACCACCACCAGCGTGATTTCTCCAATGAAACCTGTGAAGCAAGGAACGATTCGATACCCCGCGAAAAGTTACTGCATCTCGTATGGCATCGCGCGAAAGAGACGTTTAGAATAGGCCCAATAGTTGTTCAACCAACTGTCTTTTCAACGTGTTTTGCCCGCCCCACTCAAGCTCGAAGGCCGCAAACCCATGAGATACATGGTCTGGCTACTGGTTGTAGCCCTTATCATTCTCCGCCAGGACCTCTGGCTCTGGGACAATGGCACCTTGGTGTTCGGATTCATGCCGATCACGCTGCTGTGGCAAGCCGGCATTTCCATCGGTGCTGCCATCGTCTGGTTTCTGGCCACTATTTTCGCCTGGCCAACCGACTTGATTGAAGAAGCAGAAAAGCAAGCGGAGGGAGGCGAGTAATGGTTCCATTGATTGTCATCTGTGTTTATCTCGCCCTGCTATTGGGTTTGGGGATCTTCGCGAGCACCTTGTTTCGCGGTTCCAGTAAAGACTACATGCTGGCCAGTCATTCGATTGGACCGTTCCTATTGTTGATGAGCCTGTTCGGCACCACGATGACCGCGTTCGCCCTGGTCGGTTCGACCGGCGAAGCGTATGCGGAAGGTGTTGGCGTGTATGGTTTGCTGGCTTCTTCCAGCGGTATCATCCACTCGCTTTGCTTCTTTGTGCTGGGCATCAAACTGTGGTCGCTTGGTAAGAAGTATGGCTACACGACGCAGATTCAATACTTCCGCGATCGCCTCCAGAGCGACAAGATCGGCATCCTGATGTTCCCGATCCTGGTCGGTCTGGTCGTTCCTTACCTTCTGATCGGCGTGATGTCGTCCGGCACCGTCGTTAGCGCGGTGACCCAGGGCGCATTCCGCAACGATTTTTTCGCCACCCACGATTACGGCGTTCCGCCGGCACTGGGCAGTTTGGTGATTTCGATCGTTGTGCTGGTCTATGTTTTCTTCGGCGGTATGCGAGGAACAGCCTGGGCCAACGCATTCCAAACGATGGTCTTCATGGTGCTGGGTATCATCACCTTCTGGATCATTTCGAGCGAGCTGGGCGGGCTGCAAGCGGCTTCCCAAGCAGTCGCCGAAAAGCATCCATCGAAGCTCATCCGCGACGTCGCCCAGCAAGATCTGGACACCTACGAGTCGGACCTCGCCAAATGGCGTTCGCTGGCGGAATACAACTACGCCGCCAACGAAACAGGCACGTTGAAGCTGACCGACGAGCAGAAACAAGAAGCCGAGGCTGCCTACAAAGGGTCGAAGATTGGCAACTGGAAGGCTCGTGCGGAAGCCACCTTCGCTGCTAAGAACAACCTGCTGAACCTGTCGACCTTGGACAAAAACAAGGCGTACGTGATGCAGGACGACCGCTTCATGCCGGAAGAAGTTCCTTCTTCCTGGAGCGTGGCGATTCTGTCGGGTGAAGAACTGAATCATGTTCCTCGCAACGAAGCCGCCTCGGAGCGTGCATTCACCGACGAGACCTATAGCAAGAACATCGGCCACCCCGATGACGACCTCGACCCGAACGATCCGAGCAAGGGCAAGAAGTGGACTCGCAAGCGTGCGGAAGGCGTTTACAAGGCTACCAAATGGTCGCCTGAGAAGCCTCACGGCATGCACTACCTCGAGTTCATCTCGTACATGTTCGTTCCGCTGTCGGTCGGCATGTTCCCGCACTTGTTCCAGCACTGGCTGACCGCCAAAAGTGCTTCCAGCTTCAAGCTGCCAGTGGTGCTGCACCCGCTGTTTATTGCAATCGTCTGGATTCCTTGCGTGCTGGTCGGTGTCTGGGCGACGTCCGCCATGAACGGCCCTGCCCCGATGATTCCTCCGCACTTCAACCAAAATGCGGTGCTCTCGAAGATGGTGAGCGACATGAGTACGCCGCTACTCTCTGGGCTGCTGATCGCAGGCGTGTTGGCGGCAATCATGTCGTCGCTCGACAGCCAGTTCCTTTGCATCGGTACCATGTTCACCGAAGACATCGTGGTCCATTACGGCGGCAAAGATCGTTTCACCGACAAGCAAGTCGTGATCATTGCTCGCTGCTTCATCATCGCGATCGTGGCGGTGACGTACGGACTCAGTTTGCTAGAACCGCGAAGTGTGTTCTCTCTCGGCGTTTGGACATTCGCTGGGTTCTCGAGCATGTTCCCGCTAGTCTTCGCTTCGCTTTACTGGAAGCGGCTGACCAAGCCAGGGGCTTACGCTTGTGTGATCTCGGCGTTCGCGATGTGGTGCTACTTCTTCTACGACTCGGACTTTGCCGGCAACACCCAGTACACGGTGTTTCACATGAACCCAGCCGCAACGATGGTGATTGGCTCGGCCATCGCCATGGTGCTGGTTTCGCTGGTTACCCGACCACCAAGTGAAGAGCATCTGAAACGCTTCTTCCCCGAGAAGAGCTAAACCTCAGGCCGACGCTTTATGACCACCCATTACCAGCGAGAACGCCTGTCTGACTTTCAGAGTCGGGCAGCGTTCTCGCTCGGTAATCTTTCTCAGCATACCGGTGGTTACGGCCGATATCTTCCGATTCATCCGTTTGCCGATGACGCCGACCTTCTAGCGGAACTCGATCTCACTCCCGCCGATTGCCGCAATGTCGATGCCTGGTGGGAACTTCACGAAGACGCCTGCCTGATTCAGGCGTATACATTCGGTCATGTCACGCCGGCAGCCCCAGGCCTTTATGCCTATCGCCAGAAAGCTCCGCCCCACTTCGTCACGCTGATCGTGGTGCTGGAATGCCAGTCGATCGATCGTGCCATGCTGGAGCAGACCATGGCACGCATTGCGAAACTTGGCTTCCCGAGCGATCCAATGTTTGAGCTCTCGCCGGGCAGCGCCCCGATTCGGATCGAGGCGTTTTAGCGGTCGATGGCTAGACGCGACTCACGGTCATGTTGTCGCGATGGATGATTTCGTCGTAGGGATGAACTCCGAGAATCCCTTCGATCTGATCGCTGCGGCTTCCGAGAATCTGCCCCACTTCTTCCGAAGTATAATTGGTCAGCCCCCGAGCGATCTCTTGCCCTTGGGCATTGCAGACGCGGACAACGTCCCCTTTGCCAAACGAACCGCGAACTTCGGTCACGCCGATCGGCAGCAGGCTCTTACCCTTTTCACCCAGGGCACGCGCGGCGCCATCGTCGACCATCAGATCGCCGCGAGGTTGAACCGAATAGCCAATCCAACGCTTGCGAGGCGTAACGGCTTTGCCTTGAGCCAGGAACAGCGTGCCGATCTCTTCACCAGCGATCAATTTAGTCAGTACGTCCGGGATTCGCCCCGAGGCAATGATCATGTTCTCGCCGGTCGAGGTCACCATGCGAGCCGCTTCCAGCTTGCTGGCCATGCCCCCCTTCGAGTGACCGGTCTTCTTGTCGCGGGCAAACGAAAGAACTTCTTCGTCCAGCTTCGGCACCACCGACAGCAGCTTCGATTCGGACAGTTCCGGCGAACCGTTGTACAAACCCTGCACGTCCGAAAGCAAAATCAGCAAAGGGGCACGAATCAAATTCGTAACGCGTGCGGCCAAGCGATCGTTGTCGCCGAAGGTGAGCATCAGTTCTTCGACCGCCACGGTGTCGTTCTCGTTGATGATCGGAATGGCACCGAAGTCGAGCACGCTCAGCAGTGTGTTGCGAATGTTCAAGTAGCGCGTGCGATCGTCGAGATCTTCAGCGGTCAGCAGCACTTGGGCCGCATGCCGACCGTTATCACGCAGGGCCCGGTCGTAGATCTCGATCAACTTGGCCTGACCGACGGCGGCGACGGCCTGCAGCCGAGCAAGGTCGGTCGGCCGCTTGGTGAGCCCCAGCTGGCTCATCCCGGCCCCGACAGCCCCACTTGAAACCAGCACGACCCGGCGACCCGTTGCCGCAAGTTCGGCTAACTGCCTACCCAGTTGGGTGATTTGGTCTTCGTTTAAGACTCCCTGATCGGTCGTCAGGACGCGCGTCCCAACTTTGACGACGATGGTATGAGCGGAAGTCGTGATTTCCTGCCGCAGCAAGTCGGTCATAGTGGCGAGGTTTCAAGGAAAAAATGAGAGGGCCAGTACGGATATCTTAGAGCCTGACGGTCAGCTTGCCATGGGGGATTGCCGCTAGAGCCCCTGAGAGACCGCCTGACGTAAGTTCAGGCCATAAAGTCGTTGGTAGCGGTGCCATCGGTCATAAATCAGCACCCATCGTGATGGGGGAATCCGAGAGTTCGAATAGTTGACGGTTGAGGATTCAAGGATGCGTCTTTACAATATCTTCGTGCTTGCTGTTTCCGGCCCACGCCCCTCTCGCATCCCAGTGAGGTTGCGAGTCTCTGCAAACTCGGCAGGATTGAACTGAGATTCTATGAGTGAACTCTTCCACGAATGTGGTATCGCGGCGATCTATCACCTTCCTGGCCTTGGAGAAAGCCCTCTCTGCCCTGATCAAGGACCGGAAGAAGTTTCGCGAATCATGCCGCGAATGCTTTTGGATATCCAGAATCGAGGGCAATTGGCGGCTGGCTTCACGACCTTCAATCCCACACGAAACCAACTGATCACGACTCACCGAGACATCGGTACCGTCCAGGAAGTGTTTCGATTGTCGCATCGCGGCAAGAGCGAGTCGCTGATGCGGGAATTCGCGGGCCGTGCTGCCATCGGACACGTTCGCTATGCGACCTGTGGCCAGGACGACAAAAGCTACGCTCAGCCTTTCGAGCGGCACCATCTGGTGAAGCACAAGTGGTTCAGCTTCGCATTCAACGGGCAGTTGTCGAACTATAGCGAGCTTCGCGACCGTCTGCTGGCTGACGACGATCATCACCTGAGCCGCGAAACCGACACCGAAATCATCATGCACGAGATCAGCCGGGAAATGACCGGCGAGAAACGAATCTCGATGCTCGAAGCCTTGCGTCGTGCCGCCCCCCGTTTCGATGGGGCCTACAGCATGGTCATGCTGAACGCCTATGGCGAGATGCTGGTCGCTCGTGATCCTTACGGCATCAAGCCGCTGTGCTACGCCGTCCAGGGATCGCTGTTTGCCGCCGCGAGCGAAAGTGTCGCCCTGATCAACATTGGCTTCGAAGAAGACGAAATCAAAAACGTCGAGCCAGGCCACGCAGTCACAATCACTGATGGTAAGGTCGAAGTTCACGAGTTCATCGAACCAAAGAGAACGGCTCACTGTTTCTTCGAGTGGATCTACTTCGCCAACGTCGCCAGTACGCTCGACGGGCAAAGTGTCTACGTCAGTCGAACCAACCTGGGCGAAGAACTGGCGGCCATCGAACAGGAACGAAACGAGATTCCACTCGACGATGGCGATACGATCGTTGTCCCGGTGCCGGACACCAGCAAGGCAGCTGCCGACGCGATGGCTTTCAAGCTGGGCATTCCTTCCCGCGAAGGCCTCATCCGCAATCGCTACTCCGGCCGAACCTTCATCGAAAGCGGCAGCAAACGCCGTCGGGCCGCGGAAATCAAATACACGCCGCTGCGAGAAGTCCTGGAAGGCAAGCGCATCTTTCTGGTGGAAGACTCGATCGTGCGTAGCACCACGATGAAGGTGCTGATCAATCGTCTGCGGGAACGAGGCGGTGCCAAGGAAATCCACGTACGCGTCGCATGCCCGCCGATTATCGCTCCGTGTTTCTACGGCATCGACATGTCGACGATCAGCGAGTTGTTCGCTCCCAAGTTCATGGGAGACAGCTATTTGCTGACTGAAGAGATGCAAGACGCCATGGCCGAGCAACTCGGTGCGGACTCGCTGCGGTACTTGCCGGTCGATTCGATCGCTCGAGCGGTCAACTTCCCTGGCGACAAGCTTTGCCAGGCCTGCATTACCGGCGAATATCCAACGCCAGGTGGCGAACGCCTTTACCAGATCGCCCTGGAATCGAAGGACGAAGTCGTCGAAGAAGGCAGCCGAACCTACGAACGCCGCCAGGAAGAACACGCCGCGACTTCGACCGGTGCCTAACGCATTGCGTTAGCAACACGCTGACAAACCAAGAGCCCAGGCCGTCGATCGACCTGGGCTCTTGTTGTTTCGAATGAGAACGGGTGGCAGTCGCTAAGCGACTGGTTCCTGCTTCACAAACTGGCTGCGGAAGACATCCATCTCGTTCTTCCGCATGCGTCGCTCGAAGTGGGTTCGATAGTCGAGGTCGTGTTCGGCTGGCGATTCGTCGACGTCGATCGGTCCTTGAAGCTTCGTCACCTTGTGCAGGGACTCGACCGCCATCTCGAAGTAATCGAGCACGTCGGTCCAGAAATGCAGCTTGCCACCAACTCGCAGCACACGTTCGATCTGCTGACAGAATTCTTCGTTCATCAACCGCCGACGGTGATGCCGAGCCTTCCACCAGGGATCTGGAAAGTACACGTGGACCGCTTCCAAAGATTCGGCCGGAATCGTTTCGCGGAAGATCTTCTGCCCATCGCCATGGAACATGACGGCGTTGGTCCGCCCTTCCTTGGCCAGCTTGTAGCCTGCGAAGCGAGCATACTTGAAGGCGATTTCGATTCCCAGGAAGTTGTGCCCCGGCGTCATGCCCGAGGCATTCTTCATGAACAAACCCTTGCCGGTCCCCACTTCCACTTCCAGCGGTTGCTGCACTGGAAAGTAAGACTGCAGGTCTGGCTGCGTCTCGAGCGCCTCTGGCGTGAAAAAGTGCTTCGAGAAATCGACGTCAGGATTCAGTTTCGGAAGTGCTTTACGGCCCATGACAATTCGTGAAATAAGGGTCTAAAAACGGAACTCGTCGCGCTGCCGGGGATCGAACTGGTAAGCTCGCTCTCGGGCCAGAATCGCAGAGTAGGTTGTATCAGGAATAATGCGGGAAAGCAGAGCCATCACGGCCATGCCAAACAGGAAACCGCCGATATGTGCCCACCAGGCGACACCGGCGTCCATTCCCAAGTGCAGTGCGCCGATGCCTTCGATCACCTGCCAGCCAATCCAAATGCCCAGCACCGCAATCGCCGGTAAATCGACCGTCATGAAGATGATAATCAAGAACAGGACGCAGTGGATATGTGCTCGTGGGTATGTCACCGCATAGGCTCCCAGCGTCACGGCAACCGCTCCGCTGGCCCCCACGGTCGGAAGCAGCGCACTAATCCCACTGACTGCCGCCCAGTGAGCCAACGCCGCACACACGCCACCGAACAAATAAAACAACAAGTACGGCACATGCCCCAGGCGATCTTCGACGTTGTTGCCAAAGATCCACAGGAACCACATGTTGCCCAGCAGATGGGCAAAACCAGCGTGGAGGAACATCGACGTAAAGATCGTGGTCGTCACCGCCGACAAATTGGCCGACAAGTTCACACGCGTTTCGACGCCACTTTGCTCGAGCACTTCTCGGGCCTCGGGGGAATCCCCCAGAAGGTCACGCAGATCGAGATCGATTGCAGGGCCACCTTGCACTGCCGATGTAAACCGGGCCGGCACGAAGCCGTAGCGAGTGAACGCCAGGTTATGCTCGACCGGATCGAGCCCCAGCATCGCCAGAAAGATAATGCTGTTCACCACGATCAAGCCGACGGTCACGATCGGCCAGCGGCGCGTCGGATTTTCGTCGATCAGCGGGAACAGCATGGGGATTTACCAGCGGAGATTCGGCTAAGCAGTCGAGGCCGCACCCCAGCGTGTGCTAGATCGCATCCGGAAGTGGAATGCCCCGAATCACCCCTTCGGCCACCATCGTGGTACCGACGAAGCTCTGGAAGTTGCAAACCAGCATGCGGTTCGGACGGTAGCGAGTCTGCTTCAGAATGCAAACCAGGCGATCGCCCGGGCGGACGATGCCACGGAACTTAACTTCATCCAGTCCGCCAAAACCCATCCGCTTGCCTGGCATCAGATCGTGCGTGACGACATACCAGGTACTGACCTGGGCTGCCATTTCGCACATCAGTACGCCCGGCATCAGCGGCATACCCGGCATGTGCCCCCGTACCCAGAACGCATCTTCGGCGATATCGAGGTAGCCAGCGCAGATGCCCGCTTCCCCGTCGTCGTAAACGATGCCGGAGAGCTGTTCCATCTCGTAGCGTTGAGGATTCGTCTTGCGCACCCCTTCGAGGTCTGCAACTACGTTATCGAAATCGATCGACGCAGGATCGAGAATCAAGTCTTCTCGCGCCACCGTGAATCCTTCAACTACCGATAAGGAACAATTGGACTTTGCCAAAACAAACCGACCCGTTCATCCGGGCCGGCAACAGCGAACTTGTCGATCAAGACGATTAGGTCTTGATACCCTTACGCTTGTTCTTGCGAGCCTTCGCATTCGCAGGACGGGCACCGTGATTGGCTTTCTTCAGCTTACGATGTGGCTTGGCCATGGTTCGATTACCTTATGCAGGGTATTTCAGTGAATATTTCAGAGCGAACCGTAGGGTCCGCGCCGGATTGTGAAGCACAATCTATTCAGTATAGCGATTTAGGGACGGTCGAAAAGCCCTAATGGGTTTCGCAGCGGACGGCAAGACGGGATTAGACAATCCCCCGCAAGCTATTAAACAGCAACAACTTAGCGTCCGTGAAACGTTTCGTCGCGGGCTTCTTTCGATTGGGGAGCCTCGCGCGGCGATTCCTTCAAGGGGTTCGATTTCGGCTCGTCCGGGATGGAAGAGAGCTTTCGCCCCCGAGGCCGTTCACGCGGCTTGGCAGGCTCGTCATCGACTTCTGGCACTGTTTTGCGGAAATAGGCCACCAGCTTTAGCAGACACGGCAGCACCACCAACGAGGTAAACAAACAGCAGGCCACCCCGATGGTCAGCACCCGGCCGAGGCTGGCCAAACCGCGATGCTCGGCCAGCATCAGCGCTCCGAAACCAATCATCGTGGTCAACGACGTGATGATCACCCCGGTCGCGGTCGAAGCCCCCAGCAGGTATCCCTTCCCTTGCCGGCGGAAGTCGTGCACCACGTGGACGCCGTCGTCGATGCCGATCCCCAGGATCAGCGGTAACACGATCATATTGGCAGGGTTCAACGGAATGTCGGCGAACCCCTGAATCCCAAACAGCATCAGCATCCCGAACGCCACCGGCGTCAACGCCAGCAAGGTATGCGTCAGGCTGCGGAAGTCGATCAACAGAATGATCATCACCGCGATCAGCGAGTAGATCGCCGCATGGATGTAGCTCAATTGCATCTGCCGCGAAGCGTGGAATGTCTGCAGCGGCTGGCCGGTCACCTTCGGATCGACCGATTCGACCTGGCGAACGAACCCTTCCAAGGCATCCATATCCCAGATACTGGCATTGGGATAGATTCGCAGCAAAAGCTGGTTGTTCTTCCCAACGAAACGGGTGACCAAGGCCTCGGGCAAATCGCTCGCCGTGGGAGGATCCGGGTTCGAGATCGCCGCCAGCGAGTGAAGCCACTGCAACAGTTCGCCTGCGTTTCGTTGCTGGAACTGCGAGATGATCGCTCGGTACTTCGGCTCCGGCATCCCTCGCAGCAGTTCGCGAATCTGAGCGATCCGACGATAGGTATGCTGCGACGATGGTTCGTCCGGGGAAAGCAGTCGCTGCGAGTCGGCCAACACCTGGCCCAGGTGAGCGGCTTGTGGGACCGAGATGTTCGGGACGTTTTCAGGAATTTGCTGCAAACGATGATTCAGGTCGCCAATGATTTCGAGCTTTTGCGGCGAGCTGTCGGGCATCAGCGAGGCAATTTCTTCGACGCGATTCACCGTCGGCAAGGCCTCGAATTCCTTCTTTCGCTCGAGCAGCGTCTCGCGATCTTCGGCGATCGACAACGCAAACCAGACGCTACGATCGGTATCGCTCAGCAGCTTCTCTTCCCACTGAACGCTTTCAAGCCCCTTCGGTTGCAGGTTCAACAGGTTGTGATCGTAGCGCAGCTTCGGCACGCCTACGGCAATCAGGCCGATCCCAATCAGCGAGACGAGCAAAGTCATCTTCGGCGTCTTCAGCAGAGGCAATACCCACCAGTCGAGATGTAGCGGTTTGGGTAGCTGAAAACGGCTGCGATGGCGATCGGCCAGGTGAATCGAGGCCGGCAGCACCGTCATCGAGGCGACCAGGCAAACCAGCAGACCACCGCCGGCAATGATGCCCAGTTCGGCGACACCCGTGAAGTCGGTAAGCGAAGCGGTAAAGAACGCGACCGCGGTGGTTAAACCACCAGTGACGATCCCAGGACCAATGTCTCGGGCCGTCTGCACGAGGGCTTCGCCGGTCTTCTTATCTTCGGCTTCCTTCAAGTAGCGAGCCACGTAGTGCACGCCGAAGTCGATCCCAAGACCAATCAGGATCACGCCGAACGAGACGCTCAAGATATTCAAATGCCCGACGAAAAGCGTGGCGAAGCCAACCGACATGGCAATGCCGATCAACAGCGCGACCACCGCCAGCAGCGGATGCCGGAGGCCACCGAACGAGGCCATGAACAGGAAAGCGACCCCCACCAGGCTGATGACACTGGCCTGGGTCATGTCGACCTGGCTGCGTTCCATTTCGTCGTTTTCCATGACGGGAAGTCCGGTCAGCCCGAACTTCAGTCGTGGGTATTTCTTCTGGAAGCGATCGAGGATCGAACGCAGTTCAGCGATCGCCTCTTTGCCCTGGGCCAGCTCGGACTGGTTTTTCACGAGCCGCAATAAGATCAGACCAAGCTGGCCTTCGTTCGCCAGAAAGTAGTCGGAGTCGATCTGGCTCATCGCGCTCAACGAGTCGTTCGGCGGAACGAGCATCGAGCCTTGGGCTTCCCCCTGCCCCATCGCGGCCAGGAGATTGCTGGCCAGCTTGTCGAGTTGTTGCCGGGCATTCTCCGCCATCATCTGAGCCTGGGGGGCTTCCGGCTGTCGCGAAGCAAAGAGAAGCTGCTGATTCAGATCGTACGCCATCTGGGCGACGCTGATTGAATCCCATTGTCCCTGCATCAGCGGCCACATGCGATGCAACTGCTGGTCGATCTTGGACAGATCGGCTTCCGGCAGGAAGTGGAGCCCTTTCTCGCGAACCTTGCTCAGGCCTCGCTCGTGCAGCACGGCATAGAACGACTGGTTCTCGGCCGAGAGCTGGGTGTAAAGATCTTCCAAAGCCGGCACGATTTCTTCACGGCCCGGACCTTCAATGATGACCACGACATCGTCATCAGCGCTGAACTGGTCGAGGTATTCGCGCCAGAGCCGGTTGAAACTGCTGTGCTTGTTGATCAGATCGAGGCGACTTGTTTTGAAGCCGAGATGATTGGTGGCGTAGAAAACGCACGACCCCGCGACGAGGAAAGCCACCAGCAGCACCACGATCGGATACCGCACAACAAGACGCGTGCCCCAAGCCAACGGCTTGGACATCAGCGACTGTTCGTCGGACGTTTCAGTATGAGAAGGCATATGCCTGATTGGCAGCGTGCCTCGTAACGATGCACGTCCACCCGCTTTATTTACGTAGGGAAATGGTCAGGGGTCGCGGAATCTTACGCAAACCGATAATCGGCGCTAAGAGCGAAGGAGAGAATCGATGCCTGCTAGCACTAGCAGTGCCAGCACGACGGCAACAAGCGGTCGGTCACTTCCCTGAAAGCCCGACCGCGCAGTTCGCCGGCCCAAAGACCGGCCAGCGGCTAACTAAGGCCAAACCACTTCGAGATCGAAGGGCCGCTGAAAGAATCGAGTGCGGACTTCTCGTCCTTGTGAATGTCGATCACTTTGCCGATCTTCATGATCTGGAAAACTTCCAGAATGTTGCCGGTCACATTGCAGACCTTGAACTTGATCTTGGCGTTCTTGCAATTCTTATTCAGCAGGATCAGCTTGCCGATCATGGCCGAAGACATGTATTCGATCGCGCGAAAGTTCAAGATCAGCTTCTTGGCCGTGGCGGCCTCGAGGATCAACTGTTCGAATTCCTTTCCAACGCGATCGATCGCGGTTTCGTCCAGGATAGAAGACTGGATAAACTCGGCAACGACCACATCCTGGACGTCGCGAACTTTGAGGTAATGGTATTTGATCGCCATTGCGTGGGCTTTCTAGATATCGAGCGATGATAACGAATCGAAATATGGGAATCCCTAGGGGTATAGATAAGAACCGCCCGTGAGGTCCAAAGAGCTAGCCCTCTCCAGATTTACCGATTATCCCTGTCTCTTCCGGGAAAGCAAAGCATAATCTGAGTGGCCAATCGCTTTATGGCCCGATCGGAGGGGTCCGAGCCGTCCGAATCCATAAAATCAATCCCCCGACGGTCGCCGCCAGGGCACAGCCAGCCAGCCCCAAATAGGCCGACTGTAAATCGGAGTTCTCACCCACCAATCCGGCGGCGAGCGCTCCGATACCATTTCCCATGGCAAACGAGACACCGTAGCAAAGACTTCGGCGAGATCGCGGCGTGTATTTAGCAATCAAGCTATTAAATACTGGCTGATGCATAAAAAAGGTCATCACCCAGGCCGCCACGCACCACCACTTCCACTCGGGCGAAGCAAAACTCATCCCGATTAAGAATGGGATCGTCCCGGCGCAGATGATTGTGAGTTGCAGTTCCAATCGATGGGGCTTCGCGATCTGCCCGGCCATGAACTGGCCGAAGCACCCCAAAATCAGCGAGCTGGCCGCCAAAACGTTCCCGCCAATCTCACCTTCGGTATGAAACCCCAGAACCTGGGCATCCGACAGAAAGCGAGGCAGAAAGCTCATCACGCCGTGGTATGAAAGGCCAATGCAGCTCGAAATGACCAGCAGTACCCCGAAGCTTCCCCATTGCCCCTGATCTTCCGCAGTGGGCTGGCCGGAACGCGTGAAGACTCGCTCGGGCGATTGAAGAGTCAGATAGACGAACACGGCCCCGATCGAAAACGACATCGCCGCGAGCACGCCATAGAAGACCTGCCACGAGTGCGTCAGCGAAAGAACCGCGGCGGCGATCAGCGGGACACCACCAATCCCCAGCGAACCAAACACGCCATGCCATCCCAACACCTTGGGCAGTGTCTGCGGGGTTGTTTCATGGGATAGAAGCGCCAGGCCGGCCGGATGATAGATGCTTCCCATCACCCCCATGAAGAACATCGAGACGAACAGCATCGACAGCCCGGGCAAAGAAATTGCCATAAGGCAGGTCACGCCGCCACCGATCAGGTAGAGGGCCAGCATCCGCTTGGCACCGATGTGGTCGACCAGCCAACCGGCGATCAGCGCTCCGACACCCCATGGGAAGCGCCAGACGGTTTGCAACCAGCCAGTGGTCGCAGGACCAACGTCGTACTGGGTAGCAATCGACTGCTCGACACAGGGGAGCGAACCTTCCAGCACATGCACCATGGCATGCGCGGCACAGACCGCCAGGACTAGAACCAGGAACGTACTTCCGACACGCTTCACCCGGCGCTAACCTCTGCCAGGCGAGCCAGCGTCTTTTCCGCGGCTCCGCTATCGATGGCAATTTCAGCCAATCGAGCGCACTCGCTTAACGAATCGTTCTTGCCAATGGTCCACAAAGCTGCGGCAGCGTTGACCACCACAATGTCGCGTGCCCCGCCCTTCTCGCCCGCGAGAACTCGGCGAATCATCGCCGCACTTTCTTCGGGTCCATCGACCAGCATATCCTCTTTGCCGCGACGCTCGATGCCGAACTCTTCCGGCTGCCATACAATCTGTACCAGACCGGCCGGGGTAGCGATGGTAACGTCGGTCGCGTCGCTGATCGTCACTTCGTCCATGCCATCGCGGCCGGTGACAAAGACCGCCTTGGTCGTCCCTAACTTGTGCAGGGCACTCGCCAGCAGTTCGCGGTATTCCGGACGACCGACCCCAAGCAGTTGGTAAGGAGCATTGGCCGGATTGCAGAGCGGGCCAAGCAGATTGAAAATTGTTGGCACACCAAGGCTCTTGCGCACGCCAGCCACGTGCTTCATCGAGCCATGCATCAGCGGGGCGAAACAGAAGCAGATGTCGACTTCCGCCAAGCAGCGTTCGATGGTCGCCACATCGGCTTCGATATTCACGCCAAGTCGCGAAAGCACGTCAGCACTACCCGACTTGCTGGTCACGCTGCGGTTGCCATGCTTGGCAACCGGCACCCCAGCCGCGGCAATCACCAGGGCAGTGGCGGTACTGATATTGAAGGTCCCGCTCCGGTCCCCCCCGGTTCCACAGGTATCGATGAAGTCGGCGACCGGAGCCTTGATTTGAACCATGTGGTTCCGCATGGCGGTTGCCGCGCCGGCGATTTCGTCGACGCAGGGCCCCTTGTCATTAAGCGCCAACAGCAGCGCGGCGATGTCGTCGTCTCCCCAGGCCCCCTCCATCATCTGGCCAATGGCAGACGCCATTTCTTCCAGTGACAGATCGTTTCCGGCCTGAACTTTCGTGATGACTTCTAATTGCGACAACCGACTCACTCCCAGAGCTTGATTCTGATGCCCGACACAAACCGGCTTATTTTAGTCGCCAACGCCCCTGGGTCCTACCCACGATGCATCTGCCGCTGGAAGACGAAACTTGCTATAACAACAGGGGATATCGATCGATCTTGGCTCATCGACGCTTGCCGGTTGGCTTTACAGGATCGAGAACCCCACGGGGCACCCGATTTGGTCCAGGGATTCCGCTTTAAAAAAGGTTAGCCCAACCGACCCGGCGTATGCCACCCAAGTTCGTTGCACACACCTTGAAGGCCAGGAGGTCCCGCCCATCATGTCCAGGAAGGTAATTATCGATTGCGATCCAGGGATCGACGATGCTGTGGCACTGATGATTGCCCTGTTCGATCCTCGCCTGGACGTCCTTGCGGTAACCTCGACCGCCGGCAACGTTAACGCGGACCAGGCCTTTACCAATCTTCAGGCCCTGATCGAGTGCCTCGATCCCCCGCGTCGCCCTCGTATTGCCATGGGCGCCGGGCCCCGTTCCGCTCCACCGGTCGACTCGACCTTCCTGCATGGCAGTGATGGACTCGGCGAAATCCATCTCGATGTTGCCAAGCTGCATCAAACCCATCCGGCGGAAAAACTGATCGGCGACGAAGTCCGGGCCTATCCCGAAGAAGTAACCATCTTGTGCCTCGGTCCGATGACCAACGTGGCCAACTGTCTGCAGCGCGATCCCCTGTTCGCTTCGCAGGTAGGACAAATTGTCATCATGGGCGGTTCGCTCAGCGGCGTCGGAAACGTCACGCCTTGTGCTGAGTTCAATTGCCACTTCGATGCCGAAAGTGCTCGACGGGTCCTGCACTCGAAGACCACCAAGACCTTGGTCCCGATCGATGTCACCAGCCAGGTAACCTTCGGAATCGACCTGCTCGAAAACATTCCGAAAGGAAATTCGCGCGTCGCAAACCTGCTGAACCAGATTCTGCCTTACTCGTTCCGCTCGCATCGCCGACATCTCGCCCAGGAAGGGATCTGCCTGAACGACGCGGTGGCCCTGGTCGCCCTGCTGCAGCCAGAACTTTTTGAGACCATTCCGCTGGCTTGCGACGTGGAAACGCAAGGTGATTTGACGCTGGGTGCGACCGTGTTCGATCGTCGTATCGTACGGACGTGGACTCCCAACATGGAAGTCGCCAGCACGGTCGATGTGAACAGTGTGAAAGATTGCATCCTCCGCGGCATCATTCAGGCCGCGCGCGAAACAGCCGAGTAATCGCTTACTCGGCTGTTATCGATGCTTGAACGGGAAGGCGATTGCTTAGTTCTCGAACCGGTTTCGAGCAGCGAGGCGAACCGACTTTTCGATGAACTTGCCATCGCGATAGATCTCGACCCGGATGTCTTCATCCAACGGGCAGAGGCTGACAATATTGATCAGTTGCAGGTCGTCTTCCACTTCCTGCCCATAGAACTTGGTGATGATGTCGCCGACCTGGATCTTGGCCGCTTCGGCCGGCGAACCTGCCGTAACACCACTTACCTTGGCTCCGCGAGCGCGGAACAGGCCAATCTTGGCGGCAGCGGCGGCATCAAAATCGGCGTCCATCCGGACACCAAAGAACGCCCGAGCGACCTGACCTTTCTCGATCAGTTGTTCGGCGACGCCCAATGCAGCGTGGATTGGAATCGCGAAGCCGATACCATCATTTCCGCCTGAGTTGCTGGCGATGGCGGTATTCAAACCGATCACTTCTCCGCGAAGATTGATCAGCGGTCCGCCGCTGTTACCAGGATTGATGGCGGCATCGGTCTGAAAGAAGTTCTGGAGCTTCAAGCCCTGACGTCCCAGTTGGAGGTTCCGTCGTCCCACCGCGCTGATGATGCCATAGGTAACCGTCTGGCTTAAACCAAAGGGGCTTCCGACGGCAAAGACCTTTTCGCCGACTTCGACCATCGAGCTGTCGCCCACTTCGGCCGGGATCAAACGTTCGGCAACCACTTCGACCACCGCGACGTCGGTATCGCGATCGGTAAGAACCCGTTTCGCTTTGATCGAGCGGCCATCTTCCAGGTAGATCTGAATGCGTTCCAGCGGAGCCTGGTTGATGACGTGACGATTGGTCATCACGAAGTAGCTGTCGTTATGCTTGAAGATAATGCCCGCCCCCGCTTCATCCACCTCGCTCGAAGCGGAAAAACCATTGCCGGCGGTGGTGGTTTCAATATGGACGATCGACGGGCGAACGAAGCGAACAACCTTCTTCAGGTGGTTCAGCTCGCGCTGCAGCATGTCGGCTTCCGCCAGGATTTCGTCTCGCATCGCCGATCGATCGGAATCGAACTGGGCCAGGTCTTGCCCGGCGACGGCGGTACTGATCAGCAAGAGTAGCGAGAGAGAGAACAAAGGTCGCATAGCATCGATACCAAAACCGGGGGAGTTGTGGTGATGCGAACCATCATGGCACGCACCTCACTACTTAGATCGTGCTAGCACCATGGGTGATAAAAGAAAAACGGGACGAGTTTTACCTCGTCCCGTGGAAAGTATGCGGGTTGTGACGACCGTGCGTTAGTTAACGGCTTGCGTGTCGTCGGTCTGGGCCCAGCTCACGCCATCAGGGCCGAGCTCTTCCAGTTCGCGCTGGCACTTGATGCACAGCGTGGCATAAGGAAGGGCCTGCAGACGGGCAATCGGGATCGAGGTTGTACAACCTTCGCATTCACCGTACTTGCCTTCTTTGATTCGCTCCAGAGCGGTGTCGATGCTGGCAAGTTCGCGACTTTCGACTTCGGCCAACTGCGAACTGAGTTCGTCCTGAACCGAATCGAGAGCAAAGTCGACGACGTCACCTGAGGTCTGCTCGAGTTCTTTCAACAGACTCAAGTCCCCAGCGAGGGCCTTGCGGAGCGCATCTCGACGACGAAGGAGAATCTCCTTCATTTTGCTGATAAACTCGTCTCTTGACCGTGCCATGTTGTCACCTTGAGAGCAGGAAAGTCGTATTTTTAGCGATTCGTTTCGCCCCTGCCTAGTATTTGAATGGACCGCATATTTCGCGATGAAATCCGAAACCGTCGGCCCCCCTGATCGGCGGGCAAACTCTACCTTTGTCTGACGTAACGAAACTATAGTACGCTGCCAGGATAGTTACGAATAAAAATTTCCACAGATTACGGATACCCATACCCGTTATAGAAATTACCCTAACTTAAACTGACATAGCAACTTATCAACTGCCGCAGTGCAGCTTGCAATTCCGACAGCCCCTTCGGAAGCCCCTCTGTTTTTCATCTTAAGACACTTTCCTCTTGCGAAAACCAGGTTGACACGCTTAACGCGAGCTTTCTGCGGCGCAATCCGATCATCGACATTTTCTGGGTAAAACCCTATCCAATTTGCATGGGTGAGCTCTTTTTGACCCTGCAAAAGTACCGCGGAAGAACTTTGACCGCCGGGCGCCTGTGACCTATATCCCTTAGCGAAATAGGCGATTACCTACGGGCAGCTTGGATAGGTGTGCGCCAGATAGCAGGCTTTGATATGGCCTTGTCCCGTTGGTGATCTCCACGAAATCGAAATATTGCTATGGTCCAAAACAACCTCGCCCCCCCTTCCAAACGCGACTCCAAGCTCTTGGGGAAGACCAGCACTCCGTTGGTCCTGAAGGTGGAAGGTACGGAACGTGACGGTCAGATCATCCGTGTCCATGCGCCCAAGTGCCTGGTCGGGTCAGGCGAAGACTGCCAACTGCGTCTGATCGCGGCCGACGTTCAGCCGAAGCACTGCGTCATCTATCGCGGACCGACCGGGATGGTCGTCAAATCGTGGACCCGCGACACGCGTGTGAACGGCACGACCATTTCCGAAGCCTGGCTCCGAATTGGCGATCAACTGAGTCTGGGCAGCTTGAGCTTTCAGGTTCTGGCCGATCAGCTTAACGAAACAACCACGCCGGCCGAGGCCGCGCTACCGATCAGCCAGTCGCATAAAGCACTCCGCCGCCGCTCGAATCGCCGGATTCGCAACCTGTTGGATATGGTTCGCCAGCAGAAAGACTCGTTCCAGTCGCTGCAGGCAAAGTTCGACGAAGCCCAGAACCTGGTCGATTCGTTGCTCGCTCGCGAGTCGGAAACCGAACAAACTTCGCTTTTGCAAAACGAACAGCTTCGGGCCGATCGCCGTCAGTTACGCCTGACCAAACACAATCGCGTTCGCGGATTGCTGTCGCAGGTCCGAGAACTGACGCAAGGCAATGGCAAGCTGCAAGCCGAACTGCGTGAGCAACTCGAGATCAAGCAAAACCAGCTCAACGAACTTCGCCAGCAATTGGCGGCGTCGGACGATGCCACCGAAGCGGAACGCTCGCAGCAGCGTCGCCTGGAAGCCGATCTGGCCGAAGCGAAGCAGATGATTGGGCATCTCAAAGAACAAGCGACCGAGTTGACCGCTCGCGAAGATCAATTGCGTGGCCAGTGGCAATTGTCGCGGAAGCACGCCAATGCCCGCGTCAAATCGATCCTCGCTCACCTGCGTCAGACACGCGAACAAATCGCTCAAGCATCGGAAGACGAAGAAGATGGCAATGGTGCCGTGTCGCGTCTGACCGAGCTTCGCCTGGCTTACGATGAAGCTTCGCGCGAACTGCAAGAGAATCGGAGCTCGCTGAAAGAAGCCGAAAGCGAACTCGCCTGGTCGCAGGAAGAACTGCAGGACCGCGAAGGTCAGGTCCAAGAGCTGAACAGCAAAATTGCCGAAATGGAACTGCAGTTGGCGAAAGCGCAACAGGCCTGCGAACACGCGGAGAATCAGGAAGAGACTTCCCAGTTCGAAGGCGAAGTCACCCAGTTGCAGCAACAACTGGAAGACGCCTCGCTCCGCGGCGACAACCTGCAGAGGCAACTGGATGAACTGCGTCAACAGAACCAGGAACTTCACGAGACAATCGTTCAGCAGAAGCAAATCGAAGCCGACTGGAAAGATCAACTCGAAGAGGCTCGCCAGCAGTGTCTTGCGATTCGTCGCCAATTGGAAGAAGAACGTCGTAACGCGTCCAGCCCGCATTCGGCGGACGAAGCGCACACGCACGAAGAGCAAGAAGAAGCGGCGATGGATCACCTTCGTTCGATGGGGATCTTGCGTGAAACGCCAAGTCACGACGAGTTCGAGCGGCCGGATCCTCAGCCATCGCGTGATGAACGAAAAATCGATCCGAAGACCGGCCTGACCAGTTATCCAAACTTCCAATTTCCTGAAGAGGACGAACTGGAAGAGTCGGATGACGAGCCAGCCTACGCTCCCCCTCAACCTCCTAAGCAGGTAGCTCACTCCGACGACGACGTCTCGATCGATGACTACATGCAAAGCTTGCTCGCGCGAATGCGAGCCAAGCATTCCGGCGAACCGGAATCGCATTCAAAAGTCGAAGCCCAAAAGAAGTCGGAGACAAAGCATGTACCGGTGGAAGAAAGGGTCGAAGAAGACGTTTCGCTGATCACCAGTGAAGAGTTCATTCCTTCGCGATCCGCTCCGGAACAAACGTCCGACATTCGTCGCCTGCGCGAACTGGCCAACGAACAAGCCAAGGCCGCCATCGACTCCGCCACACTCAACCGCTGGGAATTGCTGTGCAAATCGAAGCTGGCCGTTTCGCTGGTCGCTTTGATGGCCGGACTGTTCTTGAACTACCTATCGCCAAGCTACCTCAGCACGGCATTCGCCGGAGCATGCCTGGCCTATGTGGTGACCGTTTTCTGGTGGCTGCAATCGGCAGTCATCTACCAGCACGTGAAGAAACATCGCCGCGACCGAATGGAAAAACGACTGAGCGACGAAATCGTGTCGTCGCACGAGTTGGCCCATCATGGCGAGTTCCAACTTCCGTCAGCGCCAACGAAAGAAGACCACGCAACCTGACGCGAAGCGATCCTTCAAAACTGAAAGCCGCCCATCGAGGCGGCTTTTTTGTTGGGGCTTTCGAGCGAATCCAGCGTTCGCCAAACTAGGTTCCGCGGGCGAAGCCAAACCATTCGATCTGCTTTCGCTGGCACAACTGCAACTGATGCTCTTCCGCCCAAGGCTGCAGCCATACGCCGATCGTTTCAAGTTGCTGCTGCTCGATCCCTTGCGGCATGACGAACACTCGGCTGCGATCGAGTTGCGGCAATCGGTCGAGGTAGGCCAGCACTTCGTCGCAATCAGGCTGCCGATCGATCACGAACTTCAACTGATAAGGGAACTCGTCGAGAAGCCGGCGAACGACATCGATCTGGTCGCGAGTCTGTTCGTGACGACGGTGCCACCGCGGATGCTCGTCTGGGTTGGGCGCCGAATTGGAAAGCTTCGGGCTGATCGACATCAAGTCGCATGGCAGCGGCAAGTGAAGCGTGCCGGCCGTTTCGATGGTGATGTGCCGCCCTGAGTGACGAATCCCCTCGCACAGCGGAATCATTTCCGCGAACAGCATTGGCTCGCCACCTGTCAGCACGACATGGTCGACATGTAGCAGTTCGATCCGACCGAGGATCTCAGCCACGGAAAGGTCTTCCCCTTCCGGGTTCCAGGAAGCATGGGGCGTATCGCAGAACCAACAGCGCAGATTGCAGCCACTGGCCCGGACGAAGGTACTGGGCACTCCGGTGAGCAGCCCTTCCCCTTGGATCGATCGATAGATTTCAGCAATACGCACGCAAACTAACCGAGACGCAACTCTGCTTGGGGCCGACTTTCCCTTTCAGGATGCTCTGACCGCGAGATATACGAAGCTTCGCCAGGCCCCTGGTACGATGCCGGTGCCTGGCGAGAATCTCTCAGAATACCCATAAAGAGCCCCCAGCGCAGGTCGAGTTCGGCAGACCGTAGGCGGAATTGATGAATTTCCGCGCGAAATCGGCCAGGAAACGGCCGTTTGACAACCGGCTCTAGCCTTCGCTGGGATTTGCCCCCAAAATAGCAGTTTACCAATCAGCCAGGAGTTGAGACCGTGTCAGAAGAGAATCGCGGGCTTCTCGAAACCTTCGAGAACCAGCACCCCCAACGAGACTACGAAATCGAAATCAGCGTGCCTGAGTTCACCTCGGTCTGTCCGAAGACTGGTCAGCCCGATTTCGGCACGATCACCATCACGTATATCCCGGAAGCATTGTGCGTCGAGCTGAAAAGCCTGAAGATGTACATGCAGGCCTACCGCAATCAGGGGATCTTCTACGAAAACGTAACCAACGTGATCCTGAACGACCTGGTAAGCTGCCTCGAACCACGCTGGATGCAGATTCGAGCCGAGTTCACGCCGCGTGGCGGTATCAGTTCGACAATCACGGTCGAGCACTACAGCGAAACGCCACCAGATGAACTGACCGTCATCTAGGTGAATGGCAAATCCTGGCCCTTGCTTGTCCATCGGGAGAACACCATGAAACACGCGAATCGCAGTTGTCGAATGTGGATCCTCTCGATGGCCTGCTTGCTGGTCGGTTGCCAACAAACGTCTCCACAACAAAACTACGCCACCGAAGCGTTGGGCCTGACCAGCGAACTGACCGAAAGCGGCATGCGCTGGGGCCAAGAGATGCGCCCCTGGTTCGAGGGAGAAAAGGTCGACATCGAGTCGGCCAAACGTGCTCATGAAAAAGCGTTGCAAGATGTCAAAAATGTGCGGCGGAAAATCAACACGCTGACCGTTCCGAGCGACCCAGACTCGCAAGCGTTCGCTCAGAAGCTGCAAGCTTATCTCGACTGGCAAGTCGAACTATTCGATACCGAGTTTCGCTCGTATTGCGAGGCAGCCGAGCAGGAAAACCCAGGCTCGCCAGAAACTCGACAAGAGATCGCCATGCGTTTGACGTCAGTTTATCAAGACGAACTGCAACGCAAACAGCAACTCTCGGCAGCCGTTCGGAAACTGGGCCTGAACATCAGCCCATAATTGCCTGATTTTAGCCCTACAGCGATGCGTTCGGCACACGATGTCAGGCGACATCATCTTCCCTCAGGGCTCTTGCGACATGCCGACGGGGCATTCACAATACGACTTGCCGTATAAAAAGCATTAACGCCCTAGAGAATCTTTACGCGACACGAGCTGGAATAGCGCCATGACTGCCAAGCCCCAAGTTATTTTGACCGGTTTCGCTGACGAATCTGCCAACCAGAAGACCGCCGAACAGCAGTTCAGTGCCTTCGCAGCGCTCGGTCTGGAATACTACAGCATCCGCTTCATCGACGTCGGCAATGGCATCAAGAATGTCATGGACCTGACCAAGGCAGAGATCTCGAAGCTGCGAACGATGGAAGGCGAGTATGGCCTGAACGTTTCGTCGCTCGGTTCTCCGATCGGTAAGGTCAAGCTGCAGGATGTCGAAGACGGTACCAAGAACCGCTACGTTCCGTTCGAGAAGTACCTGGCCAAAGACGTGAACAAGGCCTGCGAACTGGCGCATGCATTCGAGACCAAGCTGATCCGCGGCTTCTCGTTCTATCACCCGAAGGGAACCGATCCGAAAGACCACATCTCGCAGGCCGTCGATCAACTCGGCCAGATTGCCGAAGCTTGCCATCGCAGCGACCTAACCTTCGGTCTGGAAGTGGAAGCGAACCTGATCGGTCAGAACGGCGACATCCTGGCCGAGATTCACAAGAAGGTGAATCACCCAGCGATGATGCTGATCTTCGACGCCGGCAACCTTGTTTGCCAGGGCTACACGCCAGACGAAGTGTATGACCAGTACATCGCCATGAAGCCAGGCATGGGCTGGATGCACGTCAAAGATTACAAGATCACCAAGCCAGTCGGCGAAAAGGGTCACATTGACGAAGACGCTCTGAAGAACTTCGTTCCTTCCGACCTGGGCGACAGTGCTTACGAACGCATCATGCGTGACTTCGCTTCGTCGATTCCGAAGCTCGAAAAGAAGCTGAAGAAGCGTGGCATCCCAGGTGTGTTCGTCGACCTCGAACCACACGTCAAAGGTGGCGGTCAGTTCGGTGGTTTCAGCGGACCAGACGGTTTCGGCGTGGCTCTGCGTGGCTTCTGCCGCGTGCTCGATTTCGCTGGAGTCGATTACCACCTTCGCGATTTCGACGACATCATCGCTGCCCGTGGTTTTTAGTTCGCGATGCTTTGCGAAGTTTGACAACTCACGAAGACAGGTTCCCCGGGAGCCTGTCTTTTTTTTCAGCAGCAGAAAGGGCCTGGAATGTCTCGCGAGCGAATCACGATTGGTGGCTGTCCGAAGTGCGGATCGGATCTGCTGACTTGCCAGCACAATCACTTCCAGAATGATGAACTCGAAATTCATTCGTGGGAGCACAAGTGCCCCGACTGTGGCTTTCGGCAAACGGAAGCGTTCCGCAGCGACGACGAAGACGAACCATTCGATCCGGCGGAAGCGAGCCATTGCCCCTTCTGTCAGCGCGTCGCCAGCGATTCGCCAGAGGGCTAGTTCTTGAGCGTTCGACTAAGTAGCCAACCGCCAATCGCCAGCAACGCAACATTGCCTAGCCAGACCGCGCTGGCAGGCCACTGGCCATCTTTCGCCCGATCGACCCCCAGGGCCATCAGCGGGTAATACAGCAGCAACACCGGTAAGAATGCTGCAAAGAAGCTGGTGATGAAATCGCTGCTACGTTGGCGGATCGCCAGGGGAATTCCCAGCATTGCAAAGAACAGACAGCTAAAGCCATTCGCCCAGCGACGATGGGGCTCGGTCTTGAGACGATTGATCTGCGAGGCAGACCAGTTCTTTTCCTTCGACCAATAGATCCACGTCGGATCGTCCTCGGCGGGTGCCTGACCGGTCACCAGGCAGGCCGCTCCTTTCGCAGCTAAGACCTGGGCGACCTGGCGATGATAAGTCGCCATCTTCTCGCGCCAGTAGGGAAGGCGTCGCATCGGTTGATGCGACGCATCCCGAATCCCTTCCACCGCAGTCGCGTCGTCCAGTGGAATCGAGGTAACGAACTGCCCTGGATGCTCGAATCGTTTTCCTTCCGGTCCAGTTGAATTGATGCAACTGTCGGTCAGCGTTACCACGACCCGTTTGTTTTCAGGATCGGACTTTAGCTTGGCACTCGTGGCCGAGATAGTCACCATGCCCTGTTCACCAGGATTGTTAATCGAGATCTCAGGGCGTATCAGCAGATCCCCTTCGACATCACGGACGAGAATCGAAAACTGATCGCTGTGGAACGACTTCTTGGTATTCAGCACTCCATAGACGATTTCGTCGATCGATTGCATGACGACTCGTCGCAGTCCAAGGTGCCCCCACGAAACGGCCACGTCGTTTAGCCAGACACAAAACAGAGACAGCACCAGGGCAATGAACAAGCCCGGTGCAATCAACGACATCGGCGAGATTCCTGCCGCTTTGATCGCGTTGAACTCGTTGCTAGCACTCATCCGTCCATAAACATTGCAGACGGCGAACAGCATCGTGCCGGGGATGGCGAATCGCAGAGCGTTGGGCAGCAGATAGGGAATCGCTTTGAGCAGCGGAACGAGCCCGAGCCCTTCTTTGACCGCCTGTTGCCCGAGACCGATGAACAGCAGCAGCCCAGTCAGCGAGCAGAGGGCCAGTAAAAAGACCTTTACCAGCTCTTCGACGACATAGCGTTGTAGTATACCCATCGCGATCGAAATCCATTTCGATCCGGTCCCGACACCATGCCGGGGTAAGAATCGGCCCATACTGTAGCAATATTGGCCAAATGGGAAAACGACAATCGCCGGCGGAAGCCCGTACGCGTCGCGAAAGCCTTTACGTCAGGTCGACGCGAGAATCGTCTTCCAGAGGGTTCTTCGACCCTTTCTGCCCTCGAATCTGCGACATCAGCGAGCCGATCGACATCAGGAAGTGCTTCGAGGAACTGTAGTATTCCCCTTTCTTCATCTCGCTGTCTGCTCGTTCGCCCAGTTGTCGAACGCTCTCCCAGTCGATTGTCCATTGATTCGACTCGGCCGCGTCGCAAAGCTCGTCGTACATGATCTTGAGATTCAGGGACGTATTCGAGTCAGCCTGACAGGTGGTCTCGGAGTAAGGACCTTTGCCAAAGCGAAACCGCTTCTTGACCGGCAGTGGAACCAGTTCGCCGGTGAACTTGTAGACCAGTGATAGGATGGTGACCATCACACCGACCAGGGCCGAGGCCAACGCGTACAACGGCTGCTCCAGGAAATGAGCCAGTCCGGCTCCGGCGAACAGCAGGAAGATTGCCAGCAGCAAAGTCCGGGGGATCTTCCGCACCTGACGTTCGACCGGCGGAGGGGGAAGGTCTTCTTCTTCGATCAGCGGATCGTTCTTACACGGATCGTTCACCAACTTCTCGTCGGTTACCTTCGCCACGATCACCGTAATATTGTCCGGGCCGCCCCGTAGGTTGGCGAGGTCGATCATCAGTTGGGCAGCTTTGGGGGGATCGAGCGAGTGCAGGATCAAGGCGATCTCTTGGTCGGTCACCGGTCCCGAGGCACCATCGCTGCACATCATGAACGTATCCCCCACTTCCAGAGGAAATGCTCCTTCCAGGTCGACTTCGACTTCAGGCGAAGGGCCCAGCGAACGGGTAATGACGTTCTTCGGAATCGCCGCGTAGACGTCCGACGAGTATTCCTTGCCGGCGGTGGCCGCTTTGATTTCCCATGCCATGCTGTGATCGAACGTCAACTGCTCGAGCTTGTCGCCACGCAGGCGATAGATCCGGCTGTCCCCCACGTGCCCGAGCACGGCCCCTTGGGGAAGCAGAAGCAAGCAACTGCAGGTCGTTCCCATCTTATGGAACGCCGCGTTGGACTCGCCTCGGCGGTTGATGATCATGTTGGCTTCTTCGATGGCCGAAGTGAGGGCCATCGCAGGCTTCTTGTCGAGATACTTCTTGTAGAGATGCCGGACCTGCTCGACCGCGATTTCGCTAGCAAGTTCGCCGGCGGCGTGGGCCCCCATGCCATCAGCAACGATAAACAGGTGACCGCGTCGCTGCCAGTCTTCCCAGGTTTGCGAGAGTGCCACCCCGAAGTGGTCTTGATTGTTGGATCGGCGCATACCGATGTCGCTCATGGCGGCGACATGGAGACATCCGGCCCAGTCATGCTTTTCACTCTGGGGCATACCAGCAGAAACCTACTCGATTCTCGTTTGATGGGGTCAAATCCACGAGATCCGTCGCGCAACACAGGTCGGCGACGTTCCTAGTCTTCCCTAGATTCTTCGACGCCGCGTGGGACAAGCCTGCACTAACGTCAACAAAGTTGTTTAAGGAGCCTTCGATAATAAACGCCGCCGCTAGCTGGGGCAACTTGGCAATGGATAAGGAATTATGGATTTCTAAGCGGAAACGATCCACCCTCACTACGGATTCGCAACTACCCGAAATTTTCTGCGCTGGTGGTCGGAAAATGGCCTGGGGAAAGCTATCTGGCCATGGATTTAAGAGATCGCTATACTCCCGCCCCACAACTTCCCCACGATTCAGGATAGCTCATGGGGCCATTTTTCCCACTAAATACGACCGTTTTTCGACACATCGGTGTGCTGGCATTGCTAATTGCGATTCTTGCCTCGCCTGGCTGTGTGCGCCGGCGATTCAGCGTTCGGACCAATCCGCCTGGGGCCGTGCTGTACGTCGATAATCAGGAAATTGGCGTCACGCCGGTAGCGACCGACTATACCTATTACGGGACACGTGAAATCCGTCTGGAAAAGGACGGGTACGAACCAGTCGTCCAATTGCACGAATTCAAGACACCTTGGTATCAGTACCCAGGACTCGACTTCGTGAGTGAGAACCTCGTCCCTTGGGAAATTCGTGACCAGCGCGAGCTCGATTTCGAGATGGTTCCCCTCCGAATCATTCCACCAGAGGAACTACGTGCCCGGGCCGAACAGCTGCGAGCCAACGCTCAAGCTGGCTACATGACGCCCCTCGCTCCACCGCAGCAAGCTCCGGTCCCATCGATGGTTGTCCCACCAACCTCGCAACGCGTTCCCTACTGGGAGCAACCAGGGCAAACGTTGCCACCCCCAGCCGAGCAAGTTCCGCCACCAAGTTCTGGCATGAACAGCTTGCCTTCCGGTGGCTACGAACTGCCGCCACTCCCCTCGTCTGGCTACTAACCGGCTTGAAGTTGACGGCATAACATCGAACCAACCTCGTCAGCCAGGGCTCAGCACCCTGGCTTTCTTCATGCTAGGACTCAGCCGCGGCCAGTCCCCTGCCCTCTGGTGTCCGAGATCCGAGGCGGTGAGATCCAAGAGAAGCGGGTCTGCCCGCTTCTCGTTGAAGTGCAACGTCAGATGCCGATGCGTGACGCTTGCAAGATAGGCAATCCATCTCCTAGGCCATGGATTGCCGCCGCCAGAGTTCGAATCAGGCTTATTTGATGCCAGACTGATTGCGGTTCAGAGCACCCTTCACGCCGATGCGACCTGGGTCGCGGGCGATCTTGTCGACAAACACGCGGGCATCTTCCACGATCGGACGCAGCCGAACCGAGAGTTCCCGAATGTTGGCTGCCGCATCGTTCAGGTTCTGATACAGATGCGGATCATTGATCAGTTGGCCCAGCGAGCCTTCCGATTCATTGACCTTCCGCCCGAACTGAGCGAGTTGCGCTACCAGGATGTTGAGGTTCTCGGTGCTGTTCTCGAGGTTGGCGACCAACTGTTCGCCACGTTCACCCAATGGCTCGGTAAAGCCTTCCAGGTTCTCGAGATTGCGATCGGCCCGACTTGCGACGACACGCAGTTGGTCGATCAGCTTACGCGACTCCTGAATGGTAACCGGCAAGCCTTCGAGGGCTTCTTTCAACTGATTGTTCAACTGCTGATCGCCCACCAGGTTCTGCACCCCGGCCAAAGCTGAGTCAAACCGATCGAGGGCACCTTCGGTTTTCCCCATGATGCGCCCTACCTGATCGTCGTTTTCTTCGATCAAGCGATTCGCGTTGGCGGCGAAGCGACTGACATTGCTGCCGGCATCTTCCAAGGTCGCGATCGCGGAAAGCAACGAGTCTTCCAGATTGACCAGCACCTTCAGCGGATTCGAGGCAACCGAACCGTTGATCTTGGCTCCGTCCGGCAGTGGCTGATTGGGCAGCCCTGGTCGATCGGTCGGCACAAATTCAAGCGCTGCGTCGCCGAGCAACGATTCCGACACGATGCGGCAAACTTCGTTCTCGTGCGGCATGTATTCTTGTTCGACCTTCAAGGTGACCAGCACCTTGCGATCGTCTTGCAGTTTGACATTGCTGACGCGGCCGATCAGGATCCCGCTGGTTCGTACCGGCGTATCGATCGTCACGCCCGGTGCCGTATCGAAGACAACGTAGACCGTTTCTTTATCCGACAAGAACTGCGGCTGCTCGCCCAGCAAAAAGAAGAGGATCCCGGTCAGCAGCATTGCCACCAGCATCACAAATCCGACTCGAAATTGGAGTACGCGGTCGTCCATGACACTTGCTCACTTCGGCTAGTCGCCGATGAAGGCTCCCATTTCTTCGATACGTTGGCCCGCTTCTCCCCGGACGAATTGAATCACGCGTTGATCGGAACAATCTTCGACATCTTCCGGCCGTCCGTCGTACAAGATCTGCGGTTCGGCTTCTTTCAGCCGCGTGGCCGGATACATCATGATCATCCGGTCGGCGACCTTTTGGGCCGTTCGCATGTCGTGCGTCACGACGATACTGGTCACCGGATACTTGCTGCGGGTTCGCAAAATCAACTCGTTAATCACGTCGCTCATGATCGGATCGAGACCGGTGGTTGGTTCGTCGTACAACACGACGTCTGGCTTCAAGACCAGTGCCCGAGCCAAGCCCACTCGTTTTCTCATCCCGCCAGAGAGTTCCGCCGGCTTCTTCCAAACCACCGACTCTGGCAAACCAACTTCACGCAAACGGTTAAATACAATCTCGCGGATCTCGGACAGCGGTTTGTTGGTGTGCTGCTTCAAAGGAAACGCCACGTTCTGACCGATGGTCATGCTGTCGAACAGAGCCGCATTCTGGAATACGAATCCAAATCGAATTCGTTCCTGGGTCATCTGCTTATCGTTCAATGTATTGATGTCGCGGCCATCGAAGATCACTTCGCCTTGAGTTGGCTGGATCAATCCGATCAGCGACTTCAGAAGCACCGTCTTGCCGCAACCACTCTCGCCGATCAGGGCCAACGTTTGCCCGCGAGGAATGCTGAGGCCAATGTCGCGCAGCACGGTTTGCCCGCCGAACTGAACGAGCAGGTCGTTCACTTCGATCAAGGGTTGGGCATCGTCGGCTTCGAGGCGGGCATGCATCATTTAGCCACCTCCAATCGAAACCATCTGGTCTGGCCAAAGCGTCATGTAAACGCGCTCGAGGCCAATGTTCAGCACCAGGTCGATGATCAGGATCATCACGAACGAATACACAAAGGCCGCCGTCGCCGCTTTGCCGACCCCTTCCGCACCGGCGGTGCAGTAGAAGCCTTGATGACAACTGACCAGCGCGATCACGCCGCCGAAGAAGATGCTTTTGAACAGCCCGCAGAAGATATCCCACGAGCCGACGAAGATCTGCGAGTTGTACAGGTAAAAGTGCTTGTCGATACCGATGATGATGACGCTATAGAAGTAGCCGCCGACGAACCCCATAAAGTCCGCCATCACGGTTAATGCCGGTATCAATAACAGCATTGCCAGAACGCGTGGTACCACCAGGTAATGGATCGGGTTGGCCCCCATCGAGGTCAATGCATCGATCTGCTCGGTAACGCGCATCGTGCCCAGTTCAGCCGCCATCGCGCTACCGACTCGGCCTGCCAGCATCGTGGCTGCCAGCACCGGACCTAGTTCGCGGACGAGCGACATGTTGATCACGGCACCGAGGCGGGTTTCGAGCCCCAGCTCGCGGAACTGGTAATAGCTTTGCACTGCCAGAACCATCCCAATGAAGGTACCGGTCAGGGCAACTACCGGCAGGCTCATCACGCCGACCTGGTAGAAGCTAGGCAGCAAGGTTTCTCGTTTCGGCAAGCGACCGAACGTCCACAGAATCGTCCGCCACGCGAACAGCGTCAACTCGCCAATCGAGGTGACACAATCGATCGCTACACCACCCCAATCAGCCAGCCAGTTGAACATGGCCAATTGAAGGGCGGCCAGCGCCGAATCTGGTTCGTGCTGCTGATCGTCGTTCGAGTTGGGAACTGTCCCGGATGCCAAAACCGCGTCTCTTTCCGTGCTAGCAAGCAATGCGCAGCTATTCCGTGCCGCGTCGTCATCTTCTTCATCGTCGTTACCACCCCCGAACCTTCAGTAAGTTGTAACGATTAGAGAAAATATTCGCACGTAGACGCTGGTAAATGTGCTAGCAGGCCGAAGCCCAGTCGGGCTCAGATCGCGACGTCGTCCAGGGCCAGTTCGTCCGACATCTTCGGGCGAAAGATCATCGTGATCTCGTTGCCGACGTCGTTGAAGGCGACTTCATCCATGAACGTCTTGATGAGAAACAAACCTCGTCCGCTCGGTCGGGTGAGCTGAGCGGGATCGTCGGGGTCGAAGTACTGCTGCCCGACATCGAACCCATCACCTTCGTCCCGAATCACAAAGCGGACTTCATCGCGGCGACAGGTCAGCGTGAAGTGGACAACGCGATCTTTGAACGGGGCGATTTCCTGGCGGCGATGGGCCTCGAGATAGAACCGCTCGGGATCGGCCGCCCACAGGTCCGATTCCAACTGCAAGTTGCCGTGGAACATCGCATTGCGAAACGCTTCGTCCAAAGCAACGCCCAGTCGCACCAGTTCGTTTTCCGAGACATGGCGAAACTTCTGCAGGTAATTCTGCACGTGGCCGGTGACTGCTCCGATCAGGTTGGCATCGTTGGCCAGCGTGAACTGCGAGGTGGTCTCGTTCCAGCACTCGTCGAAACGACGAGCCATCCGATCGTGATGTGCCGACGAAAGAACATGAATCAGCGTCGACGCCAGTTTGTGGATCAGATCTTTCTTCGGGACGAAACTGGAGGCTCCGTTTCGCAGGGCTTCCGCGGCGATCTCTTCGCTACCGTGGGCGGTCATCAGCACGCAAGGAATGAAGGGGTAATCGACCTGCATTGTCTTCACCAGAGCGAGACCATCCATGCCTGGCATTCGCAGGTCGGTCAGCACGACGTCGGGGTCTTCGCCGGCAATCATCTCGAGGGCTTCTTCACCACTTTCGGCGAAGTGAACCGTCAAGTTGCCGCAGTTGTTCTTCTGCAGAACGCCCCCGACCAGCGCACGGTCTACGGCCGTGTCGTCGACGACAAGGATCGTGATTTCGTCGTACCCCGAAACGAAGATTCCTCCGCTGCGAGGCTGGGCTGTTTGATCAGAAAAAATTGGCACGGTCTCCGCCAACAGCTTGTCTTTCCATTCAAAGTGGCGACATCATGAGCCCGCGCCTGTCGAAAAGAAAGAGGCGTCAAGGCTAAGCTGCTAAGGCTATCGTTGACCGATGCAAGCTATGTTCAGAGTGTGTAAATTTCCGATGAATCCAGCTTAGAACGAGACACTGGCGCGGATCAGGAACGTGTCGGAGGGCTTGAACTTCGAGCCATCCGACTCGTATTCCAATTCCCGGCCAAAGACGTAACCAGCTTCAACCGAGGGACTAAAGCCGCCTGGGTTGCGACGTTCCCAACCCAGCAGCAGGCGAAAGTCGCGAAGCGTCAGCTGATCGCTGGTTCCGTTGCGGTCGACCCCGTACGTACCGCCGCCGAACTCGCCGGCAACATAGGCCCAATTTTCGCCGAGGTTTGGGAACCATTGCAGGCGGTGGGCGATCCGTGGTCGAGGTACCGACGCTTCAATCAGCCAATTGTCGTTCGGTTTCCAGGTGAAGCCAACGGCGGGCAAGATCGGTATGTCGTCGCGACCGGTCGCCGCGATCCCCAACTGCCACGAGAACTTCTCAGAACGCTTCCAGTTGTACATCCCAAATGCGTTGAACTGAAACGCATCACTGGCATCGGAATGGCCATCGGTCGCGAAGGTTGGCGAGATTCCGATCACCAGCTGAGAACCGTTTTCAAATGGCTTGATAAAACCGAGGCTCAGCGATCCTCGATACAAATCCGACGGCAGATCGAAACCGCTGGGCCCATCTAGTGCATTCCAACTGAATCCTGGCGTAAGGCTTCCGTACATGCCACCCCAGATTGGCAACGGGGCCATAAAGCTGGCGGACGTATCGATCGAGGTAATCCCCAGACCATCTTCGCCACCGCCACCCAGGTACGTGAACGTCGCCGCTCCTTTACGTGGAACCAGCAGTTGCCAGATGCCGGAACTGACAACCGACGGCGGAGCGTAGTTGCTGGGGACTTCCGTTTCGATATAGGGCCCACCTTCTTGCACTTCGATTTCGCCTTCGGCTGGACGGTACCCAACTGGCTCAGCTTGTGGCTGGCCATTGCCTTGAGCAAACACCGACGAAGTCGAGGCCATCGTCAGGCAGCAGAAGAGGATTGTGCGAATGGTCATGTGGGGCTCGTTCGTCGTTGTTGGCTTAGGGAATGTCCCCGAATGCAAGTGGATTTGCATCTCCGTGGGCCTGGGTTGCCATCGCTTTCCAAATCGCCACCTCCCAGAGATGGCCTGCTAGCAGACATGGTATCGGCACACGGATGGGGCCTTCTACGAAATCGGCACAGATCAGATCAAGGTGAAATCCAAGGAATTGGATCACAATCACTATCCCTGAGCTGCAGTTATCTGCCTGAACTGCGCATATCCCCTCTGGATAACATACCGCCGCTAGAATTCATGAAATGCGGGATTTTCGGCTATGAGACAAATTGACTCACAATTGGGACGGCGGATGCCTCCCGGCGACAGAGTGTGACCTAAGCTTTTCGCGTGCTATCGCAGGATGGCATACCCACCCGAAATCAACCACTTCCTCGCAAAGGCTCTACACCATGTGCAACTCGCAACCCACTTCGCGACGCACCTTCGTCCAAAACGTAGCCATGGCAGCTGGCGCGGTCAGTTTGAGCCCGTTTGCTTCGCTGGCCGGTGCCGCCGAACCAACCGACCGTGATCCGAATGCCATCCTCGAGCAGTTAGTTGCCGGCAATCAGCGTTTTGTCGAAGGGAAGACCAAGGTTCCACCACGTACGCCAGAAGAATTTGCCCGCCATGCTCAAGGCCAGGCCCCTCCAGCGATCATCCTGGGCTGTGCCGATTCGCGTGTTCCGCCAGAAATTGTCTTCGATCAACCGATCGGCGGACTGTTCGTCTTGCGTGTCGCCGGCAACATCGTCGGTTCCGGTCCAATCCTGCTGGGTAGCGTCGAATTCGCCGTCGCCGAACTGGGTGCGAGCGTGGTCGTGGTGATGGGTCACAGCTCGTGTGGTGCCTGCCGTGCGGCGATCGACCACATCGATAACAACGACGCCCTGCCCGGGGCAATCGAAGGCATGGTCGATTACATCCGCCCTGTCGTTCGCGAAGTGAAGGGCAAGCCAGGCGACAAACTGGTCAACGTGACCAAGGCCAACGCACTCTATAACGCCAAGAAGCTGGCCAAGACCGGCGAGATTCTGCCGGGCTTCGTCGAAAGCGGCAAGGTCAAGATGGTCGGTGCTTACTACGACCTGGCCAGTGGCAAAGTCGAATTCCTCGGCTAAGCCTCGCCGGCCGCTGATATCTGAAAAACAACGAAGTTGGGAACCGCTAGGCTGGTTCCCAATTTCGCATATTGCGATGCAAAATGTCGCACTCCAGATACTCTTCGCCATACGGTTTGAATCCGTACTTCGCATAGAAGCCGATCTTATCGACTTGGGCATGCAGAAAGACTTTCGTCCGTCCCTGGGCGGCCAGATCTTTCATCACAAAGTCGCACAAGCGCCCCCCGACCCCGCTGCCACGCAGCGATCGACGCACCGCAAACCGCGATAGTCGCGACTCTTCTTCGTACCGCAGCACGCGTGTTGTGGCGACAACACATCCCTCGCAGACCACTACGTAATGATCGGCAGTCGGATCGTGGATGTCGTATTCCTCGGAGTCTGGGACGTTCTGTTCCACCACGAACACTTCGCGCCGCAGCGCCATCGCCAGGTTAGCAAGGTCGCTAAAGAAAGGAACTCGCAGAATGATCTCGCTGGGCAAAACGTTGACCCTCCTCAGCACACCGTATCGTTGTCTTCTCGAACGATTCAGTGTAACGCCAAGTGGCCCCGCAGACAGCCTGCGGTCGGGCTACTTCGTCAGCTCCAGGTTGACCAGATTGCTGCCGGCCTCGACCTCACTGGTCAGCTCGCTGGTGGTTGGTCGACTGTATTTCTCTGGCAGCAAATGCTTGCGAGTCACTGATTTCGCCGACGCATTCGGATTGTAGTTGGGATCGTCTTCGGTCAACGAACCTCCCTCGGCCGCTTCCCGCTTCACCACAGTTATGGTGTAGCTGCCAGGCTCGGTACCGCCAGGGATCTTCGACGAACTGAGGTGATAGACACCTTCCGCATTCGTTTTTCCGACCGCGGCAAAGCCCGACCTCGATCGAAAGGTCACCGTGGCACCTTCGACCGGGCCACCATCGTACGTAACGGTTCCTTCCACGGCGGCGGCACCAGAGGGAAGGCTATTCGCATTGCAACCAATCAGGGCAATCGCGACGATAAACATCCAACGGGATGCGGAGAGAATGGAAGTGTGCATGGTGAGCCCTTGGGGAAAGATTCCATCGGATACCCTGGCAAGCCGAGCACTCGCCAGGGCATGAATAAGACCGCTGTGAAGAAGCTTAAGAACCGGTGTTAGTCTCACCGCCCGCTTTGCTTCCCAGGGCACCCCAGACCCCGTAAGGGCTTTGACCTCCAGTCGATTCGGCCAGGCTCAAGTCGCCCGTGTCGATCGTTTCAGCAACAAAGTGGGTCGAACCATCGGCTCGCAGCGTCATCACCCCGCCAGGATGATTGCTGTTGGGCGAGATCAACGACGTCACGCTGTCGCCACTGCCGTTGCTTCCTTCGACACACGCTGGCGAGTTCGGCGGCAACACAGTATGGAAACCGGCTCGCTCGGCCTGACCGTCAGCAAACCACCAGCCACCACGCCCCTTCACCGAACCTGCATCCAGGTAGAAACGGCCGTCCGACTCGGCCAGGCAGTTCAGTGGGCTGGTCGAAAGATCGCTCACGCCGGTGGTCACACCTTGCGTCACGGGAATCTGCCCGCCACGCGTGCCCAGGTCGAACTCGTTCACTTTGCGTTCGCTCATAGCGATCGTGTTGCTGGTGCCGTCGGTGATGTCGCGGAACGAGCTTCCATCGCGCTTGGCAAACAAACCTCGCACGCGCGTCGCATTGATCGTGTTGGCAATCGAGTCGCCCAGACTGAAGCGGTAGTTGAACGTATTGCGTCGCGACCCGCTGTAGTTGTCGGAAGGACAGCTATAGGCGACCGGGGCGACTTCCCACGGACCCCAGACTTCCCAGGTATTGCCGCCATAAGGAGGCTTCGTCGAGTCGCCCGACGAGATGGCATCGAACATGGCGTTTTGCTCGATGAACGGCAGCAGCGGAATCAAACCGTTCAAACGCCCATTATTCTGCGTCGAACCTGAGGTCGTCCCCGTCGCGCGTGGCACGAAACTGCCATGAGTGTCGTGGTAGTTATGCAGCGCCAGGCCAATTTGCTTCAGATTGTTCGAGCAATGCATACGTCGGGCCGCTTCACGAGCTTGCTGGACGGCGGGCAAAAGCAAGGCAATGAGAACGCCGATGATCGCGATGACGACCAGTAATTCAACGAGAGTAAACGCAGTTCGAGCCTGTCGCATGGATGGATTTCCTGAAGGCGGGGTGATCGGGGGGGGACTGGCGACGAAGAAATAAATCAGAATTACTTAGAATCTTGTCGCATTCCAATCTTAGCCTTCCATTGGACTGACTCAAGCATAAATGCCGCAATATAGGTAGCTAATCTGCACTAATCCCATTTTTGGCGATTTTCATTGGGAAGGATCGCAGCGTGCCCCCCACGTCGCGGCAAAGAATCGCAGCGATTGCCGATTTCCTTTGCAGACTAAGGATCCGCACCGCTACTGCCGGGGGAAGCGGCCCCAAGTGAACACTTAGGCGAGGGCTGACTTCAACTGGGCAACAACCGCCCCTGGGTCGCTTGCCTTGGCAACGCATCCCGAAACAGCAATCCGTTTGATACCGGCCTCGGCGACCTGCGCGGCGTTGGTGGGATCGATGCCGCCAATCGCGAACCCTGGCAAGGTAATATGGGCGGCGATCTCGCGAATCAGATCGAGACCTGGGAACTGCTCGAATGACTTCGTCGTGCTCGGAAAGGTGGGGCCGATGCCGATATAGTCGGCTCCGTCGCGCACCGCTTGCTGAGCCTGGGCGAGAGAATGGGTCGAAACACCGACAAGCTTGCCGGTTCCCAACACGGAACGAACCTGACTGACGGTCAATTCTTCCTGCCCAACGTGCACACCATCGGCCCCGGTCACTTTCGCCAGGTCGGCGCGATCGTTGAAGATCATCTTGGTCGCGGTGTTCGCCGTTCGCTTTCGCAGTAATTCGCCTCGCGCGACTAACGTTCGGTCGTCAATCGATTTATCGCGAAGCTGAATCACATCGACGCCGGCGTCGACCAACGCCCCTGTTAAACGATCGAATGCATCAACACTCGCTTGCCCATCGATCAAAACGTAGACCGATGGTTCCGCAAACTGACTGGCTGCGGTGATGGTGGTCAGCACCATCTTCTCGAGCGAGTACGAAAGATAACGAGCCCGCTCGAACGAAGCGGCCGCATTGCCATCGATCAGCTTGGCATGTTCTTCCAGGCTGCGAAGTGCTTGTTGCAATCGCTTGAAGTTCGCCGTCAGCAAGTCGCTCCAATCGTGACGGGCATGCTCGAGTTTGCCTTGAATCGTCGTGCCGACATCGCCGAAGGTGTCGCGTGATTGAATCGATGCCAGGCGATCGAACTTCTGGAGGGTACTGTCTAGCTCGTGCCGCAGCGATTTAAGCTCCGCCGTGAGGAAGCGATCGTTCTGCCCATAGCGGACGAAGTCTTCGATGACACGCAAACCTTCGCTAGCTCGATTGGCAGCCGCGTCGAGCGTTCTTCCAAGCGAAATGTCCATCGATGGTGGTAAGCCGCGATCGTTCGGATTGTGGGAGTCGGACATGAAATTGCCGATCGTAGGGATTATTCAGGTCGAGCTAGCAGTGTCGTTTATGCTGGTTTTTGGGCCGATCCAGCGAGCTTCTTTCGTAGAATGACCGGCTGGTAACGATTGCCGGATGAACCCAGTTTATCTAAGTGAAAGCACTCTGCCGACTTACCTTGCTCCACCATGTTTCTGAAGTTACAATTCCCCGGCGTTTCCTAGCGGGGGAGTGCGTGATCTCACAGCTGCTTACCGCACCATCAGGAATAGTAAGGATGCTATCAACGCCATGGATTACCTGCCTGTGGCCTGGGCTCAGCGAGCTTTGGGTACGTGGGCGCTGGACTGGGCTGGTCTGGGCTCTAGGATTCACGTTGCTATTGAATGCGGCGTTGGTTTCCAAAGGAGTCTGGCCGGAGCTAGGAAACGTCTGGATCCGTAGCGGACTCTGGTATTTGGCCCTTGGCTTCTGGCTAACGAATAGTGTTTGGATGGGGATCCGAATTGCCTCGGGCAGCTTGGATGCCATCGATACCTCGATCGACCAGCTCTACCAAAGCGCCCAGACTGCCTATTTAAAAGGTCAGTGGTACCAAGCCGAGGCAGTTTTATTGAGGCTACTCCGGCGCGAGCCGGGCGACGCAGAGGCGCTGCTCATGCTGGCAACGCTTAAGCGACATACGAAGCAATACGACGAAGCGCGAGAGGCCCTCGACAAGCTCGAGCGACTTGATGCCAGCCGACGCTGGTGGTTTGAAATCCACCGCGAGAAGCAGCTTCTGACAGAAAGAGAAGAAGCGGAAACGGAAGCCCAAGCCACGTCATCCAAGACGAAGGCAGACAACCTGGGTGAACAAAACGCGGAGAGAGGCGGACCCAGCCTACCGGAAGCCGCGTAATTGTGAGACAACATAGAGTTGGTAGGACAGTAGGTGATGCAGTCGCCAACTCGATATGAGGACGGATGACCATGTACGAACGATTTACAGATCGTGCTCGCAAGGTGATGCAGCTGGCCAATCAAGAGGCTCAGCGGTTCAACCATGAATATATCGGAACCGAGCACATCCTCTTGGGACTGATCAAAGAGGGTAGCGGTGTCGCTGCCAACGTTTTGAAGACGTTGGAAGTTGACCTGCGGAAGATTCGACTCGAAGTCGAAAAGCTCGTCCAGTCTGGTCCCGACATGGTGACCATGGGCAAGCTTCCGCAAACCCCGCGGGCCAAGAAAGTCATCGAATACTCGATGGAAGAGGCTCGCAATCTGAACCATAACTACGTCGGCACCGAGCATATCTTGCTGGGCCTGCTCCGCGAACAAGAAGGCGTCGCCGCCCAGGTTCTGATGAACCTTGGCCTGAAGCTGGAAGACGTTCGCGAAGAAGTCCTCAACTTGCTTGGCCACGGCATGGAAGGTGACAGCAGCCGAGAAGGCCGCGGCGAACCAGGCGGAGTTTCCGACCCAGGTGGTGCTTCGGGCAAAGGCAGCAAGAGCAAGACCCCTGCCCTGGACAGCTTTGGTCGCGACCTGACCGAACTGGCCAAGCAAGGCAAGCTTGATCCTGTCATCGGCCGCCAACGCGAAATCGAACGAGCCATTCAGGTTCTTTGCCGCCGTACCAAGAACAACCCGGTTCTGCTGGGTGAAGCTGGTGTCGGTAAGACCGCCATCGTCGAAGGCTTCGCACAGCGAGTCATCGACGGCGACGTGCCAGAACTGTTGGCCGAAAAGCGAATCGTCGTGCTCGACCTGGCGATGATGGTCGCTGGTACCAAGTACCGCGGTCAGTTTGAAGAACGTATCAAGGCCGTGATGAACGAAGTTCGTCGTGCCAAGAATACGATCCTCTTCATCGACGAGCTTCACACCCTGGTGGGTGCCGGTGGTGCAGAAGGTGCGATCGACGCCGCCAACGTGTTGAAGCCAGCATTGGCTCGTGGCGAAATCCAGTGCATCGGTGCGACCACCCTCGACGAGTACCGCAAGTACATCGAAAAGGACGCCGCCCTGGCCCGTCGTTTCCAAGAGATCCAGGTCGATCCTGCCTCGAAGGAAGAAACGGCCGAGATCCTCAAGGGTCTGCGCGATCGTTACGAAGAACATCACAACGTTCAGATCACCGACGACGCCATTGTTGCCGCGGCCGAATACTCGGATCGCTACATCACCGGTCGTTGCTTGCCGGATAAGGCCATCGACGTGATCGACGAAGCTGGTGCTCGCGTGCGGCTTCGCGTGATGACTCGTCCGCCAGATCTCAAAGAGATCGACGAAGAAGTCGAAACACTCAATCGCAAGAAAGAGCAGGCCGTTGCCGACCAAGACTTCGAAAAGGCTGCTTCGCTCCGCGATCAGGCCGACAAGCTGAAGAAAAAGAAAGAAGACATCGTCAAAGAATGGCAGGCCAAGAGCCGCCAGAAAGATGGCGTTGTCGACGAAGAAGTCATCGCTGAAGTTGTCAGCAAGATGACCGGCATTCCGCTGACCCGTATGTCGACCGAAGACAGCATGCGGCTGATGCAGATGGAAGCCGAGCTGCATAAGAAGGTCATCAGCCAGGACGACGCCATCAAGGCAGTCTCGAAGGCTGTCCGCCGTAGCCGTAGCGGTCTGAAAGATCCGAAGCGCCCAACCGGCTGCTTCGTCTTCGCAGGTCCAACCGGTGTCGGTAAGACCTTGCTGGCCAAGGCCCTCGCCGAATTCATGTTCGGTGATGCCGACGCCCTGATTCAAATCGACATGTCCGAGTACATGGAGAAGCACAACGTCAGCCGTCTGATCGGTGCCCCTCCCGGATACGTTGGTTACGAAGAAGGTGGTCAGCTGACCGAAAAGATCCGACGTCGTCCGTACGCCGTGGTCCTGCTCGATGAAATCGAAAAGGCTCACCCGGACGTCTTCAACATGCTGCTTCAAGTGATGGAAGAAGGCCGCTTGACCGATAGCTTCGGTCGTAACGTCGACTTCCGGAACGTGATCTTGATCATGACCACCAATGCCGGTGCGTCGGCGATCAAGAACGAATCGGCTTTCGGTTTCCAGGCTCCCGACGAAGGTGCCGAGTACGAAAGCATGAAGCACCGTGTCCAGGAAGAAATCGCCAAGGTGTTCCGACCGGAATTTATCAACCGTGTCGACCAGACGATCATCTTCCATCACCTGACCAAGGACGACCTGAAGGAAGTGATCGACCTGGAACTGTCGAAGGTTCGCGAACGTCTGGAAGAACGAGGCTACAACCTGGTTCTGACCGACGCCGCCAAAGAGCTGATCATCAAACGCAGCCATCAGTCGGACAAAGACCAAGACTTTGGTGCTCGTCCGCTGCGTCGTGCGATCGAAAACTCGATCGAAGATCCGCTCTCGGAAGAACTGCTCAAGGGCGAGTTCCAAGGCATGGATACGATCACGGTCGACGCGATCATGAACGACGAAGGCAAAGCTGTTCGCCTCGACTTCAAAGGCTCGCTCCAGCAGCCTGAAGCCGAAGAAACCGTCGGTGCCGGTAGCGGTGGCGAAGGTGAATCGAGCGAAGAAGCTTAGTCGCGGATCGTTCGGAATCTGAAAAACGAAAAGCCCTGCGTTGCACGACGCAGGGCTTTTTTTGTGCCTACAACCTAAGACAAGCTGTCACCGGCATGGCCTTCACGGGCGAACGTTGAACGGCCCGATGGTGTCATTTCCCCTTAGTTTTCGGGCGTTTCTTCCGAAGATGAAATCGATTTTATCTTCGCTTCAGGGGCAGTTTAAGTTGGCCGCTTACCTTGAAAGCACACACGATCAATTACCGTGCTTTGAAGGAGAAAGCCATGTTCCAATTAATTCCTGTCGTGCATGCCATCGCTTTTGCTACCGGGGCCATTCTGATCCTGCTGAGCGCGATGTCGGTATCACATTCGTCCGCCAAACCAGCGCGACACCAATCGCTGACAGGCCAGCTGTTCAGCAAAGAGCTATAATCGACTACGGCTGTGCCGCTTTTAATTCAGCTTCGAGGAAAACTCGCGTGCGTGGTAGATCGTCGTTAAGATAGCCAACGGCAGATATTGCTCATCAGAACAAGACCTGATCACGCATGACCTCGAATAACCCATTTCAGTCGCCGACACCTACTGCCGAGCCTGGCCCCAAGGGGAATAGCTCGCGTCAGTCGGCATTGGTCTCGCTTCGCTTGGCGATCGTCATGCTGACCGCGGCAGGCCTGGTGAACTATCACGCGTACGATGCGATGGCCATAGGGCCGCACGTCGCGGTTTACGGCCTGATCATCATAATGCGTGTCTTTCAACTGGTGCTGATTGGCTTGCTGGTCATCGGTTGCTGGCTATTGTTATTGCCGACGCTGGAAGTGATCGCAGAACGCCTCAGAAGCTGGTTTGCGAAGCATGTCGACGCGGAGACATGGAACGACGCCCTTTACCGCAGCCTCGCCCCAGCGGCGATCCTGGCCCTGCCAGGAAGCATCTTGTGGATCGTCTGGGTGATCGGCTTCTATTACCTGAAGGCACCGTTCCTGCTGATCTCGTACGCCGTCGGAATTCCGGCCCATCTCTTGGCGGCGTGCATCTACGTGCCGCTTCTGTATCGCTGGTATCATCTCTGGCGAAACCAGCCAGCCCCGTCCGAGAGCGCTTCGGTCAGCTAACGGAAAGAACGACTCAGGGACGGCTCACTCGTTCGACGAGTCCAGCAAAATCCCTCGCAGACCTAGCAGACCAGACATATTGTGCTGGATGTAATCGATCCGCACTTCCCATTCTTCGAGCCCGCGACGAAAGCCGCCCCAGGCCTGTTCCGGGCATGGCAGAAAGATTGCATTGTCAGGCGTCACCTGGCAACGCTGCTGAAACGAAGCCATCCGCTTCAAAGCCGCCAGGTACTCAGCCGTATCAAGCTGCTTGAACTGTGCCAGGCGAATCATGGCGGCCATCGCTTCGGCTCGGCATCCGGTCGGCGTCGAACGAGGTGGATCGTAGAACGAGCCAATCCAGTCATCGTAGGCGGCTTCCTTCTTCTGCAGTGCGCAAATCGAATTCGCAATTCGCTGGGCATGCTTCAGAAACTTCGGTTCGTCCGTTTGTGGAGCCATTTCTTCCAGCCCCATCAACAGCCAGTGATCGTGCGGCAAGTCGGCATCCGACTTATCAGCGTCGCGGACATCGATCAGCCAGTTGGTGCCACGCTTGGCCGTTTCGAGCCAAGGTCCCTTCGGATCGACCTTCGCCAGGCGAGCCAATGCCAAGATCGCTTCGCCCGGGTAATAGATCGATTCGTGCGGAAACGGATCAGGCTCGCCGTAGTAGTACTGCGAGATGAAGTGCCCATCCGGCTCTTGCAGAAAGACAAGAAAGCGAGCGTAAGCCCGGGCCTCGTCCAGAATCTGCTCGTCGCCGGTCACCTCGTATTCACGCAGTAGCGACAACACCATTAGCGCGGCCCCTCCGAGCTTCGCGCCTTCGTCTGGTTCAACGATGGCGAGGAAGTCGGCAGCCTTATCTTTTTCGAGTGGTCCGCTTGTGTGGTTCTTCCGCAAGTAATCGATCGCCCGCCGGGCACCTTCCAGATAGATCTGCGACTTTGGCAGCTTGCCGGTGGTCCGCATCGACTCGTCATTGACTGCCTTCTGCAGTTCGAGCATCGCGATGCAGGTTCCGGCGTGTCGCAGCAAGTTGTAGTCGTCGTTATTACGGTTCAGCTCTGGTTCGTAGCTGTAGTCGAACATTCCGTTCAGCTTCATGTGCCGCATCAGGAAGTCGCCGCCTGCCTTGGCAGCAGCCAGCAGTTCTTCCGGAGAAGTCCCCAATGTGCGGCGATTGCCGAAGTAAAGCTCAACGGGCGAACCATCTTCCGCTTCGATCCAGCTTTGATAGTCGTACGGCCGAACGCCGCTCGTCAGCGATTCCGCGTCGTGATCCCCTGCCCCATCGAGAAAACCAGCAGGCATGAACAAGACCGAGTCTTTCGCGAACCAAGGACCATACGGCAAAGCCGCCACCCGTAGCGGATGGGGATTATCGATCTTGGCCGGATCGGTTTCGGTAGTGGCGATGTCGATCCGCAATCGGCCGGCGGCCAGTTCGGCAAAAGTGGCTTTCGATCGCAAGTCGTCGGCCGCTGCTATCGCTGCCTTCTCAACACTCTTCGCGTGCCCAATGCCCATCAAGGCTGGCAGCGTCGGTCGCGTTAAAGCCAGGAAGACGATGGTCTGCGGCTCGGTGTCGGAATCTGCTGGTTCCGAAGCAACGTCGCCGGAGGTGATCTCCGACAAACGCTCCCGGGCCATCTTTAGCAATGTGCCTGCCTGGGCCGAGCGATCGTTCGGTGCGGAATCAGCCTCCGCCGAGGCCCAATTGGCCAGAAACGAGACAAGCACCAGGGAACCGATTCCCATCCACCAGGCAGTACGATTTCGCATGTTGAAGGTCACTTTCCTGCTTGCTGGCAGCTGATGATCGGCCGCGGGCTTGCTTCGGAAATATCGCGTTATTGAAGTGATAAAGACGTATCCACCTGACTGTAGGTTTCCCCACTGTCGGCACGTCCGTCGGCGATCGATTGCCGGGAGAATGGCCCCAGTCCTAGGCCAGTATAAGCCTCACAATCGTTACGATCGCTACCAGAATCGCTCGAACGACGTCGCATCCCTGGCCAGAACCGACTTGCGCTCTTCGAAAAAGAAATCGCATCGAGATCCCTTGGACCTCGATGCGATTGGGTAGTTTGCCGGCGTGAAAGGTCTCAACGCCAGGTTATGGCAGAGCGACCGTCTTCAGGACGGTTGGCTGACCTTCGGCCTGGGTGATGATGACGGCCGACTTGTCATTCAGCTTGTCGAGCTGGACAACACCTTTCCAATCCTCGATGGTTTCGTACTGCTGACCAGCAACGCCACCACCACGGACTGGCTCGGTGAGACCATCTTCGCGTTCGATGTCTTCGGTGCTGACCTTCATCACGCCACGAGCACTGTTGGCCAACAACAGATACTGCTTGCCACTCTTTTCGTAAACGATCATGTCGAGCGGACGATTGCGGTTACCCAGCTCGGCGACGGTGGTGCCGCGATACGCTTTTTCCTGTGGCTTGGTGACAGCCGACAGTGGGAACTTGACCAGAGGCGTGCAGGTGAAGCCGGCCAACAGGTGAGGTTCGCCATTGATGGTGAAAGGCACGAAGACCCGAGCGACGGCGTCGTCTTCATAGCGACCATGGGCCGCATGATAGATTTCGATTGGCATCGCCACGCCAGATTCCTGGAACGGATAGGCAACCGAGTGGACGGCGGCCGAGGCTTCGCCGGTGGTACGACCGGTCACGATGACCTGGTTGTCGACATAGGCCAGGTCGGTGATCGATTCGTCACGTGGATTGCCACGACGACGCCCTTCACCCACTACCTTGTCCTCCGGAGCGTTGGTCAGCGTGGCGGTTGCTCGCGAAACCTTATCCAGCGCCACTGGCGTCAGCTTGTCCCCATCGACGCGGAAGATCTTGCCTTGGCCGCCCTGCGATGCGGAAAGGTAGATCACGCCGGTATCGGGATTCACGGCCAGGTCGGCAACTTGAATGTCGTCAGGAATGGTCAGCGACAAGTTGCTGGGGGTTTCAACCTTCTGGCTGTCGACCTTGATCGCGACCAGCGTCGCGGCCTTGGGGTCGCCGACAATCAGCACATTATCAGGGGCGAAAGCCAACGGGCCAGCCGATTTCAAATTTACTTCGCCCATCGAGAAACCGGGCAAATCAATCGCATAAACAGCACTGGCACAAAGCGTGATCGCTACACTGCATGCCGCAACCAACGACGAACGTCGCATGAGCATCTCCTAGTTCGGATATAGACGGGGGGACGGACAGATCCTAAATCCGCGCAACCTCTAGTTGAACGGGTCGCCGGAAGAGATGCAAGGAGATTCGCCGCCGTCCTTCCCAGAACAACCGCGAATGCATCGACCGGCGGTGATTCGTTTGCCGAACAAGCTGGATAGAAACTAGCCTTCGGCGTCGCTCGAGAACGTACCGACCAGTTCGCCCTGGGTCACGGTGAACGAAAGGTTGGCGTCTTCCATACTTGCCGCCGGGACCAGTTGCTCGTCGACTTGTTCCAGCAAGATTCGGATGCCAGCTTCGTCGGTCACCTTGGCCTGGACCAGAAACAAGTTGCCCGCGACGGTGCCATCGGCTAGGAAATGAAGATCGAGCATCCCCATCTCTTCGCCGATCAAGTCTTGCAGCAGAAAGCGTTCCGAGCTGGCGGTGCGGAAGATACGGATGAACTTTGCATTCATGGGGAAATTGCCTTTACCAGAACGATTCTTTTTTGGTCAGTTTCTTTGTGGGCTTCTTCTTAGGTGCTTCGTCGGCCGCATCTTCCGCCGTCTCGTCGCCACCAAACCATTGGTTCCACAGCCCCGAGAGCGACTTGGTCGACTTGTAATACCGAGCCCCAGTCCCAGGCACGCTGGCTGAAACATACTTCCGGCCATTGGAACTCATGCCGGCTCGCAGGCCTTTCATGCCAAAAGAAAAGCCGACGCCTGACTTGCTCAAGTTAATGCGCAGCGGTCCGAACGTGTACGACTTGCGAAATGAAAACCCCATGACGAGTTCTCCTGGAACGATCGACGATGCCAGCATGCCACGCTTGTCAGCATAGCCCGATCACAACGTGGTCACAATCACCGCGATATGCGGGCCACAAACAGGAAACGAAGTTGCCTTTTTCCAGCGAACAAGAGAGGATGTCGCTACGCCGCTTCCTTCTATTTGGCCGTGAACAACGCGAGAGAACTTCGATGCGATTTTCTACTTCCTGGCTGGGGTTCGTGATCTTTGGGGCCTGCCTCGTATCGACCGTCTCGACCAGCATGGCAGAAGAAACGCCTGCCGAGCCCAAGCTAAGCGTCCGATCGCAGTTTACGTTCGGCGTCATGGGGGCCAGCCGGCCGAGCAAGTTCCTTCACGAAGAGACCATCTACGTGCGGAACGAAGTCCAAGGCGTCACCATCGATCCCAAGACCAGGCAGTGCAGCCTGACGCTCGACTTCACGGTTCAAGACTCGGACCGCACCGAGATCAAGCGAATGACCCAGCACGAAAAGAAGCAGTTGCCAATGGGTGGCGGCTACTTCACCGGAGCACTCTTCTTCAAGATTCCGGAGTTGAGGAAAGGAAGCTACATCCTCGAAATCCGCGTGCAAGATAATCTCTCGAAGGCGACCGCGAAGATCGACCTTCCGTTCGAGGTCGCGGCAATCGATGCCTTCGGCGCAAAGAATGTGCTGCTCACCCAGGACCGTCAGAAACGAATCTTCACCAATAGTTACTGCTCGACCGGCGAGTCGATATACCTTCATGCCGACATCGTGAATTACGAAGCCCGCGAAGGCCAGGTCGATCTGATGTTCGAGATCAAACTGGTCGACGAAGCTGGTACGACGATCGTCGAGAAGAGCTACACGGAACAGAGACAACCGCCTCAGTCACGATTCGGCGAAGCGAAGGTTGCCTACACCCTCAATGCCGAGGTCTTCACTTCCCGGCCTGGGAAGTTTCATATCGTTCTGATCGCTCACGATCTGTTGGCTGGCACTTACGACCAGGTCCAAGTGCCGCTTTTCGTCAGCGATCCCTTTCAGGATTTTGCCGCACCCTAACCACATCACTGCGAAGTTTCACCTGAAATGTCGCAGCCATCTTTTCTGCCATCAGGGAGGACTCTCATGCTTTGCCATCGAGCCGCCGGTACCGTTTTGATCTTCGCGTACTTCTTCCCGCTCGCCGCGATCAAGGCGGAGGAAAAACCAGCAGACGCTGACAAACCTTGGGCTCAATTCGATTGCCGATTTGCAGCCGGTCCCTGGAAGCAAGCTCCGGCAACCAACCAATTTGAAAGAGGTCAATCGTTCGAGTTGATCTACCGAGTCGCGATCGATCCAGCCGCATCCCAGGCAAAATTAGCGAACGTCGTCGTTAGCGAATGCATTTCCTATGAGGCAGGAGGGACCTTGATGTGCTGTTTCAACGAAGAGATGGGCGATTCGCTGATGAATGGCGAAGATGCCACGGTTCGCACCAGGACTTTCTCGACTAATGACATTCCGCAGGGAAAATATGTGATGTCGGTTAGCTGCACCGATCTGGTGACGGAGAAATCGATCGTCCGAGATCTTCCCTTCGAGGTGATCGCAAGCCGCCCACAGCCTGATACTCTTGTACGCATCTACTCGAAAAACAATCGCCTTGTTTTTATGGCCGGCGACACGATTACCCTCGATGGACATGTAAAAACAATCCGACCCACAATCGATCCACCAGGCATCCTCTGCCGACGGACTTCTCAAGATCTGGAAACCGGCAAAGAAGTCGTTTGGGAAACCAACAACGAAGCGTGGCACCTTTACCGATCCTTTGATGATTACATTGATAAGGATGGCAAAAAGCTCGTTGAGCAGAATATGGGTCTCTTGATCAATACCGTTTTGAACCAGCCGGGGAAGTTTAAAATCACCTGGGAAGTTATCGATCCTGTGTACAAGAATAGCGACAAGCTCACCCTGACGATCGTCGTCCTCGATCCATTTGCGGGCGAAATGTTACCCCAAAATACAGCCGTGGGTGGCCAGAACTAGGCAAGACGCTAGGTTTACCACCGGCGTGTGGTTTGCTATTTTGGCAGTTTCCCCCTGGCGTAAATCGCCACACGAAATCTTTTCGTACCCACTTTGACCCCCTGTTGCCAGGAAACCCTCATGGCCTACGAAGTAACTCTGATCACCGGCGATGGTACCGGTCCCGAATTGGCGGAAGCTGCCCGCAAGTGCGTCGATGCGACTGGCGTCGAAATCAACTGGGATGTCCAGGAAGCCGGCATCGACGTGATGGAAAAGACCGGAACCCCGATCCCGGACTCGACCATCGAAAGCGTTCGCCGCACCCGCTGTGCTTTGAAGGCTCCGATCACGACGCCAGTCGGTACTGGCTTCCGTAGCATCAACGTCTACCTGCGTCAGGAACTGGGCTTGTTTGCTTGCATTCGTCCTTGCAAGTACTACCCCGGTGTTCGCAGCTACTTCAGCGAAGTCGGCGTCGACATCGTCATCGTTCGCGAAAACACCGAAGACCTCTACGCCGGTGTCGAATTCGAGAAGGGCAAGCCTGAGACCGAAAAGCTGATCGACTTCATCAACGGTCTTCCTTCGGATCGCAAGATCAAGACCAAGGCTGACGAAACAGGCGTCTCGATCAAGCCGATCAGTGTCAGCGGCACCGAACGGATCGTTCGTTGTGCGTTTGAATACGCTCAGAAGAACGGCCGCAAGAAGGTGACCGCCGTTCACAAGGCGAACATCATGAAATACTCGGACGGCTTGTACCTGGCCACGGCCACCGAAGTCGCCAAGGACTATCCAGACATCGAGTTCGAAGAACGTATCGTCGACAACATGTGCATGCAGCTGGTGCAGAAGCCAGAACTGTACGACGTGATCGTTCTGCCGAACCTGTACGGCGATATCCTCAGCGATCTGGGTGCCGGTCTGGTCGGCGGTCTGGGTGTCGCCCCCGGTGCCAACATTGGTCCTGAAGGCGCCGTGTTCGAAGCGACCCATGGTTCGGCTCCGAAGTACAAGGGCCAGAACAAGGTCAACCCAACTGCGTTGATCCTGTCCGGCATGCTGATGCTTCAGCACATGGGCGAAGTCGACGCTGCCAAGCGTTTGGAACAAGCCGTTGCCGACGTCATCAAGGAAGGCAAGGACGTGACCTACGACCTGAAGCCAAACCGTGACGATCCAACCGCGGTTGGTACCCAGGAAATGGCTGCCGCCATCTGTGCCAAGCTGCAAGGCTAAGCCTCGCTCGCTTGCGGAATTCACGAAAGGGACAGACCACTATGGTTTGTCCCTTTCTTATTGGTACATCCAACGATTGAATCGATCGCCCATGCTCACTGCCCGAGACTTCAAGCAAATCGTCAGTGGTCGCCGAAAAGGAATCGGCGCGTCGCTACTGCGTGGCCTTATGTGGGGCACATCGCTGGTCTACGGCATTGGTGTCGGCATCCGCAATCGCCAGTTCGATACCGGGTCGAAGCCGGCCGAATCGGTCGACGTTCCCGTGATCAGTGTCGGCAACTTAACCTTGGGCGGCACCGGCAAGACGCCGATGGTAGCCTGGATAGCTCGCTGGTTTCGTGAACGTGGCATTCGCGTGACACTCATCAGCCGAGGCTACGGCGCCGAAGAAGGTTCGCAGAACGACGAGGCAAAGGAACTGGAAGAACTGCTGCCTGACGTTCCGCATCTGCAGAATCCCGATCGCGTCGCCGCTGCCAAAGTCGCTTCCGAAGAACTCGCCGCTCAGGTTCTGCTGCTCGACGATGCCTTCCAACATCGCCGCATTGCCCGCGATCTCGACATCGTCTTGATCGATGCCACTGAACCGTTCGGGCATGGCTACCTGTTTCCACGTGGCACCCTTCGCGAACCGGTCCAGGCCCTCTACCGCGCGAGCTTGATCGTGATTACCCGGGGTGACATGGTCTCGGCCGAAGAACTTCAAGCCATCAAAGACAAGATCCACTCGATGGAAGTGACCGCGCCGATCGTTGACATGCGGCATTGCCCCAGCACGCTTCGCTGCGCCAGCGGCAAGACCGAACCGATCGATCACCTGCAAGGAAAGAAGGTTCTCGCCTTCTGCGGTATCGGCAACCCAGGCGGTTTCCGGCATACGCTGACCGACGCCGGCATGGAAGTGGTCGAGCTGCGTGAGTTCGACGACCACCACGACTACGATCGGGCCGATATCAACTCGCTGGAGCACTGGGCGATTCAAAACGACGAGGTCGCCGCGGTCGTTTGCACGCACAAAGACCTGGTGAAGATCGGACTCGACCGCTTCATGGACAAGCCGCTCTGGGCGCTGACGATCGAAGCCCAAATCGTCGAAGGCCAGGACAAACTCGAGACGCTGCTCGAAGCCCTGCTCGCCAAGATCCCGGAAGACCCTTACGCCGACTTCTAACGCACGTCTTGCAAGTGGAAGGCCGAGTTCGCCGATAACAGCTGCGGTTCGCCATCTTGCAGCTTGATGAGCGTGACGCCGCAGTTATCGAGATGAATCATGCGCATGTACTTCAGCGGCGTCTTGTACAGCGAAGCGATCATCACGCGAATCACGATGTAGTGAGCCACCACCAGGATACGCTTGCCGAGGTTGTCGTGTAGCAACTGCGTTAGCTTGGGGACCGCTCGGTTGGCGACGTCGGTGGCCGATTCGCCCCCTGGATAAGGATAGATTGAAGGATCGTCCAGATGCTTGCGGTACTCTTCCGGCTCGGTCTTCTCGATGTCGTGCCAGTCACGATTCAACCAACGACCGACATCCGCTTCGATGATCTCTGGCACGGTGACAATCGAATGATCTGGTGCGATGATGCCGGCCGTTTCCTGGGCTCGCTTCATCGGACTCGAATAGACCGCATCGAACGGATACCCGCTGAGGAACTCGCCGGTCGCAGCCGCCTGACGGCGACCGATGTCGGCTAAAGGTCCATCGACGCCATTTCCTTGCAGGATGCTCGGGCAATTCAAATTGAACTCGGTCGCCCCATGACGAACCAGGAACATCCAACAGGTATCAGCAGAGATTTCGTTGCTCATGGTGTCTCTTGAAAACAGGCATCCGCGGAAACAGAGTCTTTCGGAATCAGTTCGATTTCGACCAGTTGATCGACCAAAGTCTTCCATCGCTCGGCGGTCATTTGTCCGAAGGTGGGCTGATCGACGATGGTCAACTTTCGAATCGCTTTGGCTCCAAAGTCTAGCACGCCGGCGGTTAACTCAGGGTTGAGCGATTGCAAATGTTCGTTCGTTTTGCGAGGTTCGTTCAGATAAGTTTGCCAGCCCTTGAGTGTGGCCCGCGTCATCGCGGCAACCAGCTCCGCATCTTCCTTGGCTAACTTATCCGACGTGATCAACAAACTGGCGTAAGGGTTGTAGCCGATGGCCCGGATCGGCAACACACGCACGTTTGCCCCTTCTTCTTTTGCCAGAAACGGTTCGCTGAATTCGTACGCCTGCTGAGCGAAGTTCTTGTCGCGCAGAAATGCCGCGATGCTGCCGTCGTAAGGAACGATCCGCACTTTAGTCAGCGGCACATGTTTTTTCAGATACTCGGAAAAGGCCCGACCACTGCTCATCGCCAGGGTGACATTTTTCAACTCTTCCAGCGTCTTGATACCGGACTCTTCGTGTACCAGAAAGCAGCGAGGACTCTGATCGATCGCGGCGAAGGTCGCCACGACATTGGCTCCCTGGGCTCGCCCAAGCGGGACCTGGTCAGCGGTGGCGACACCAAACGAGACCGCCCCGCGTGCCACTTGCTGAATCACCGGTGAGCCAGGACCGCCGGGGATGATCTCAACATCGAGGCCTTCTTCTTCGTAGAAGCCATTCAGCTTGGCAGCATAAAACCCACCATGCTCGGCCTCCGGAAACCAGTTCAAAGCCAACTGAACTTTGCGCAGCCCCACTGTTTTTTTGCCGCCGGCACTTGGCGAATCGGCAGACTCGCTTCCACAGCCTGTCGCCAGCATCAGCAGACAACCAACCATCAGGGCAATCGCGTAACGTGACACGTTTAACCTTCCCAAACCCAGCGCCGCAGAAACAAGCGGCCCAGAACTGTAACCGAGGTGAAAACAACGACGCCCAACAGCGTACTGCAAATCGTACCGGCAAACAGACTCGCGGTGCTAATCTGATTTTGGGAAACGAGAATGAAATAGCCGAGCCCTTGGTGCCCGCTCGAATGCCCGGCAAAGAACTCGCCCACAATCGCTCCGACGACTGCCAGCCCAGCACTCGTTTTCATGCCGGTTAACAAATAGCGAATTGCCCCAGGGAACTGCAGCTTCCACAGAATCTGCCAGCGGCTCGCCTTGTTCAGCCGAAACAAGTCGAGCAAACCGCGATCGACCGCGATCAGCCCGGTCGTGGTACTCGTGATGATCGGAAAGAGCGAGATCATCGTCGTCACCACGATCACGCTCAACGCACCATAGCCACAGATCGCAATCACCAGCGGAGCTACCGCCACGATCGGGACCGTTTGAAAGAAGATCGCGTACGGATAACCACTCTGCCGAATGATCGCCGATTGCGAAAACAACAGCGAAACTGCCACGCCCAGCACGACCGAAATGGCAAACCCACTAACGGCGACCATTCCGGTTCGCAGCGTGTAACCGAGCAAGGCTTCTTTCTTTTGCCACATCGTGCGAGCCACTTCGCCAGGTCCCGGCAAAATGTAAGGCTCCAGCCCGCTGACTCGGATAATCACTTCCCACAGGATGATGGTCACCACCAACACCAGCAGCGGCAGCACGATCGTCCGCCAACTGAAACGATCTTCACTCATACCAGCGTGACTCCCGCGAGCTTCGCAATGACCTCTCCGCAGAAACGGGCGAAGTCGGGGTCGTTTCGGAGTTGCGTTTTGCGAGGGTATTCAAACGGAACTTCGAGGTCCGCCACAATTCGTCCTGGCCGAGCATGCATCACCAGAATGCGTTGACTCAAGAACACCGCCTCGGGAACGTTGTGGGTAACGAACAAGCTGGTCCAATTTTGCTGATGCCAAAGGTCGAGCAGTTGTTCGTTCAGTTGATTGCGTAGCAAGTCGTCGAGCGCCGCGAATGGTTCATCCAGCAGCAAGACGTTCGGCTGGGTAACCATGGCTCGGGCCAACGAGACCCGCATTCGCATCCCGCCCGAAAGCATCCGGGGGAACTTTCGAAAGTCCTCTTTCCGTAGCCCGACCATTTCGATCGCCTGGTCGATTGTCCGCCGCTGCTCTGCGGTGACTGGCCCCCGCAGTTCCAATGGAAGACGAACGTTCTCTTGAGCGGTCCGCCAGAGGATGAGGTTGGCATCCTGGAAAACGAACGCACACTGGCTGTGCTTGGAATCGCTGAGCGTCACTTCGCCTTGCGTTGGCTCATCGAGCCCTGCCACCATCCGCAGTAGCGTCGATTTCCCGCAGCCTGAAGGCCCCACCAGCGAGACGAATTGCCCGGCCGGGATGTCGAGCTGATCGATGGCGACGACCACCGACTCCGGCGTAAATTGCTTCTCAATGTCGCGAAACTGAATTGCGGACACAGGTGTTCAACTTTGCAGACTAGTTAGTTTTTTTCTACCAAAATTCAACTCTGTTGCTATAGAAGCTGGCACTCCCCGTTTTACCGAGGAAGCAGCCTTTGACTGACCCAACCATACCAACTGGGGGAACCCCCATAACGGCCGAATAAATCTTTACTTCAACGACGTCCCTTCATACGATTACTAATTGAGCCTTCCTGGCAGCGCGGCTTCAACCCCCTCCGAATAAACCGAGTCGCGTTCCCACCACCCCCACAAACTACCTCTGCCAAGTTTCTCTCATGCCGTGAGTTTAGCACTCTCTGCCATGGGCCGTCCCCAATACTTGGTTCCTGCCTGACGAAACTTATGCACCGAATCTCTACCCTCGCTTTGTTTGCTTCGCTGATTGCTATCAGCGCCAGCGACGCTGCCGAGACGAAATCGCAAGTGCCCGACTTCGCGAAGATCCAACCGATCCTCGAAAGCTACTGCTACGACTGCCACGGATATGGATCCGATGAAGGGGGCGTCACGCTCGATCATCTCGAGACAATGACTCCGCAAGAACGCGAATCGGCCCAGAAGACCTGGTTGGCCGTTTGGCGTAACCTGCGTGCCCAGACCATGCCGCCAGCCGACGAAAAGCAGCCGACTCAAGAGGAATCGGAAATGGTCGGTCGTTGGATTGAGTCACAAGTCTTCAAACTCGACCCTGCCAAGCCAGACCCAGGCCGCGTGACGATCCGTCGGTTGAACCGCGACGAGTATCGCTACACGATCGAAGACCTGTTCGGCTATCGCTTCAATGTTAACGAATCGTTCCCGCCAGACGATACCGGCTATGGGTTCGATACCATCGGCGACGTCCTTTCGATCTCGCCACTGATGACCGAGAAATACTTCGACGCCGCCCAGGAAATCGTCAAAGCGGTGGTCCTGGTCGACAAGAAGCCTGAGTGGAAGTACAAGCGGATCTTCATGGACGGTCCTCCGCCGGAAGATGCCGAGCAGCAAAAGGCTTACGCCCGCAAGATCTTGAAGCATTACGGCTCGAAAGCGTTCCGTCGTCCGATCGACGAAGGGACCCTCGACCGCCTGGTCGCGATCCAGCAGCACATCAGCTCGCTGGAAGGCCAATCGTTCGAGTACAGCGTTGCTCAGGCGATGGCGGCGATGCTGATTTCGCCTCAGTTCCTCTTCCGTGCCGAGATCCAACCAGAACCAAACAACCCAGGCGAGATCGTCCCGATCGATCAGTACAGCCTGGCTTCGCGACTTTCCTACTTCCTGTGGTGTTCGCTGCCTGACGACGAGCTCACGAAGCTTGCCGCCGAAGGGAAGCTTCGCGAGAACCTGCATGCCCAGGTCGATCGCATGCTCGACGATCCGAAGTCGGAACGCTTCACCACCCGCTTCGTCGGTCAGTGGCTTCAGGCCCAGGACGTCGAAGCGATCAGCATCGACGCCCGCCGAGCCTTGGGCGTGAAGGACCTGGGCGATGCTAACCGCGTCTTCAGCCGGACCGTTCGCCAGGCGATGCGGAAAGAAACGGAAATGCTGTTTGAGTACATCCTGAAGGAAGACCGTCCCGCGACCGAACTGCTGACCGCCGACTATACGTTCCTCAACAAACCACTCGCCAAGTTCTATGGTCTGGAAGAAATCAAAGGCCTGGAAGATGGCAAGCTGAAGAAAGTCACTTTGCCGAAGGACAGCAAGCGTGGCGGGATTCTGACCCAGGGCACGTTCCTGGTGGTCAGCTCGAACCCGACGCGGACTTCACCGGTAAAGCGTGGCTTGTTCGTGCTCGACAACATCCTGGGGACGCCACCACCCCCTGCTCCGCCGAATGTTCCCGCCCTGGAAGCCATTCGCCAAAGGGGAAAGAAGCTGACGATGCGGGAACAGATGGAACTGCACCGAAGCGAAGCCCTGTGCAATTCGTGCCACTCGCGCATGGATCCACTCGGGCTGGCCTTGGAAAAGTACAGCTACATCGGCCAATACCGCGACAGCGACGACGGCCAACCGATCGAAACCAGTGGCAAGCTGATGACCGGCGAGAAGTTCTCGGACGTTCAGCAGCTTTCCCAGGTCTTGGCCAGCGAACGAAAAATCGATTTTTACCGCTGTTTGACCGAAAAACTCCTCACCTTTGCCTTGGGCCGGGGTTTGGAGTATTACGACACGCCTACCGTCGATTCGATTGTCGATCAGATGCAATCCAACGACGGCAAGCTTCGTCAGATGCTCCACACCTTGGTTGATAGTGCCCCCTTCCAGAAGCGTCGCGGTGACGGCAGCCTGCTGTCGTCGGCCGAATGACCCTGCCAGCACCCACGCGCCAAAAAGGAATTGATGCCATGACTATGCAATCCACTCGCCGCCATTTCCTCAGGGGACTCGGTTTGGCTGTGGCTTTGCCTGCGATGGAAAGCTTGATGCCGAACATCGCTCAGGCCGCCAGCAAGCCGGCAACCACCGCCGCTGGTGATCCCCTACGCTCCGCCTTTCTGTATGTGCCTAATGGCGTGAACGTCTCGAAGTGGTTCCCTGAAGGAACCGGCAGCCAGTACAAGCTGAACGAGACCATGCAGCCACTTCAAAACCTGCGAAGCGACTTCCAGGTCTTAAGCGGACTGGCTCACACGCACGGCTTTGCCAATGGCGACGGCGCCGGCGACCATGCCCGCGCCCACTCGACCTTCTTGACCGGGGCTCGCCCGAAGAAGACCGCCGGGGCCGATATTCAGGTGGGCGTTTCGATCGACCAGGAAATGGCCAAGCATCTTGGCAGCACGACCCGACTTCCATCGCTCGAGCTTTCGTGCGACGGAGCTCGTAAATCGGGCGCTTGCGACTCAGGCTATTCATGTGCCTACCAGTTCAATCTGTCGTGGCGTACCGAAAATACCCCAATGACCGCCGAGTCGAACCCACGTCTGGTGTTCGAACGTCTCTTCGGTCGTGGCACCGGGGACGAGCGTCAAAAGAACTTCGATCGCCGTATGTCGGAACGCCGCTCGGTGCTCGACTTCGTGATGACCGAAACGAAGTCGATGTCGTCGAAGCTGGGCCGTAATGACGTGCACAAGCTGGACGAATACCTGACCGGCGTTCGCGAAATTGAAAAGCGAATCGAAAACGCCGAGCATTTCCGCGACCTTCCGCAGGTCGAGATGGAAGCTCCCTCGGGCATCCCGAAGGATTACGCTCAGCACATCCGTTTGATGTTCGACCTGTTGGCCCTGTCGTTCCAGACCGACTCGACCCGCGTCGCTTCGTTCATGCTGGCTCACGACGGCAGCAATCGCAACTTCAAGGAAATCGGCGTTTCGGAAGGGCATCACAGCCTCTCGCATCACCAGAACAAGCCAGAAACCCTGGAGAAGATCGCCAAGGTCGACAAGTTCTATGTCAGCCACCTGGCCTACTTCCTCGAGAAGCTGAAGAGCCTGAAAGATCCTTCGGGTGCCTCGATCCTGGACAACTCGATGATTGTTTACGGTAGCGGCCTGTGCGACGGCAACCGCCACAACCACGACAACCTGCCGCTGATCCTGGCTGGTAAGGGTGGCGGGGCGCTGCAGACGGATCGCCACATCCAACTGGAAGCAAAACAGCGTACGCCAATGGCAAACCTGTTTGTCTCGATGATGGACAAGATGGGCATTCAAGATCCTGATTTCGGCGACTCGACCGGCTCGCTCGATATCATCTAAGAGCCGAACGCATCGAACTCGATGGATTCATAAGTGCCGCTGGCCCCGCTAGCGGCACTTTTTTTATCGACCGTGGTCGTCAATCTGATGAATCGTCCCACATCGGCCTTGTAAATTTTGCAAAACAGTTGATACACTCTTCCTCGCGCACCAAATGCCTATGGGATGCGTAAAGGATCGACCGGCACCGATTGATGGCCGGTCTCTGATGCTTCTGCGACAAGGAGGTCGCGGTGCTCAACCGACGTCCACTCAAGCATAAATTGATGATTGGCAGCGGCTTGCTGCTGGGACTGGTTCTCGCCTTATTCGCGGTTACCATCACCGGCGGTCTGTCGTACCGGCAAGTGGCGCGCGACATTAGTGCCCGCTCGGCCGAGCTTCCGCTGGCAATCGACTTCTCGCTAACGGTGACCGAGCTTCGTCACACGCTGAACCAGGCGAAACACTCCAAACGCTTCGGCTTCCACGACACGCAGCTCGATCTGACCCTCATCCGCGAAGACTTCCGCACCAAGTTCCTCTCGGTGCAAGAGGCCCTTCGTCGTTACGAAGAGCAGCTTAACCGCAGCTTTGCCGGTGACAGCGATATCGGCGACGACTCGGACGAACGAAACACAATCGGCGAGATCCATGGCTCGCTGCATAAGCTGGACGACATCTACCAGAACGCCGACTGGTTCTTAAACGAGATCAAGAACGAAGAACTCTCCGGTGAAGTCGATCACCTGCACATGCTGGCTAAGAAGCTGCCTAGTTTTCTGATCGAAGACATGCAGCAGCTTAAAGATGAAGTCCGTGGCCAATACCGCCTTTGGATTTCCGCTTCAGCCGTGGTGATGGCCCTAACGGTTTTTGCGATTGTCTTCGCCGGCTATGCCAGTTGGCGCTGGCTGTTCAGTCCACTTCGCACGCTGATGGATGGCTCGCGACGGGTTGCCAACGGCGACTTCGATCACCGCATCCAACTCGACGGCCACGCTGAGCTGGCGATCCTGGCGGATGCGATGAATGCCATGACGCACCGTTTCCAGGCGATCGAGTCGAACCTGAACGATCAGGTTCAAGACCGCACACGCCAGGTCGTGCGGAGCGAACAGCTTGCCAGCGTTGGCTTCCTGGCTGCTGGCGTCGCCCACGAAATCAACAACCCGCTCGCTTCGATTGCTTTCTGTGCCGAGTCGCTACGCTCGCGCATCAATGAAGGCATCGACGATTCGGATAACGAAACGACCCATTTCCGGGATTGCGACGTAACCGTATTGCAGACCTACCTCGGAATGATTGAGGAAGAGGCCTTTCGCTGCAAGGAGATTACTGAACGTTTGCTCGACTTCTCGCGTCTGGGAGATGTCGAGAAGACGGAAACTGACGTTCGCGATTTGGTGCAAGGCGTGATCGACATGGTCCGGCACCTGGGCAAGTATCGCGAAAAGAATTTGATCTTCGAGGACGACCAGGTCGCCCTCGCACCGGTCAATGGACCGGAAATCAAGCAAGTGGTTCTTAACCTGATTACCAACGCACTCGACAGCATCGACCCAGGCGGAACCGTCCTGGTGAAGATCAGCGAAGATCGAGAGCAGGTGAAAGTCACGGTGAAAGATGATGGCTGCGGCATGACCGATGAAGTCCGTCGCCACTTGTTTGAACCGTTTTTTACCCGCCGCCGGGATGGCCAAGGGACAGGACTGGGGCTCTCCATTTCGTATCGTATCGTGAGTGATCACGGTGGTCATATCGATGCATGGAGCGAAGGGCCAGGCCTCGGAAGTGAGTTTAGTTTTACGCTGCCATGCAGGGAAGCAAGTAAGCGCAATGAGCGAAGACACCAAGCAGCCTGAATCGCTGAAGATTCTGTTTGCCGACGATGAGAAGTCTCTCCAGAAGCTGATGAGCCTAGAGCTCCCTCGGCTGGGACACACGGTCACGGTTTGCCCTGACGGCATTACCGCGATCGCTGCGTTGGAGAAAGAAGACTTCGACTGCATCCTGGTCGATCTCGATATGCCTGGCAAAAGCGGTATCGACGTGATTGAAAAGGCGAAGGAATTTTCGCCCGAGACCGAAGCCATCATTCTGACCGGCAAATCGTCGACCGAGAGCGCGATCGCCGCGGTCCGCTTCAAGGTCTATGCCTATCTCACCAAGCCTTGCCGCTTGATGGAACTGAAGACCTTGCTGGAAGGGGTTGCCAAGAAACGTGAGCAAGATCGCAAGATCAAGGCGCTCACCAGCCGGCTCGACCGCATCGAAGGCAAGTCGAAGCTGATCGGCGACTCGGGAGCGATGGAGGTCGTCAACAAGATGATCGCCAAGGTCGCGCCGTCGAACTCGGCCGTGCTGATTCGTGGCGAAACGGGCACCGGTAAAGAACTGGTTGCCAAAGCCATTCACGATCAAAGCCTGCGGCATTCCCAGCCATTCGTGGCGGTCAACTGTGGGGCATTGCCTGAGAATCTGATCGAAAGCGAACTGTTCGGCCATCGCAAGGGCGCGTTCACCGGGGCGGAAGAAACTCGGATCGGCCTGTTCGAGGTCGCTCATGGCGGCTCGCTGTTTCTCGACGAAATCGGCGAGTTGCCCAAGTCTCTGCAAGCGAAGCTGTTGCGTGTGCTCGAAACGGGCGAGATCCGCCGCGTGGGTGAAAACAGCTCGATCAAGGTCGATGTCCGCATCATCAGCGCGACCCACCGTCACCTGGAAGACATGGTTCGCGAGGGCGATTTCCGCGAAGACTTGATGTTCCGCATCAACACCTTCGAAATTCAGTTGCCGCCTCTGCGAGAACGCACGGAAGACATTCCGCTGCTGGCCGAGCACATCAGTCGCCGGTTCTGGCCAACGATCCCGATGACGCATACCGTCTTTGCGACCGAGACCATCCATGCCCTGAAGTCGCACTCGTGGCCAGGCAATGTTCGCGAGCTGGCGAATGTGGTCGAACATGCGACGATTTTGTGCGAAGAGCTGCCGATCCAACCGCAGCATTTGCCTCGCCGCTTCAACGAACAGGCCACCGTCGGTCCGCCGCAACTGCGAGCGGTTATGGGGCCGATGTCGCTTCGTGAACTGGAAATGCAAGCCATTCACGAAGCACTTGATCGACACGAAGGCAACAAGCCACAAGCGGCCGAAGAACTCGGCATCAGCCTGAAGACGCTTTACAACAAGCTGAACCAGGCCACCGCCAGCGAAAAGTCGGCCTAAGCCATTCGGTAGGTCCGTAAAAACATTGAGGCCAGACGTGATTCACGCTGGCCTCTTTTATTTTCTTGGCGTTGGTCCACCCATCGATCAGGTGCAAGTCTCTTAGAACTTACGCACGACCCCGATCACCACGCCCCGTACCTTGGCGTTCTTCACGTAGATGGGTTCCATGGTGCTGTTCGCCGGCTGCAAGCGGATACGGTTCTTTTCGGGGAACCAATACTTGAGCGTCGCTTCGCCGTCGTCGGTTTCTGCCACGACGATATCGCCGGTCCGAGCCGAATCTTGCTGCTTCACCACGACGTAGTCCCCGTCGTCGATGTGCGCTTCGGTCATCGAATCGCCTGAGACTTCCAACACAAAGTGGTCGTGGCGATTAAACATCGTGCCAAAGTCGACCCGATCGGTCTGGCTGATTGCTTCATGCAGAACACCGGCGGCAATCCGCCCTGCCAAAGGCAAACCAACTTCTTCTTCGACTTCGGCTCGCAGTTGGATGGCCCTCGACATGTTCTTTTCACGCGAGATAAGCCCTTTGCGTTCCAGGGCTTTTAGATGACAGACCACGCCGTTGGGCGAGCTGATCTCGAACTGTTCGCCGATTTCCCGAACGGTCGGTCCGTAGCCGCGAGACTGGATCTTGTCGCGAATGAAGAGAAAGACGTCTTTTTGTCGCTTGGTGAGAGCATCGGTTGCCGACTGCGAACTTGCCATGTTCAGGGATCCTGATCCGTCGCGCTAATTCCCCTTCCAGCATGGAAAGGCGATGTCGGAATTAGAGCCTAGCCCCCCGCTGTACATATGTCAACTCCTATAAGGCGCACCGTCTGGCGATTTTTTTGCCTCACCCCCAAACATGACGTAGGGTTCAATTGCCTTCTTCCCGTGAATCCGGGGCACCTTGCGCAATGGATTCCTCACGTCCCCCTTTTCTGGTCGATCCTTCCGCTCACAGGATAGGTGCCATGCTCCCCAAAATCGTACGCTTTCTTCGCTCGGAAGATGGCCCGACTTCGGTCGAATACGCCATCCTGCTGGCGATGATCTTGATGGCCGTTATCGGCTCGATCACCTTCATTGGTACGCTTACCAAAGACAGCTTCAATTACTCGAAGACAGAAATCGAACGCACCTTCCCAGATCTGGGCATCTAAGAAAAAAGGTGACCCCGATTTCGCTCGAGGCCACCTCTATTTGATTCTCTGGGTCGAAGCCAGTTTCGCTTACAAAGGCTGTCCATTCCAGCGAACGAACGCTTCCATCGCGAAGTACTCGGGCAGGCCAATCTTGTTGTACGAATCTGCCGTACCCATATTTCGGTCTTCGGCTCGTTCCCAGAACTCTCGTGGGTCGGTCCCAGGGAATAACGCACTGTCTTTTTGGCTTTCGTGCATGAAGATCGCCTGACGCTTCTTCAGCATGTCGGTTGGCGACAGCGGAACGCAGATCTCGATTTCGTGCAGTGGGTATTCCTGCCACGCTCCGCGATACAGCAAAGCTTCGGGCCGCCTCCCAGTTTCCGCCTCGATCTCGAGCAATGCGTTGAAGATCGCCATCGCACAAACGCGGTGCGTTCCGTGTGGATCGGACAGGTCGCCCGCGATGTAGACCTGATCGGGTTGAACCTTCATGATCAGCTCTTTCACGATCCGAACGTCTTCAGGCCCCAGAGGATTCTTGGCTACCTTACCGGTCTGATAGAACGGGAGATCAAGGAAGTGCAAATGCTCTTCCTGGCAGCCTGCCTTCAAGGCTCCGGCAATCGCTTCGCTGCGGCGAATCAAGCCTTTGATCGTCAACACAGCGTCGATATCTGGCTCGCCAGGTGGCTTCTTTTTGAGCGACTCGGAAACCTGCTGCTCGACTTCGGCCGACTTCTGCTGGTCGATTCCGAACAGGCGGTTGTACTGCGTGACGAAATCGGCGAAACGCTGAGCATCGTGGTCAAATACCGCGATATTACCGCTGGTCATGTAAGCGACGTGAGCCTCGTGACCATCGTCAACCAGGCGAATCAACGTGCCACCCATGCTGATCACGTCGTCGTCCGGGTGGGGACTGAAGCAGATCGCTTTCTTCTTTTCTTTCCCGGCCGGATGGTACTCGATGGTATCCATCATCCAGCGGAACACGCGGTGCGCCAGGCTGGGCGCCGGACCATGGTGACGCAGCAACTGGTGCAAGTTGAACTTGCGGAAGTCGTCGTCGTCGAGCTTCAGCAAGGCCTTGCCGGTCTGTTCGCACAGCCACAGCACGGCTCGCTTGATCATCGTTTGGTCCCATTCGACCGGACCTTCGGTCCACGGCGTCGAGAACGCCGTCAACTTGCTAGCCGCAGCCGAGTCGACAAAGAACGCCGTGTCGCGATGTTCCTGCAGGATGGTCGCCGGCACGCGATTCGAGATCGGACCTTCGATCGTTTCACGAATGATCGATGCTTTGCCCTGGCCCAACGCCATCAGCAAGATCTTGCGAGCCTCGAGGATCGTACCGATCCCCATGGTGATGGCCTGGTGTGGGACATTTTCTTCGTGGAAGAAGTCGGACGCAGCTCCGCGACGGGTGATCGGGTCGAGCGTGCAGAGTCGCGTGCGGCTGTTGCGGATACTGAACGGCTCGTTAAAGCCGATGTGTCCGTTCGAGCCAATCCCCAACAGCATCAGGTCGATGCCACCTGCTTCGCGAATCTTGTTCTCGAAGTCTTCGCAATAGGCATCAACCTCGTCTAAGGGGATGGTGCCATCAGGGATGTGAATATTCTCCGACGGAATATTTACGTGCTGAAAGAAAACCTCGTGCATCGTGCGGTGATAACTTTGCAGTTGGTCAGGCTTCAAGCCGTAATACTCGTCCAGGTTGAAGGTAATGACGTTGGACAAGTCCAACCCTTCCTCCTGATGCATGCGAACCAGTTCTCGATAGACCCCCATGGGTGTGGAACCGGTTGGAAGCCCGAGCACGGCAGTGGCTTTTTGAGCCTGTCGTTCGCGAATAATTGCGGCGACGATTTCAGCGACGTGGCGAGAGAGGGCTTCGCTGGTGGAAAAAACAGAGCAAGGCAGAGCGGTTGACTGGATCGACATCACAGGTCGATCAGCGGTTCGTTCAGTCATGATTCTCGTTGTTCAGGTTGTAGGAAAACGAAGGTGTCACCCCCGTTTGAGTAAAAATCTCGAACCGAATCGGCAAGTATGAACGATCGCGCCTGGGTTGAATAGGTAGCCCGTCACCGGCGAATCGGAATTCGATGCAAAAAAGCTACAATCCGCGGGACTTATTTAGGGAGACTCCTGGCGAAACCCTACTATATTTGAAGAAGTCGAAAAATTTCGTTTTCGTCTTGGCTCATCCCCTACTACCAAGGCGACTGTTTCGGCTCAAGCCTTTTCACCAAAACGAGTTCCTCAAGCCCACCTCAATCAAATGCCGTGCGCCAATCGCTTTCTCACTTTTGTTACCAGTTTTTTGGCCCTTTGGGTCGGACTGGGCGTTGTCTCGGCCGCTGAAACTCAGGCTCCCGAGGATCGGCTTCAGATCCTGTTCCTGGGGGACAATGGCCACCACCAACCGGCGAAACGATTTGTCGAACTTCAGCCGGCGATGGAAGCCCGCGGAATCGATCTGAAGTACACCGATTCCCTGGCAGATATCACGCCAGAAACACTTGCAAAATTTGACGGGTTGATGATCTACGCCAACACCGAGCGTATCGATCCAGCAACCGAGGCTGCCTTGATTCAGTATGTCGAAGATGGTCACGGCCTGATTCCGCTGCACTGTGCTTCGTACTGCTTCTTGAACTCGCCGAAGTACATTGCCTTGGTGGGTGCCCAGTTCAAGAGCCACGGCACCGGCACCTTCCGCACCAAGATCGCCGAAGCCCAGCATCCGCTGATGAAGGGTTTTGAAGGGTTTGAAAGCTGGGACGAAACCTACGTCCATACCAAGCACAACGAAAAGAACCGCACCGTGCTCACCTATCGCATGGGCGATCACGAACAAGAGCCGTGGACCTGGGTTCGCGAGCAAGGTAAAGGCCGCGTCTTCTATACCGCTTGGGGTCACGATCAACGTACTTGGACCAACCCTGGTTTCCTGAACCTGGTCGAACGCGGCGTTCGCTGGGCTGTCGGTAGCGATCCGAGTGTTGTGCCTGCCTTCCCTCCGAAAGTCGAAGGACTGGTGACTGCCTTCGATCGTCCGATGGAAGTGCCGAAAGCCCAGAAGCCCAACACCGACGTCAAACCATTTGACTACGTTGACGTCGGCGCCAAGATTCCGAACTACACTGCCGGTGCCAACTGGGGCACGCAAGCCCAACCGCTGAACCTGATGCAGAAGCCTCTGACTCCCGAAGAATCGGAAAAGCACTTGGTGCTTCCAGAAGGCTTCGAAGCGAAGTTGTTCGCGTCGGAAGAAATCTTCGACGGTGGCAAGCCGATCGCTATGACCTGGGACGCTAAGGGGCGTCTCTGGATGTGTATGACGCTCGACTATCCCAACGAACTACACACCTCTGGCCCAGGCCGCGACCGAATCGTCGTTTGCGAAGACACCGATGGCGACCTGAAGGCGGACAAGGTCACGACCTTCGCCGAGGGTCTCAGCATTCCGACTTCGATCGCCTTCCACGACGGCGGCGTGATCGTGCAGAACGGCCGCGAAACGCTGTGGCTCAAAGACACCAACGGCGACGACGTGGCCGATGAAAAGAAGGTGATGTTCACCGGATGGAATATGGGTGACACCCACGGCGGTGTGAGCAACTTCCAGTATGGTCACGACAACTGGATCTGGGGCATGCAGGGGTACAACGACTCGCACCCTGTCGTGCAAGGAGTCGAACAGCCTGGCTTCCGCAACGGCTTCTTCCGCTTCAAGCCCGATGGCAGCAAGCTGGAATTCATCCGCTCGACCAACAACAACACCTGGGGCCTCGGCATCAGCGAAGAAGGTATCATCTTCGGTTCGACCGCCAACCACTGCCCTAGCGTCTACATGCCAATCCCGAACCGCTACTACGAAAAGGTTCGTGGCTGGACGGCTCGCCTGGTGCTGGACTCGATGGCCGATAGCCACAAGTTCGATCCAATCACCGACAAGGTGCGTCAGGTTGATCATCACGGTGGCTATACTGCCGGTGCCGGTCACTCGCTGTATACGGCTCGTAACTACCCAGAACCTTTCTGGAATCGCGTCGCGTTCGTCAACGGACCGACAGGTCACTTGACCGGTGCGTTTGTTATCTCGCGAGATGGCAGCGACTTCCATTCGACCAGCCCATTCAACCTGGTTGCTTCGGACGACGAATGGACCGCTCCGATTCAAAGCGAGGTCGGCCCGGATGGCAACGTCTGGGTGCTAGACTGGTACAACTACATCATACAGCACAACCCTACGCCGCATGGCTTCCAAACGGGGAAAGGCGCCGCATACGAAACCGATCTGCGTGACAAGCGTCATGGTCGCATCTACCGCATTGTTTACACCGGTGAAGGTGCCCGTCCCGATCAGCCCTGGCTAAAAGACCTGACCAAGGCGAGCCCGGAAGAACTGGTCGCCACGCTGAAGAGCGATAACCTGTTGTGGCGTCGTCACGCCCAACAGATCTTGGTGGAACGTGCCAATCTGGATGTCGTGCCTGGTCTGATCGCCTTACTGCAAGACGACACGATGGACGACATCGGTTTGAACGTCGGTGCGATTCACGCTCTGTGGACGCTCGATGGTCTGGGTGCGCTGGAAGATCCGAACAGCGATGCCACCAAGGCGGTTTACGCTGCCCTGCAGCACACCGCCCCAGGCGTTCGTCGCAATGCCGTTCAGGTTCTGCCGAACGCCGCCGAAAGCACCGCCGCGATCTTGAAGAGTGGCGTGCTGAACGACGTCGATCCTCAGGTTCGCCTGATGACCTTGCTCGCCCTGGCCGACCTTCCAGCCAGCGATGCCGCAGCCGCCGATATCCTGGCGATGATTTCGCTGCCTGTGAACGCTCAAGACCGCTGGATCCCAGACGCCGCGACCTCGGCCTCGGCCAACCAGGGAGCCAGCTTCCTAAAGGCAGTCGCCAAAGTCGACAAGATCGCTCCGGAAACGCAGCGTTTAGTGGCAATTGTCACGGAACATTATGCCCGCGGAGGCCCGGTCGATTCGATCGCCGAGTTGCTGCCGGCAGTCGATCAAGCCCAGCCAGAAGTTGCCGACGCGATCGTCAGCGGCCTGGCCAAGGGTTGGCCCAAAGATGCGAAGCCGAAAGTCACGGATCAACTGGACGAGTCATTGGCCAGCCTCGCTAAGAAGCTGCCAAACTCGACCCGTGGTCAGTTGATCCGAATGGCGGTCAGTTGGGGCAGCGACCGCCTGACTTCGCAGCTTCAAGACCTGGTTGATAGCTCGCTCGAGAGCATCGAGTCAGGCGAACTGAACGCTCGCCAGACGCAGCAACTCGCCAAGGAGATCATCGAGCTGAACGTGAAGATGGATCCACCGGTTGAAGCGAAACTGCTAGACACAGTCGGCCCTCAAACGTCGGCCGAAGTGACCCAGGCCATCCTGCTCGCTTTGAAGTCGAGCGAAAACGATTCGCTGGGTGGGTACCTTCTGGATATCCTTCCGACGCTGACCCCGTCTGCCCGTAAGGATGCCATTGGCGTGATGCTGGGACGGCCAGCTTGGACCATCGACCTGCTGTCGGCCCTCGACAAAGGTTCGATCCAATTGAACGAATTGGCACTCGACCAGCGTCAGTCGCTGGCCCAGCATCCTGACAAAGAACTGCGTAAGAAAGCCGAAGCGTTGTTCGCTCGCGGGGGTGCATTGCCAAGTGCTGACCGCCAGAAGGTGATCAAGGAACTGTGGGCCACCACCGAAGCGAAAGGCGATCCAGCCGCTGGCAAACTGGTCTTCAAGCGTGAATGCTCGAAGTGCCATATCCATAGTGGCGAAGGCTCGAAGATCGGCCCTGACCTGACCGGAATGGCCGTTCATCCGAAGTCGCAGTTGCTGACGGAAATCCTCGATCCAAACCGCAGCGTCGAATCGAACTACCGCACCTACATGGTCGCCACTCTCGACGGCCGCGTGCTGAGTGGTTTGCTTGCTTCGGAAAGCCGGACCGCAATCGAACTGGTCGATGCCGAAGGCAAGCAGCAATCGATCCTGCGAGAAGACATCGAAGAACTTCGTGGCACTCCGCAGTCGCTGATGCCGGTTGGTTTCGAGAAGCAGATCAAGCCGGAAGAGTTCGTCGACCTGCTCGCCTTCCTGACCAACCGCGGCAAGTTCGTGCCGATCCCGCTCGACAAGGTCGCCACGGCGGTCAGCACCGAGGGGATGTTCATCTCGAAGGACTCGCCAATCGAAACGTTGGCCTTCGATACCTGGGAACCGAAGACCTTTGAAGGAGTCCCGTTCCAGCTGATCGATCCTCAAGGAACGAGCAAGCCGAACGTGATCCTGCTCAATGGTCCGTCCGGGTACCTGCCACCCAAGATGCCGAAGGAAGTCTCGCTGCCCTGCAACATGCCGGTCAAAGCGATCCATATCCTGGGTGGTGTCGCCGGCTGGGCCTCGCCTTACGGCGAAAAGGGTTCGACCTCGATGATCGTCCGGATCACGTACGAAGATGGCACGACCGAAGACCATCCGCTGCGAAATGGCATCGAGATCGCGGACTACATCCGCCGGGTCGACGTGCCGGAGTCGAAGTTCGCCTTCGACCTGAATGGTCGCCAGGTCCGCTACCTCGCGGTGAGCCCAAAGGAAGCCAAACCGGTTAAATCGATCGATCTGGTGAAAGGAACCGACTCGACCGCCCCGGTCGTCATGGCCGTGACCGTCGAAGCTGCTGAGTAACCTAAGTTGTTACTATAGCGAATGTTTCAGCAAATCCCCCGTAGTCGATCGCTGGTCGCACGGGGGATTTTTCGTTCGCAAGATCCCCAGTACGGCCAATCGCAGCCAAAGGCCGCTTCGATTCTGGCATTGGGGGTTGCGATATCGGGTGAGCACCTATAAAATCTTGGGTTTCCACTCGACAGAAATTCCAGGTTAAGGGCACCAGCGGCCCGTAAACCTCTTAGTCATATCGAGTTTGGCCGCGTCAGCATGCGGCTCAAAGTACGCCCGAAAGAGAATTATGAGACCAGCCAACCGCTCTAAAGCCCGCAAGCGTGCCAAGACCAAGGCCCGTGTATCCAAGAAGGATCCGATTTTCGTCGATGGCAAACGTCCACGTCCCATGTTTGTGGACTACAAGGACGTGGAGCTGCTGAAGAAGCTGACCAACCGTCATGGCCGTATCGTCGGTCGCCGTAAGAGCGGCTGCACCGCAGTGAGCCAGCACGCGGTTACCCAGGCGATCAAGCGTGCCCGCTTCATGGCACTGCTGGCCTACGTCAAGGACTAGTTCTCGATACCGAGAACCCTTGCCAGGCAATTCAGCCACGGCTAACAAATCAAATAAGCCTGCTTTTTCGCGAAAGCAGGCTTTTTCTATGCGCTTCCCCCATTGGCCTCGTATTGATTCACGCCTCGAACTGCCAACAATGGGGCAAGGAGTACTTCATGTCGCAAACGTTTCAGACCACTCGCCGCGTCGAATTTCGAGATACCGACGCCGCCGGGATCGTGCACTTCTCGGCGTTCCTCTTCTACATGGAACAGGTCGAGCACGAATTCCTACGTTCGCTGAGCCTCAGTGTGCATCATCCGCTGGACGAGTACTCGATGAGCTGGCCACGCGTTTCGGTCCAATGCGACTACAAAGGCCCCGCCAAGTTTGAAGAAGTGCTCGATGCCTCGTTGGCCGTTACCCGTCTCGGCTCGCGTAGCGTGACCTATCGCACCCGATTCCACCGCGACTCGGTCCTGCTGGCCGAAGGCTCGATCACGGCAGTCTGCTGCCAGGTTCAACCAGGACTGCCGCCCAAGAGCATGGACATTCCGGAGTGGTTCAAAGAGAAGCTGCTGCCGTTCGTCGACTCGTCTGCCTCTACTTAGAACTGACCGCATGTTTTCCTACCACGAACAACTCACTCTGCGACTGGCCGCCGGCCTGGGCGAAGTGGACGAAGCGACTCGCACTCGGCATAGCCGTTTCTTACTTGGCAAGCAGCAGCCCGATGGCGGATTCGCTGGCCGAGAAGGAGCGAGCGACCTTTACTACACCAGCTTCGGCCTGCGAAGCCTCGCGATCCTGGGCGAACTGCATGGAAGCGTCGCCGAACGTGCCGCCGCGTTCCTGAAGACACGCCTGGCCGGCCATGAATCGGTCGTCGACTTCATGTCGCTCATTTACAGTGCCAAGCTGCTGGAAACGGCCGCCGGTATCGATATCTTTGCCGATGCCTCCGCCGACTGGCGACGTAGCGTGGCCGATACGCTCAACGCGCTTCGCCGCGACGATGGTGGCTATGCCAAAGGCCCCGAAGGGATGGCCAGCAGCACCTACCATACGTTTCTGGTGCTGCTCTGCCTGCAACTGATTCAGCAACCGATTCAACAGCCCGAGTCGATGGTCACGTTTCTGCTGTCGCAAGAATCGGACGAAGGTGGCTTCCGCGAGATCCGAGCGAGCAAACGCGCCGGCACCAATCCGACCGCCGCCGCGATCGGAGCTCTGCGCATCCTCGATAGCCTGACCGAAGAAATCATCGACGGCACGCTCGACTTCCTGGTCGATATGCAGAACGACGAAGGAGGCTTGCGAGCCAACACGCGGATTCCGATTGCCGACGTGCTGAGCACCTTCACCGGGATGCTGACTCTGACCGACCTGGAAGGCCTCGACGAGATCGATCAGAACGACGCCCTCACGTACGTTCGCAGTCTGGAACAAGACAACGGCGGCTTCTTCGGAGCGGCCTGGGACGAGGTTGCAGACGTCGAATACACCTTCTATGGTTTGGGCAGCCTCGCACTGCTGCACGTACCTAGTCACTTCACCTTGGATTAATCGATCATGGCGGACCTCGTAATCGAGCACCTGGCGAAGGAGTACCCGACCCGGGCCGAATCGCTTAAGGTGCTGCAAGACATCTCGCTCTCGCTTTCCTCGGGTGAAAGTGCCGCAATCCTCGGCCCCAGCGGCTGTGGCAAGAGCACCCTGCTCTACTGCATTGGCACCCTCGAAGCACCTTCGTCCGGCAAGGTAACCCTCGACGGGCAAGATCCGTTCGCCCTTAACGAGACTGCCCTGGCCCGCTTTCGCAGCGAGAACATCGGCTTCATCTTTCAGGATCATCATCTGCTGCCGCAGTTGACCGTGCTCGAGAATGTCCTCGTTCCCACGCTGGCCGAAGGAAGCGCTTCGCCGCAGCAGATCGAACGTGCCAAGATGCTGATCGAACGCGTCGGTCTCAGTCAACGCATCGAACATCGCTCGGCGGAACTCTCCGGCGGTGAACGCCAACGCGTCGCGGTCGCTCGCAGCTTGATCCACCAACCCAAGCTGCTGCTGGCGGACGAACCGACCGGTAACCTCGATAAAACCAACGCCGAATCGATTGGCAACTTGCTGCTGGAACTGCAGAAGGAAGAAGGCTCGATCCTGCTGGTGGTCACCCACAGCCAGGAACTCGCCACGATCTTCCAGCGGCAATACATGCTCGACGACGGAAAGTTGCAGTCGCAAAGTTCCGTCCAACCCTCCTAACGCCAAGAGAGGCCTTTCCGATGAATCGTTGGCGTCTGGTTGTTCGCAGTACCTGGCAATTCTGGCAAACCAATCTGGCCGTGCTTTTGGGCGTGGCCGCCGCGACTGCGGTGCTGACTGGTGCGCTGATTATTGGCGATTCGGTTCGTGGCAGCCTTCGCGATCTGGCGTTGTCTCGCCTCGGATCGATTCATGAAATCTTGCTGGCCGACCGCTTCTTCCGCCCGGAGATCGCTCAGCAAATCACCGCCGAAAACGCCAGCACCACCGCGGTGCCGATTGTTTTGATGCAAGGCACATTGCAAACGGTTGCCCCTAAACCTGGCGATCCCACCAAGGTCGCTGGAAACCTTGCCGTGCTGGGGATCGATGAAGCGTTCTGGCAACTGGGCGAGGTCCCTGGCTGGAAGCCGATCCCGCTGGCTCGCGACGAGATCATCCTCAACCAACCACTCGCCGACGAACTGATGGTTCAAGCAGGCGACCTGGTCACGCTGCGTTTGCCTGGCGGCAACGATGTTCCTGCCGACAGTCCCCTGGGCCGCAAGACTGCTGAAACGCAAAGCCTTCCTCGCCTGACCGTCAAAGCGGTGATTCCGGCCGAAGGTCTCGGTCGTTTCGGGATGCACCCTACGCAGCAGTTGCCAATGAATGCGTTCGCATCGCGAGAAGCATTGCAGTCTGCTTTGCAGCAAGACGATCGCGTCAACGCCGTGCTGATTAGCCATCCTGACAAGATCACGGTCGATCTTTCCAAACTGGAACTATCGCTCGCCGATTACAACTTTGAACTCGCCCAGGTCGAGCAGCAGTTCAAGCCGGCCGACGGCGACGAAGAAACGATCTACGACTACTGGCAACTCACCAGCAGCCGCATGATCTTCGGCAAGACCGCCTCGCAGACTTTGCAGGAAGCGTTCCCCAATCAAGCCGAAACGACACTGACCTACCTCGCCACATCGATTGGCAAGGGAGACCTCCCGAGCGAAACCGATCCAGGCTCGATTCCTTACTCCACGGTTACGGCTCTCGACTTTAGCAAACTTGCCTACCCACTGCTCGACCAGGATGGCAAGCCGATCGCTCAAGTTGGCGAAGACGAAGTCGTGTTGAACTCGTGGGCTGCTAGTCGCCTGGATGCGAAGGTAGGCGACACGATCTACCTGCAATACTTCGAGCCAGAAAGCTCGCATGGCGTTGCCAAAGAAACCGGCCATACGTTTCGCCTCGCCGCGATCACGCCGCTAACCGAGCCAACCCAGCCATTCCGACGCCGTCGTCCGCCGGTCTTCGACCAGACCCCGACCACGGCCAACGATCCCGACTACACGCCAGTGGTCGAAGGGATTACCGATCAAGATTCGATCGACGACTGGGATCCTCCGTTTCCGTACGATAACTCACGCATCGGCCGCGAAGACGAAGACTATTGGGACAACTATCGCACGACTCCGAAGCTGTTTATGCCGCTGGCAACCGGACAAAAGCTGTGGGGCAGCCGCTTTGGCGAAGTCACAGCGATCCGCTTCCCAGGCAGCAAGTACGAAGAAGCCGATCTGCAGGCAAAGGTCGAAGCAGCCCTGGCACCGAAGCGAGACGAACTCGGGTTCCGTGTGCTGACCGTTCGCGCCGACGCCCTCCGAGCAGCCAGCGGAACGACACCATTCAATGTGCTGTTCATGGGCTTCTCGATGTTCATTATTGCCTCGGCGCTGATGCTCGTCTCGCTGCTCTTTCGCCTCGGTCTGGAACAACGGAGCCGACAAATCGGTTTGCTTCAGGCGATCGGTTTGAATCGCAAAGTTACCCAGGGGATGCTCATGCGAGAGGCTGGTTTGGTTTCGCTGGCTGGCAGTGTCGCTGGGGTTCTGATTGGCATTGGCTATGCCTGGCTGATGCTGGTCGGACTACGAACCTGGTGGCTGGGCGCCGTCGTCACGCCATTCCTCGAACTGCATCTCGATAACCCAACGAGCTTGATCATCGGCCTGGTGAGCGGAACACTCGTCTGCCTGCTGACCATTTATATGGGGATGCGTGGGCTGAAGAAGCTTTCAATTCGAGGACTGTTGCAAGGCTCGACCACTGATACGCAGCAAACCTACGGCAAGCGAAGTCGCTGGGCACTTTGGGCCGGAATCGCCGCGGCCTTCGGTGCTGTGGGCCTGTCGGTTCTCGCGACGGGTCTTGGTGGCGAAGCCCAAGCCGGTGCATTCTTCGGTTCAGGTGCCATGGTTTTGACTGCTTGCTTGATGCTGCTATGGCACGCCCTGCGAGGCGGACTTGGCTCAGGCAACTCCATTAGCTTTTCACTGGGGCAACTCTCGCTGAGCAATGCCGCCCGAAACCCTGGCCGCAGCACATTGACCGTTGGGTTGATTGGCTCGGCAGCGTTCTTGATCGTTGCGATCGGTGCCTTTCGACTCGCCCCCACCGATCGCGGTGCTGGCGGCATGAACCTGATCGCCGAAAGTTCGCAGCCCCTTTATCACAATCTCAATACTGTCGAAGGTCGCATCGACACGGGCTTCAGCGAGAAAGAAGAAGCGGTCCTCGCTGGCTCGACGGTGCTTTCGCTGCGGGTTCAACCAGGCGACGACGCAAGCTGCTTGAACCTTTATCAATCCAATAGTCCCCGTGTCCTGGGCGTTACCCCGGGGATGGTCGACTACTACGATCAGGCCGACGTCACGTCATTCGAGTGGGCAGGCTCGGCAGCGACGGATGAAACGGAACGAAAGAACCCGTGGCACGTGCTCGATCAAGTTGCCGACGCCGAAGATACTCCGATTCCGGTCGTGCTCGATAAGAACACGGCGATGTATGCCTTGCACTTATACAGTGGCGTCGGCGAGCAGTTCACCACCACTGACGACGACGGCCGGGAAACGAAATACATCGTTGCCGGGCTGCTTTCCAACAGTATCTTCCAAGGCAACCTGCTGGTCAGCGAAGCCAACTTCCTGGACCGCTACCCCGATGTCAGTGGTTACGAGATGTTCCTGATTCGCACACCGGAAGGGAAGCAAACCGAGGTCGCGCAGACGTTGGAAACGCGTCTGGCAGACCAAGGCTTCGATACGGTTTCTGCCGAACAGCAACTCACCAGTTTGCTGGCGGTTCAAAATACCTACCTGTCCACCTTCCAAAGTCTGGGAGCCCTCGGCCTTTTATTGGGAACGTTCGGGCTGGCTGCTGTTCAACTGCGAACGATCCTGGAACGTCGCTCGGAACTGGCTCTGTTGCGGGCCGCCGGTTTCGCGGGCGGTCGACTTCAATCGCTGGTCATGCGCGAGACAATGGTCTTGCTGCTGGGCGGCTTGTTGACCGGGGTAATCTCGGCCCTGGTCACGGTCGTGCCGCACATGCTGTTTGGCGATGCCTCGGTGCCGATCGTTTCCCTGGGGGGCATGCTGGGAACGATTTTGATTGTGGGAATCCTCAGCAGTAACCTGGCCGTGCGATCTGCCCTGAAGGGCGATATCGTCCCCGCCCTACGAGGAAGCTGATTCCGCTTCCCAGGCCCATCAACATCTCGCCAACAACCGTTTGCCTCGTTAGAATGGCGAAAAGTCGTTCTAACAAGTATTTTGACGCTCCCCCTCGGACCAACCCTGGAGATTACCTTTCCATGTCGCACTTCCTACTCATTATCGCTGGTATCGCGCTCACGGCGTTGTCTTGGGGTAGCTATGGCCCAGTGCTGCATGAAGGGCAACATCACCTGGGTAACGATCGCATTAAGCCACTGATCTGCGTCGGCCTGGCTTACCTGGTGATCGCTGTGATTTTGCCGAGTGCGTTTTTGCTCGCTCAAGGCAAGTTCACCACCGATTGGACCTTCACTGGTTTCTCGTGGAGCTTCGCCGCCGGCACCGCAGGGACCTTCGGTGCGTTCGGCATCATCCTGGCACTGACCAATGGTGGTAAGCCATGGATTGTGATGCCGTTGGTGTTTGGCTTCGCACCGATCGTCACCACCATCATTTCGCTGGCCACGAAGAACCTGTGGGCCCAAGCCAGCCCGATCTTCTATGCCGGGATCATCCTGGTGGTCGCCGGTGCGGTTACCGTGCTGGTTTTCGCTCCGAAGGGAGCTCCACCGGTGAAGACCGATCATGCCGCGAAGGCAGTCAAGTCGGCCGAGCCTGGCAATACGCCGCCAGCCGCCGAAGATCACTCGGAAACCAAGTAGGCCATCTCAGGAAATAGCTCCCGATGACCGATTCGGTACTCAGCCCGCAATCCCAGATGGAGGCCATCGACTTGCAGATGGCCCATCTGTGGATGGTGCGCACGTTTCTGAAACATGCCGAAGAAACGGAAGAGGACGACGAACTGCAAGAAGTCGCCCGAACGCTGTACGACTATATGCTGGCCCTTGGCCCCGCGGCCCAAGCCGGCGATACGACAGCCTATTTAAAACAGGCCAAGAAGAAGTTCAGCAAGCTTCGCAAAGCTGGCGAACTGTTCGAGGAAATCCAGCCAGAGATCTCGGACCACACCAACTTCAAAATGGCAGTAATCAGTTGCCGACAGGTGATTCAGCAGGTCGAAGCGATTTTGAACGCTAGCACTTCGTCCGCCTCGTAGCCGGTTCTCTATTTGCCCCGCTATCAATTCTCGATATAACAGAGGCCCGATGGTCTCTGCCCCGGCACCCCAAGGATGGGATTTGCCCGGCGATTTACGAACAAAATGCCGCGTCAAGGAAGACGAGCCGTGAGCCTCCCCCCGCTCTTGCAAGCGTTCAAATCGATGCGTCCCGCCAAGGTTCTGGTCCTGGGGGATATGATCCTGGACCGCTATACCTACGGCAACGCCCAACGAATCAGCCAGGAATCGCCGGTCATCGTTCTGCATGCCGACGATCAGGAACTGCGTCTGGGTGGCGCGGCCAACGTCTGCAATATGCTGCGTGGCCTCGACTGTCATGTGGTCGCCGCTGGCGTGCATGGACGTGACGAATCAGGCACCCAGATGATCGAGCTCGCCCAGAAGTCGGGCATCGATACCCGTTTAATTGCCTGCGATGCTTCGCGGCCCACCACGCTCAAAGAACGATTCGTCGGCCGAGCCGGCTCGCGTCATCCGAGCCAGATCTTGCGTGTCGACCACGAAAAGACCGAAGCCATCGGCGATTGGCTGGTCGAGAAGATCTATTCCGGCATCGAAAATCAGATCGAAGACTTCGACGTCATTCTGATTTCCGACTATGCCAAGGGGGTCTGCACACCCAAGCTTCTGCAGAAGGTGATTGCCCTCGCCAACGAACACAACATTCCTACGCTGGTCGATCCAATGCGTGGGCACGACTACGAACGCTATCGCGGGGCCACACTGCTAAAAGCGAACCGCATCGAGACCGAACTGGCGACCGGCGTTTCGCTGAAGACCGTTCCGGATGCCGCTGCCGCTGGTAGCCAGCTTTGCCAACAACTCGATCTGCAAGACGTGATCGTTACGCTCGATCGCGACGGCATGGCATTGGTCAATCGCGATGGCAGTTCATGCCACTTCCCGACCCAAGCCCGCAGCGTGTACGACATCACCGGTGCCGGCGACATGGTCCTGGCGATGCTGGGGGCCTGCATTGGCAGTGGCCTCGATCGCGAGAACTCGGTTCGCTTGTCGAACGTGGCCGCTGGACTCGAAGTTGAAAAATCAGGCGTCGCGGTAATTCCGCTGGCCGAGATCGAAGCCGAACTTCGCACCGACCTGCTGCCAGGCCAAAAGAAGATTGTTACGCATGCTCAAATCGCCGCGATTGCCGAAGAGCATCGTCGCCGCGGCGAGAAGATCGTCTTCACCAATGGTTGCTTCGACCTGCTTCACTTTGGCCACGTGACGAACCTGACCGAAGCCTCGAAGATGGGCGAAGTGCTGGTCGTTGGCTTGAATAGCGACGACAGCGTCTCGAAGCTGAAAGGTCCGACCCGGCCAATCATCAGCGAAACCGAACGCTCGGCGATGCTGGCCGCGTTGTCATGCGTCGACTACGTGGTCGTCTTTGGCGAAGACACGCCGTACGACTTAATCAAAGCGGTTCGCCCTGACGTGCTGGTCAAAGGTGGCCACTATATCCCGGAAGAAATCCCAGGCTACGACATCTTGCAGCAGTACGGTGGTGAGATTCGTCTGGTCGATATTGTTGGTGGTTTTTCGACGACCGACATCATTCAAAAGGTTGCCGCGAACGAACCCATTCGTCGCACGGCCGCCTAAGGACAGCTCATGCCTGGTATCCGAAATATCGCAGTCGTTCTTCCCAACTGGATTGGCGACGTCGTCATGGCTACGCCCACGCTGCGTGCCATTCGCCAAGGCCTGACACGTGGCGATCGCCTGGTCGGGATCATGCGTCCCTACGTGGCCAAGGTATTGGAAGGCACGGACTTCCTCGACGATACCATCCTGTGGGCCAAGAAGGCGGACGATCCGAAGCAACGCTTCTGGAGCGTTGTAAAGCGGTTTCGACAGCAACGTTTCGATCAGGCTATTTTGCTACCCAACTCGCTGAGCTCGGCCGGTCTTGCCTGGCTGGGTGGCGCGAAAGAACGTGTCGGTTACCGCCGCTACGGCCGAGGTCCTTTGCTGACGCATAGCCTTCTTCCGCCGGCCGTCGATGGTAAACGCGTCCCTATTTCCGCGGTCGATTACTACGTCGCGCTCGCAGAACTAGCTGGCTATGAAGTTCGATCGCGAAACTGCGAACTCGGCACCACGCCGCAAGATGATTCGACCGCTCGCAAGATTTGGCGAGACTTCCACTTCTTCGATCGACGAGTGATCGTCTTCAATACTGGCGGCGCGTACGGCGGAGCGAAACATTGGCCGGTGGAATATTATCAACAGCTTGCCAAGCGTCTGGTTGCCGACAAAAGAAATGCCGTGCTGATGATTTGTGGCCCCAGCGAACGCGAAGCGGTCGCGGCCATCGAACGGGAAGTGAACCATCCGGCGGTCCGTAGCCTGGCCGCACACACGCCCACGATTGGTTTAAGCAAGGCCGTGATTCGTCATGCCTCGCTGATGATCACCACCGATTCAGGCCCTCGCCATTTCGCAGCAGCGTTCAATGTTCCTTCAGTGGCGATCTTCGGTCCGACCGATCCGCGATGGGCCGAGAACTACAACCCGAACGAATTGATTCTTTCAGCCGGTGCCGAGTGCAGCCCCTGCGCTAAGCGAGAGTGCCCTTTGAAGCACCATCGCTGCATGCGAGACCTGGCAGTCGATCACGTACTGAACGCGGCGACGCGTCAGCTAGACTGGCAAACCGATCGTTCTCAGGCCGCTTAGTTGGCTGGCTCGTCGACACGCAGATCGTTTCGCACGTCGACTTCGCTATCGATGGAACGGACCACTTCCTGCGCGATCTGCTTCTGATAGAAGGAAGTCACATCCCCCCGTAAGCAAACCGTATTGTCCTCAAGTTCCACAACGATGAAGCGGAGGCGGGGGATTGAACTTGCGGCCAGAGCCGTGGCCACGCGCGAGCGTATATCTTTCATCGAGGAACTGATCATCCGTAAATCCTCATGCGACCATTCCATGGGCAGGGATACCCTGGGCAGGCGAAAAAAAGAGAGAAGCGTGAATCGATCGCTGCAGCAAATCCGTCGCGCTGAGTTCCTCAAAGGCAGCGATCCACCCCATTAGTTGTAGGACTAGGGCAAGAAATGGTCAAGCTATTCCGCCGGGATCTTCCCCACTCGGCGCAAATGAGCAATGACCTGATCAGCTAACTTCGCGACGGTGAAATCACCACCCTGCAAATGCACTTCTGGATTGACCGGATTCTCGTACGGGTCGTCGATGCCAGTCATCCCTTTCAACAAGCCAGCGCGAGCCTTCTTATAAAGCCCCTTCGGATCTCGCTGCTCGCAGACATCCAGCGGCGTATCGACGTAGACCTCGATGAAGTCACCACTGCTTCCGCTCCCCTCGACAATCCGACGGACTTGCAGGCGATCGAGGCGATAGGGACTGACAAACGCGGTCAGCACCAATACCCCAGCCTGGCAGAACAAGTTGGAAACCTCGCCAATCCGGCGAATGTTCTCGGAACGATCTTCAGCGCCGAACCCCAAGCCAAAGCGTTTCGCCAGATGGGGCGGATATTTCTTCTCGAGGATCTCGGGGCTCGCGTTCAACCCATGCCGTACATTATCGCCATCCAGCAGAAAGGTATGGATGCCCATCGCATTCAACTTGCCATCGACTGCGTTGGCCACGGTACTTTTGCCGCTACCACTCAGCCCAGTAAACCAAATCACACCGCCACCATGTCCGTTCAGCTTTTCTCGATCGGCTCGGGAAACGTGGTGATCGTGCCAGGTGATTTCAACTTTTTCCATGGATGCGTCACGATTGGGGGGAGATGGGAAAGCTAGAGCCAGATTCGTCCTGACTCTTCAGGAGTAAACGCTCATTCCTCGATTCTAGCAAGTTCGCACAAATTCGCAGACAGCACGTTGCTCGGGCAACTCCAAACCAGGAAGAACAATGCTTCGCGGCACCACCGTCCCACGGGATGATTTGCCATGTAGCCTGCCCCTTTGGCAGAGCTGAGGGCGGCTTGGGTAATCCGCAGAACAAGGCTGTTCGCTCGCGATCGAATCTGAAGCGGGTCGCATTGATCGTCGCCAGAAGCGGCCGCAATCAAATCGTTCTTCAGCGACTCGAGTTCTGCCTCGAAGTGCTCGGTGGGTTCGGCGAACTCGACCCGTTTCTCGCGTTGCTCGGCCAGAAAACGATACGCTGCCAGAGAAAGCCCCACGGCAAGTGTCGATGTTTCCAGGCCCCCGGTGTTGGCACCCTTTCCTTTTTTCATGACGTCTTCACGCGGTCCATCCAAGACCCATTCGGTCGGGCAGAAGACTTGTTCGAACTGAACCGGTCCGGTCTGGCTCGCAGAAAGTCCAACCAGCTCGGCCGGGTCCCCCAATTTGATCCCAATCCCTTTCGCTGGAATCGCCATCAGCAACTGCCGACCATCTTCCAGCGTGGCACCGATGACTAAAGTGTCCGCCTTCTTGGCACCAGTCACCCAAGGGCTGAAACCATCCAGCACGAAGCCTCCATCGACTTCCTTGGCCAGTAAAGCGGGCTTACCAAGATGCTGCCGACTGGTGGTCAGGTGCGAGATACCCACGGTTGCGAACGTTTTACCGGAAAGCAGCCCCGGCAGCAGCATCCGCTTGAGACCGCTGTTCTCGCTGCTGGCGATTCGCCGACACGCCCCTGTTCGCTGCGTAATGACGAAGGTTGTCGTGAGACAGCCGGCCGACAACTCGAGGTATCCGCGGACAACATCCTCGGGCGACCACCCGAGACCGCCATCCTCTTGAGCGACGAACCAGCGGAAGACACCCATGCGTGCACAAATTTGTAGCTGCTCGTGGGGCCAGTCATGGGCCGTAGGCAGGAAATTGGCTAATTGACGTAGCTGCGCGCAAAGTGCCTCAAGATTAGGTGAATTGGGTGTGATGATTTCGTTAGACGACATTTGATAGTTCCCCTCGTTCACGGCTAAGACAGCAATGCTGGCAGCTTGGCACCCAGTTTGCTTCGAGAAAGTTTCTTCCCGATCATTGCTCACTTCATCATTTCAATCGCCCCCACAATAACAAGTTAGCCGTCGTTAAGGATGGTGCTTCTGGAAAGAAATCACGCCCAAGTCGTCGGTTAACGCACGCATAAAACTCCTGTTCATTGGTGGGTGATCGCCGCCCAACGCTTAGTCCCTGAGAGGCATCCGTCAGGCCCACAACTCTATCACGCAAATTCGTACCCTGCTGTTCCGCTCATGGACGCATCGTTTTAGCCTAAGCGATGCCGTCTCGATTTGACTTGGCAATGCCTTATTGGTTAATCCCTTAGTGCGACGCGAACCGCGTCGTTGGCAATGCATCAGGAGGATGGTAAAGGCTGCTCCCTGTTCAAGTTGGCCTTCCCACAGAATCGACTCTCGCCGTAAGCTACGCCAAGCTGGCAAGCTGCGAAGAGAATGATGGATCACGAACGATGGAATTCGGATGCTGGCATCGATTTCCTCCGATAAAGACTCCTTTGCAATCGCATGCAGGGGTCGCGTGTTGGTTTTCAACTCGCTACATTGCCAGTGTGCATCGAACCTGAAGACCTTGTATTTTCATACCCGTTAGGTGACCGCGATGAGCCAGGCTGAAATGACAAGAACTGAAGACGAAAACGTAACGGCACCTGTCGAACTCTCCGCTGAAAAGTTGCACGAGAAGTGCATGGCATTGGCCAACAACTTGTGGTGGACTTGGCAGCCCGACGTCTTCAACTTGTTCCGCGATCTCGACCCGATCCGTTGGCGTCAACTCGACCACAACCCGATCGCTCTGCTACGAGAATTTACGCCAGACCGGCTGGAAACACGTGTCGCCGAAATGGTGCTCTACAGCCGTATCAACCACGCCTATCGTCGGTTGAAGGAATACATGTCCAGCAGCACGCCATGGGCCGATACCCATGCCGGCGTGCTCGGATCGAAGCCGGTCGCTTACTTCTCGGCCGAATTCGGTATCCACGAATCGATTCAGATCTACTCAGGCGGTCTCGGCGTTTTGTCGGGCGACCATATCAAGAGTGCCAGTGGCCTGGGCGTGCCGCTGGTGGCGATCGGCCTCTTCTACGATCAGGGCTACTTCAAGCAGCACCTGAACGAAGAAGGCTATCAGATGGAAGAGTATCAAGACACCAAAGTCGAGAACCTTCCGATGAAGCATGCCGTCGATCCTGAAGGCAAGCCGATCACCGTCACCGTCGAACTGAAGGGTGGCAAGCTGCTGGCCAAGGTTTGGCAGATGAACGTCGGTCGCGTGCCACTGTTCCTGCTGGATTGCGATGTCGATGGCAACAGCCCGGAAGATCGCGAACTGACCAGCCGTCTGTATGGTGGCGACGAACGTACCCGTATCCGTCAGGAAATGGTGCTCGGCGTTGGTGGTATCAAGGCTTTGAAGGCATTGGGCATCACCCCTGGCGTGTATCACCTGAACGAAGGCCACAGCGCATTCGCCACGCTAGAAGCCGTTCGAGATCACATGCACGAAGATGGCATGAGCTTCGACGACGCACTTCGCGAAGTTGCCAAGCGAACGGTCTTCACCACGCACACTCCGGTTCCAGCCGGTCACGACCGCTTCGACGCCGGGCTGATCGAAGAACACCTCGGACACCTCCGAGAGTCGATCAGCATCTCGCACGAGCAGTTGATGGGCTTGGGCCGTGTCGACACCAACAATCAGCACGAAACGTTCTGCATGACGGTGCTCGGCTTGAAGGCTTCGCGTCGTGCCAACGCCGTGAGCCAACTGCACGGACACGTTTCCCGCAGCATGTGGGCTCACCTCTGGCCATGGCGTGTCGAAGAAGAAATTCCGATCGGGCACATCACCAACGGCGTTCACATTCCATCGTGGATCGCCTGGCAGATGCAACAGCTTTACGATCGCCACTTCCCAAGTGGTTGGTATCACCACATGGGCGAGCCAGATGCCTGGCAGTTCATCCATGAAGTCGATCCTGGCGAACTGTGGGAAACCCACGCCACGCTGAAGAACCTGCTGCTGCAGTTCGTTCGTCGTCGTATCTCGCGCCAGTGTCGTCGCCGAGGTGAAAGCGATGATGCAGTGGAACGAGCACGAACCGTGCTGGATCCGAACGTCCTGACGATCGGGTTCGCACGTCGTTTCGCCACTTACAAACGAGCCGACTTGTTCATGACCGACGTCGATCGCCTTGTCGAAATGATGAGCGATCCCAAGCGTCCGGTTCAGTTCATCTTCGCTGGTAAGGCTCACCCGAAAGACGAGCCAGGCAAGGCGAAGATCAAGAAGATCCAGAACCTGCGTCACGATCCGCAGTTCCGCGACAAAATTGTCTTCATTGAAGACTACGACATCAACGTTTGCCGCCACATGATTCAAGGTGTCGACGTTTGGTTGAACAACCCACGTCAGCCTCTGGAAGCTTCGGGTACCTCGGGCCAAAAGGTCGTCCTCAACGGCGGCTTGAACTGCTCGATCCTCGACGGTTGGTGGGCGGAAGCTTACGACGGCCGTAACGGCTTCGCCATCGGTACCGGTCGTACCCACACCGATACCGCCAAGCAGGATGCCCGTGACGCCGAGGACCTTTACAAGGTGCTCGAAAACGAAGTCATTCCGCTGTACTACGACCGCGACGTCGATGGTCTGCCACGCGACTGGATCAAACGCATGATGTACAGCATCAGCACCCTGGCCTGGCGATTCAGCGCACACCGCATGGTCGCCGACTACACCAAGCTGTGCTACGTGCCAGCGGCCGGTGGTCTCAGCAGCCAGATGCCTACCTAGTCATCTGCCCTGAAAAGCTTGTGTGAACAACGAAAAGGACCTGGATTCCAGGTCCTTTTTTTATTGCGCGAAAAAGGGATGACGCTTGCATCAATTCATCGGAATTCGACCTGACACGGCCCATCTCGCTTGCCATAATAGATGCTTCCGGCTGGCAACTTACCCCCCAACGGCTCCGACATAGAGCTGGGGCGAGGGGCCATCCGGCGTGGTGAACCCGCACGCCACATCCTTCATCAGCACCACGATTTGTCTCATTTATTTATCCTCTCGATCTCTTGCGATTGGGGCATGGTGAGCCTTATGACTTTCGAACATCGGAAACGGGCCTGGTTGCTTATCCCTCTCTTGCTCCTGCTAGGACTCCCATGTCTGGCAGAAGCTGGCAAATTCAAAGTGGGGGATGTCGTCCAGGTATGGGACGACTTCGGGAAAGAATGGAATAACGGCACCGTCACCGGCGTCAATCGCCGAGGCGAGCTTCAGATCGAAACAGCCAGGTTTGGCAGCCTGCGACGCGAAGTCTACAATCCGCGCGCGGTTCGTTTCGCTTACGAAGATGGTGCGATTGGTCCGGCTCGCAACTGGACCGATGCCACCGGTTCGTTCAAAGTGATGGCCGCTCCGCTGGGCGTTTACGGCGATACGCTGAAGATCCGCAAAGAAGATATGACCGAGTTGGAAGTTCCGATCTCGAAGCTAAGCGAATCGGACCAGAGTTATATCGAACGGATGCGCCGCGAACTGGGTGGCGCTGCCGCGCCGACCCCTGAAAACCTGCCGATGGAAAACTACGGCGACGTTGAAGGGGCTCGCTTCGCTTTGGCGTTGCAGGCCAACGGTGGACGCATCGCGCTGCTGCCAGATCCGATCCCACCTTACCTTCAACTCAAAGAAGGGGGCACCGCTTTCGGTCGCATTGGCGATGGCTTCGATGGCGAAGAGTTCGGCGTGATCATTCCGGTGGGTGGACCAGAATCGCTGGTGCTCGCCTCGGGTGAATGCCATCCGCGCTGGTCGCACAGTAAAGTCGACCCTTTCACGCGACTGCTCTGGGTTTCGATCGCCGACCGCAAGATCATCAACCAGCAGAAGCTGCCACCCGACGAGTACGTGCTGGACTATCATCCACCTTCGCATCGCCTGTTGACCTACAGCTTTGTCGACGGCGGCAACGCCAACAACGACAAGAAGATTGCTCTGGCGATCTGGGAAGTGCTGCCCACCGACGAGATCGTTAAACCGGTCGCCCGTTGGGAGGCTTATCCCGACGAACGAAGCTGGGACAATCCTTGGGCCAAAATTATTGACGGCCAGATCGTGCTGCAGCGTTGGAACAAGTCAGAATATGTTGCCTGGAACGTTGACGAAAAATCGATCGCATATCGCCTTCGCCAGGAATCGCGAAGTGACTCGCTTCCGTCGTTCAGCGGTGGTAAGCGTTATGCGTTTCTGCCCGATCAAAGCAGTATCCGCGTATTCGACCCAACGACCGGCGTCATGCTGACGTCGCTTCCCGCACCGAACGGAGCCAAAGCAGTCGCCATTAGCGAAGATGGCAAGCGTGCCGCCGTGCTCGATCGCAACCAGCTGGCCGTGTGGGATCTGACCGACGCCAACAGCGAGCCAACCTATTACCACGCCGACGACATCGGCCGGGCCTGGGTCGACAGCATGTTCTGGCTGGGGACCGACAAGCTGATGGTGAAGACGAATCGCGAGATGCTGCTGTTCAGTATTCCGCAGCGAGTAGTCGTCTGGAGCTACCAGTTCGAGCACACCACCAAACATGGCAACGGGGAACGTCCGCTGGTGCACGTGGTGAACGACCACCTCGTGTATGGTGCCTCGGTTCGCGATAACAACCGTAATGAAGGTCTCGCCGTTGGTAACGTCAAACTGCCTGGCCCGAAGGTGGCCGAAGTGTTCGGTGCCATCGACCGGGAAGACCTGGAAGTCATCAAGCCAGGCGAGCATGTCCGTCTGGAAGTTCGCTGCGGCGACGACTTGAATCGCGACGTTTATTTTAGCCTGGTCGAGAAGATCGAGAAGAACAATTGGATCCTCGACAACGACAATCCAACCGTGGTCATGTACGCCGATATGAAGCGGGGTAAGACCCAGTCGGCCACCTACGAAATCGTCGATCACTTCAACCGATCCCAAGGAACCGAGTCGGTCACGTACACCCCCAACGAGTATTCACTTAAATTGGTACGTGGTCCAGAAGTGCTTTGGAGCAGCGGCATGGGTGGGGGTTTGCCCGATCGCTTCACGATCTTTGGCGACGCGTCAATTCAAGATATCGTCAACAAGTGGGAAGTCCCCAGCGTTAGTTTCTTCTCGCGGGCCGACATCCCGGCACGCGTGATTCACAAAGACTATCGTCGCGGCCTCGGTACGACCCAGATCACTACGCGCGGTTTAATCCCAGGCGAATTGAAGCCGCCACCCGAACTTTCCGGCGGGGTCGACGGCGAAAAATCGAAGACCGAAAAGAGCGAAGAGGATGCTCCCTGGTCGACGCCAGAGAACACATCGGAAGACGCTCCGTGGTCTGATCCGACGAAGCCTTAACTTCAAACGTCAGATCACACGGATCGCCACAATTGAAAAAGGTTGGCCGCGAGGAACTTCGCAGCCAACCTTTTTTGTTTCTCGTTTCTGTCCGCTCGAAGAGCCATCCTACGTTACGGTTTGACGATCAGTTGGCCGATCCGTTTGCCGGTGTTGTTACCCAGCGTGTGCCAATCGTTGATGTCGGGAAAGCCATCGATGAAGATCTGCATGAACCTTTGCCAGTCGTTGGGATGCAACGTCAGACAACCATCCGAGAACCGAGCACTATAGAAACCATTGTGCACGTTGATTCCGGAAGAGATCGTCTTGCCCGGGTTATCGCTTTTCACCGGGACCGAACTTCGCGCATTCACCAACAGACCTGGCCGAACTCCCTGCTCTTTCACTACCAGGTCGGCTGCGGTTTGCTTCGCTTTGTTGCCACCTTTATGAAAGCCGATATGCAGCGGGTAGGTGCCGTCGATCACGTGCCCTTTGATCGTCATATCGTCGGGCCAGATCGATCCGCGAAAGGTCCCGATAATCCCGCCAGACAAGACAAAGCTCGACTCGTAAGTGCCGCCATACGTTGGTGCCACGCTTCCCTGGCGTTTGGTCTTCTGCGGGAACTTGTTGCCGTGCTGCACGGTCAACGTGATCGCTCCGGCAATCGCTCTCGGTGGTGGAGGCGCGGCGGCACCGACGACGGCGATCATCGCCTTCCAGGTCTTGCCGCCGACGTCGATGCGTTGATCGGCCTGGGCCAGGCCGACGCGGCGAACCTGAAACTGCGTGATCGCCTTGACGGTACTCGACTGAGAAGCGACCCGAGCAATCAAACCGTCGACGCCGCCTGGGTTGAAGGCCGGCACGTTCAGCTTTCGAGCAATATCGGTCAGCATCCGCTGAACCGTTTTCACATCGGTGGCATGGTTTACCGCTCCACTCTCATAACTTCCGACGGACGCGGCGATCTGCCACATAGCATGTTTCCTCAAGCAAGTTGCACCTTCTGGTGACCTGATTAACGTCGCAGGTCTGGTTCGGTTGCTGCGAATCCCAAAAGTTATTCCACTTTTCCAGTGACGCCTTGTCTACGCGGCTTTAACGAGTGAAACACTCACCTCTTTCCGCAGATCGGCCCGCATTTGCCGACGCCAACGAACGCGACAAAGGTGGACAATAAGTTACCACAGCGACCCATTCCCACGACTGGCTGCCTGATCGTCCGGCAGTCTGACCGTTACGAGTGCAATCTTCCACACGCGCACTCAAGAACCAGCAGCGATGTCGCCGATCCCACCAGCATGAATTTTCTGTGCGATCGAGATCGATAATCCGCGTCCTGCGCGTCCATCGCGCGATTCATCCCCGTTGAAAGCGGCTAAGGGAAAGTCGCTGGAACGCTATCAATAACATGGCATGAATATCGGATGAACCTCGCCAGATGGCTTCGAATCGACCACCTGCCAGGACGTAATTGGTGTATTGTTTGCACCTTGTTTCCGCTTTCCTGGAAGAGATCTCGGCTGAAAATTGGCGACCATCGATTCATGGTCCATATTTTCAAGTAGCCCTTGCCCCCGGGACGCTGCAGGAAAGTTCGGAATCGTTTTTGATTCGTCGTTTTTGAGTTCCTAGCCAGAAGTCGGACCCATGGGCCAGTTTCATATCGCCATCACCCATCAGGCCAAGCCAGGTAAAGAAGTCGAATACGAAGCAGCGTTGCGCGAGTTCGCCAAGAAGTCGCTCGACGAGCCAGGCGTATCGGGTGTGTTGCTCCTCGCCCCTGTACCTGGGTCACTCGGCAAAGAGTATGGCATCCTTCGCACGTTCGACAGCCAGGAATCGTGCGATGCCTTCTACCACTCGGAAAGCTACCGAGAGTTCCATCGTCGCACGCGACCGTTGGTGGCCGATGATGCCAAGCGTCATCGGCTGGATGGGCTGGAAGGCTTCTTTCGCGATCCGAAGACCAGTCCACCGCGTTGGAAGATGTTTGTCGTGACCTGGCTGGGCGTCTTTCCGAGTGCCCTGCTCTTCTCGATGACGATCCCGCCGATGATCGGCTTCATGCATGACCTGCTGATCCGTGCGATCGTGAACGTGGCCGTTGTCGCTTCGCTGGCATGGGTGATCATGCCGTTTCTTACGAAGCTGTTCCGCCCATGGCTTTACCCAGACGGACCGAAGCCGGTGATTCAAGACTTCGCCAGCACGCATCGTCCGCTAGGAATTCCTGAGCAAGAAGTGGTTCCTAGCTAGAACCTGCCGAATCCCCTCTCTTGAGCCATTTTGATCATTTGGCACTTTTATCTGTTGCAACACAATACGTTACACCGTACAAATACACACATGAGCAGCAAACAAGACAACACGCGAAACGGATTGGCCAGCGAGATCGGCAAGCGAACTTCGTTCAACTGCCCTCGCCAGGAAGCCTATCTGAACCTGATGCGAACGCATGCCCTGCTTTCAACTCAGGTTTCGCGACTGCTCAAAGAGCACGGCCTGACCGACCCGCAATACAATGCCCTCCGCATTCTGCGTGGCGAAGGAAAGCCGATGCAAACCTATCAGATCGCGGAACGGATGATCTCGCTGCAGACGGACATCTCTCGGCTAGTCGAACGCATGGTGACTGCCGGGCTCGTCGATCGCAATCGCAGCGAAGACGATCGCCGAGTCGTGTGGGTCTCGCTCACCGAGAAGGGACAATCGACGCTCCAAGAGCTCGATGCTCCTATCAATCAACTGCACGATTCGCAATTCCAAGACCTGACAGAAAAGGAACTGAACTCGCTTAGCGAGCTGTTGTTTCGTGCTCGAAAATGACCTCCGGTCTCTCAATTGAATTTTTTTAACTAGATATCTGTTGCAACTCACTTTTCAAACTGAAGGATTTTGAACCATGGCGAACATTCTCGCAAACACCGACGGCGGACTGATCACGGCAGACAACAGCGTGTTGGTCTTCATCGACCACCAACCGCAGATGTCGTTTGGTGTCAGCAGCGGTATCGACCGTCAACTGCTGATGAACAATGTCTTGATGCTGGCCAAGGGTGCCAAAGAGTTTGGTGTCCCGACGATTCTGACGACGGTCGAAACCGAGTCGTTCAGTGGTCCGATGTGGCCGCAACTGCTCGACATCTTCCCGAACCAGCAGCCGATCGAACGCACCGGAATGAACTCGTGGGATACGCCTGCGTTCCGCGAAGCGATCAAGGCGACCGGCAAGAAGAACGTTATCCTCAGCGGATTGTGGACCGAGGTCTGCATTACCTGGCCGACGTTGAACATGCTGGCCGAAGGGTACAACATTTATGTGGTCGAAGACGCTTCGGCCGGAACTTCGCTGGCGGCTCACGAAGCGGCACTTTCCCGCATGGTTCAAGCAGGTGCCGTTCGCATGACCTCGGTCGCAACCGTTCTCGAGTTCCAACGTGACTGGGCCCACCGCGAACATTACGACGCCCTGATGGATATCTTCCGCGAACATGGCGGAGCATACGGTGTGGGGATCGAGTACGCTTACACCATGGTCCACAAAGCTTCGCCGGCCCGCAAAGTTCTGGCCTAGTCCAGCTTTCTTATCAGTGGCCAGGGATCCAAGCACTTCCCTGGCCAGGCGTTGGCGAAACTGTCTTCGCATTCACGGAAAAGGGAAACGCATGAACCGCGTCCATGTTGCCATCACGCACGAAGCCCGTCCTGGTCGAGAAGCGGATTACGAAACCGCCCTCCGAGAGTTCGCTCGCGACTCGCTTCACGAACCAGGCACCGCAGGCGTCCTTCTGTTGGCGCCGGTCCCAGGCTCGGTTGGCTGTGAGTACGGTATCTTGCGTTCCTTTGAAGATCAGGCCTCTTGCGATGCGTTTTATCGCTCGCAGCGTTTTCGCGACTTTCACGAACGCACCAAATCGATGGTGGTGGAAGAAGCGACGCGTCGCAAGATCGACGGGCTCGAGATGTTCTTCCGTGATCCAAAGAAGAGTCCGCCGCGCTGGAAGATGGCCATCATTACCTGGCTGGGCGTCTTTCCCAGTGTGCTGTTCTGGGGCAACGTGCTCCCTCCAGTTCTCGTCAACCTCCACAGCCTGATCGCGACCGCGGTGACAACCATGTTTGTCACGGTCACGTTGGCTTGGGGTGTGATGCCGGTACTGACTCGTTTCTTTGCTCCCTGGCTGCATCCGCCAGTTACTCATATTGGGATATTGGACCATGGCCCCGCAACTGATTCTTCATCACGGTAAGATCACGACGCTCGATCCATCTCAGCCGGAAGTGACCGCCGTGGCGATCTCCGACGGTAAAGTCTCAGCGTTGGGAAGCGATCCAGAGATCCTCCCACTGGCAGACTCTCAGACCAAAGTCATCGACCTGAATCAGCGACGAGTCATTCCCGGTCTGAACGACTCGCACTTGCACGTCATTCGCGCCGGCTTGTATTACAACCTGGAACTTCGCTGGGACGGCGTGCCAACCGTTGCCCAGGCCCTCGAACAACTTCGAGTCCAAGCCGAGAACACGCCGCCGCCTCAATGGGTTCGCATCATCGGTGGATGGAACGAATTTCAATTCGCCGAAGGTCGCATGCCGACCCTCGACGAGATCAACCAGGCCGCCCCTGATACTCCGGTGTTGGTGCTGCACCTTTACGATTCGGCCATGCTCAACAAGGCGGCCCTGCGAGCACTTGGCTTCGACAAAACCACGCCGAATCCACCCGGCGGCTTGATCGCTCGCGACCGTCAAGGCAATCCGACCGGGCTGCTGATTGCCGAGCCGAGCGCGTTGATTCTTTACTCGACGATCGCCAACGCCCCAAAGCTCTCGTACGAAGACCAATTGAATTCTACTCGGCAGTACATGCGCGAGCTCAATCGGTTCGGCGTGACCAGTGCTTCCGACGCAGGCGGTGGCGGGCAGAACTATCCCGATGATTACGCCGTGGTCAGAAAGCTGGATGACGATGGGCATCTGACGCTGCGGATTGCGTATAGCCTGTTTGCCCAGAAACCGGGAGAAGAACTGAACGACTATCGTCGCTGGCTGGGTATGACTCGCCCAGGTGCCGGCAGCGACTTGCTGAAGGTCAACGGCGCCGGCGAGAACCTTGTTTGGAGTGCCGCTGACTTCGAGAACTTCCTCCAGCCGCGTCCTGATCTTCGCCCGACGATGGAACACGAACTGGAAGCGGTCGTTCGTACGCTGGCCGAATCGAATTGGCCTTGGCGAATCCATGCGACCTACGACGAATCGATCGGACGCTTTCTCGACATCTTTGAACGTGTCCATCGCGACACTCCGATCGATCAGTTGCGTTGGTTCATCGATCATGCCGAAACGGTTTCCGATCAGAACCTCGAACGCATCGCGGCCATGGGAGGCGGGATCGCCATCCAGCACCGGATGGCGTACCAAGGCGAGTACTACATTCGCCGCTACGGGACCGAGTCGGTGAAACGAAAGCCGCCGCTTCGCAAGATGTTACAGATGGGGCTGCCAGTCGGCGCAGGGACCGACGGAACTCGTGTGGCGAGTTACCATCCATGGACATGCTTGTGGTGGATGGTGACCTCGAAAACGGTCGGCGGCACGGTCATGCATGACGAAAGTGATCGCCTGTCGCGTGAAGAAGCGTTGCGACTCTACACCGCGGGAAGTGCCTGGTTCAGTCATGACGACGACAAGAAGGGGACCTTGAGCGTTGGTCACTATGGCGACCTGGCCGTGCTGAGCGACGACTACTTTTCAGTCGAAGAGAACGCGATCCGCGGACTTGAAAGTGTGCTGACAGTTGTCGGCGGCAAAGTGGTCTATGGAAACGAAGAGTTCCGTTCTCTGGCTCCGGCCTTGCCAGCGGTCAGTCCCGATTGGTCGCCGGTGGCTCGCTTCGGCGGCTACGACAACTCGCAACCCGCACCGCCACAACATCAACACCAACCGATCATGGCGGCTGATGGCCGAGTCTGGTCGAGCGGTTGTGGCTGCGGCATCTAGTTCTGCAGAGCGGTTTAGCATGAAGCTCACCCCTCCTTACGGGAGTACAGCGACAAGATCCACTCCGCTATCATTGCGATTTCATGGCCGATTTTACCGTTAACTGACAAACAGCCATTGTCCATTCCCAAAGCGGGCATAAACTAAAAATATTCGCGCGAATATCGATTTTTATTGCCACTCCCCAAGGACGTCCCGTCATGCAAAGAAGAGGTTTCACGCTGGTCGAGCTATTGGTGGTGATCGCCATCATTGGTGTGTTGATCGCCTTGCTGCTGCCGGCGGTCCAGCAAGCTCGTGAGGCGGCACGCCGAATGAGCTGCAGCAACAACCTGAAACAGATCGGGTTGGCTCTGCACAACTATCACGACACCTTCAACACGTTCCCACCTTCGTCGATCGCCGGCGCGGCCAACACAGGCGCGCATGGCCCGACCGCCTGGGTTTCGTTGTTGCCTTTCATGGAACAAGGTGCTCTGTTCAACCAGATAAAGACCACCTCGAACAACTTCCGCATGACCTTCTGGCTGGGGTCGACCGGATCGGGTCCGTTGCGGGCGATCTTGAAAGACATCTCGGTCGACGGTTACTGGTGCCCTTCCAGCCCGCTCCCTCGCTTTGAAACGGCTGGTCCTTCCGGCGATACCGTTTCAATCCAGCAGACCGATTACATCTTGATCGCTGGGAGCGACAACCATATCACCACCGATCATGCGGCAACGAACAGTAGCTACATCTCGGATGGTGGCGTGTTCCGTAACTTCGTGGGAACGTCGTTCCGCGACATCACCGACGGCACGTCGAACACGTTCTGCATCGCCGAACAATCAGGCTTCACCACCGACGGCAGCAACAAGACCTTTGATGGTCGCGGTCATCCCGTGAGTGGTTGGTACATGGGTGCCAAGATCACAGCTCGGCCGAATGGCACGGATGGATCGTGGGGCGCGGATACGCGTTGCTGGAACATCACGACGGTTCGACAGGGAATCGGCACGAGCATCATCGGTGGCAATTGGGCCAAGGCCGATGCCTGCAACACGCCGATTCAGTCGGCTCACCCAGGCGGTGCTTTGGTCATTGTGTCGGATGCCTCGATTCGCTTTCTGCCTGAAACGCTGGACGTGAATGTTGGCAAGAACCTGGCCGATCGCGACGACGGCAACGTAGTCCAACTGCCGTAAGGCAATGCGTTTGAACTCGTAAGTGACGCAAGTAGCCGCGTCACTTATGTGGCACTCTTCCCATCACCTCGCCCCCTGCTCTTCCAAGCGAAATCGTCATGTCCAAGTTCCTTCTGCTTGCTTCTGCCTTGTTGTTGATTGCCGGTTGTGGCCCCGCAGGCCCGCACATGGTCACCGTGACGGGCAATGTCACCATGGATGGCAAGCCGGTCCAAGGGGGCTCGATCTCGTTTGAAAACCCAGCGACCGGTTACGCCAGTCGCAGCGACGTCGGCAATGGTACCTATCAGGTTTCGATTCCGACCGGGGAATACCAGGTCGCCGTCGAGCCATCGATGGTCGAAGTTCCTTCCAAGAATCCGAACTCACCACCGATGAAGAAGTACGACAACAGCATCCCAGCCCAGTACCACTCGGTGCGGACATCAGAACTGAAGGCTTCCGTTTCGGACTCACAAACCAGCTTCGACTTCGACCTGAAGAACTAGCTGGAAGAACTCGTCAGCGTGCTGTTGTTCTGCTAGAACAGCCGCATGGCAAAACTATCTCAATACGTTGCGTTCATGCGTGGGCTGAACCTGGGCCGACGCCGGCTTTCGATGGATCAGTTACGCGGTTACTTCGAAGAGCTGGGTTACGACGCGGTCGAGACCTACATCGCCAGTGGCAACGTGATCTTTCAGACGGCTAAGAAGAGCGACGCCAAACTGGCGAGCGAAATCGCTGATCATCTGCAGCACTCACTCGGGTATGAAGTCGACACCTTCGTCCGGACCGCAGCCGAAGTTCGCCAGATCGCTTCGGCCGAGATTTTTCCGCAGCAAAGCGAAGACGGCTGGAGCATGCACGTTTCGTTTCTAGCGAAAGCTTTGGCACCGAAGACAGTCAAAGCTTTGGAGACGATCGAGACGGATGAAGACCTCTTCCGTGTGGTTGGGCGCGAGATCTTCTGGCTACGCTATGGCAAGATGTCCGATTCCGAGGTGTGGAACCTGCCGGAGATGAAAGCCTTGAAACTGCCGAGCAGCACCATGCGGAATATGAACACGGTTCGCAAGCTGAGTGCTAAGTACCTGGCGTAGTTGCTGCCGGCTAAGGCGACAACATCGAAACGGCCTCGGTCACAATTGGTCGGGCCGAGAGATCGAAGAACGAGTCCAGCGTCACCAGCACCAGCATAATGATGCCAACGGCCAACTTGCCGACCGTTCCCATAATGCGTCCGACGAATGCTCCTTTGCCGATCGCCCAGCGTTCTTCGTGTGTCTTCGCGGTGTTGTGTTCCCCAGCCCAAGCACCGCCGAATGCACCTAAGGCGCCACCCAGTAGCGCGCCGATCATCGTTCCGATGACCGGGACAAAGCTCAGCATGATCGCGCCGGTCAAACTTCCGACGAATGCACCCACGAGCGAAAGCACGATCCCCCAGCGACTTCCCCCTTGCTTGGCAGCTCCGGCGGCACCTGCCAGGAACTCGAGCACTTCGCCAAGGATCGCCAACACGGCCATCACGATCACCACGGTCCAACTGACACGCGGGTAATATTCGGCCGGCAGAAAGAAGGCGTAGAGAAAGGTAAACAGCAACAAGATCCAGTTGCCTGGCAGAGTAATCAGGGTCGATACCCAGGCCGTCATATTGGCCAACAGCAATAAGGTAGCGGCAACATAAACCATGGAGACATCCTCGGAACAAAACAACAATGGTGGCGTTATTCTATTCGCGAAAGATGTGCCAGTATCGGGGGGCTAAAAGGAAAAAAACAGGCTGACCTGGTGAAATTCAGGCCAGCCTGTTCGCCCCATGTTGACTTACGGACCGTTCGATTTACGGCATCTTGAATGACCGGCCATCGGCGATGTGTCCCATGCGGGACTGGACTTCGACATCGATGCCATACGCCAGATTGATCACACTGCCGTCACCAAACAATGCGTTGTACCCCCCTGGGTGCGCCGAGCCGTAGGCCACCGTCGAAACGATGGACGGAAGGTCGGGACCGCTAAGCATGTCGGCGCGGCCGATGGTGTCCTGGTCCCAGCCGCAAGCATACCCTTCGTTATCATTCCCAGGATTTTGGCCGATCGTCGAAACCGCCATCCGTTTCTCCCCCACGAACAGCGTCGTCGACGAGCCGTCGGGGATCCCCGAGAAAGTCAACAGGCCAGTGTTTCGAGGACCATCGGGATGCCAGTACTCGGTACGCTTGATGAAGCCATACCCATTAGAGATCGAGCGAAAACCGGCATTGTTCAGGGCGTTGTCGTCCGGGTATTTGCTCGGCAAGATGTTCTTCAGTTCGTGCGGTCGGTCGGAAGCACAGCAGGCGGTGTAATCGTTCTTGCCAACTTCATACATGCCGGAAGGCGCCCCCACGTCGACACTGCGGTAAAGGCTGGGGGTTATGTTACGTGGGGTGGCCGCGGCGGCTCGGCGACTGGGGCAGTAAAAGGTTGGAATCACGGCGCCATAAATCCGAATGCCTCGTTCTTCAACGGTCCCGTGATTGTCGCCCAGGTAGACATTCATCTGATCCAGGTAAGGCAGAATCTGGTACATCCAACCTGCCTCCTGCTTGACGCCCACCTCAGGACTTCCTCCGGTCTGTCCCCAATCGACATTGAAGGTCGGAAAGTGTTGCCACCCACGTCCACCTGCTGGAAAGTGCTGGTGTGTGTCGTGATGATTGTGGATTGCCAGGCCGATCTGACGCATATGGTTGGCACACTGCGTTCGTCGTGCCGCTTCTCGGGCAGATTGCACCGCCGGCAATAACAACGCGACCAACACCCCGATGATGGCGATCACCACCAACAGCTCGACCAGGGTGAAACCTCGATAGTTTTTCATGGAACGACATCCTGAATAGATGATGGTAAGACGAGTTCGACACGATAGAAAAAGGCCGCGGCCACCCTGGGGCGAAGCACGGCCTTTCTAAGTCACTGAAGCTGCCCCGACTCGAATCGCTCACGACTTGGGAGCCTCGGCGAGATCGATTTTCAGGTCTTTCGTGCTGGAGCTAATGTCAAACACAAACGGGGACGAAGTCGGACCATACTTCCCTTTCCAGGCATCGTCGCTGGCCATGCCATCTTTGGACATACTGGTCATACGCACTGCCACGCGGTACTTTCCTGGTGGAATGCCGTTCCCCATGTTGCCGGTAACGGTGAACTTGCCATCTTCCGAAGCGTTCGCACCATGGGCTGCTTCGTCTTTCATCTCGCCCGATTCATCGAGTGGCACAAAGACCAGCGCGACGTTGTTCACTCCTTCTTCGTAATTCGGGACTGGGATTGGTTGGCCGTTCTCGACGACCTGTCCCGATACCGTTACCTGGTTTCCACCGCTGCCACAGCCGCTGAAGATAAGTCCTGCCAGGGCGATCAACGCCATGCTTAGAATGCAATACTTTTGTTTCACGTGATGGTTCCTCACCTTGTGGAATATTCTGGAATCCGCGCACTTCGGACCTTCATGATTTACGGGTCTTTGTACGAACGGCCGTCAGCGACGTGGGACATGCGAACCAGCACCACAACGTCGACACCGTACGGAATCTGTCGAACACTTCCATCCCCGAACAAGGCATTGAATCCGCTGGGATGGGCCGAACCGAACGCGTCGGTGTAAGGAACATTTGGGGCATCTGGCCCTGGCAATCGTCCGGCCAACGCGACCGAGTCGTTGTCCCAGCCACTCACCCAGCCGTTGTCGTCGTTGCCAGGATTCTGGCCGATATAGCCGACCTGCATCCGCTTCTCGCCAATGAAGAGAGTCGTCGACGAACCGTCGGAAATGCCGCTGAAAGTCAACGTGCCAGTCTTACCGCCACTCCAATACTCAGTCCGTTTCGCCCAGCCGTAGCCGTTGCTGATATCGTTAAAGCCGACGTTGTAGAGCGAAGTCGAGTCGTCCGAGAACTGGCTCGGCATGGTGGTGTTCAGCTCTCGCGGACGCGAGTCTCGGCAGCATGCGGTATAGTCCGACTTACCGATCTCGTGCGTGCCGGAAGGGACCGTCATGGCGACGTTTTTGTACTTGCTTTGGCGATACGACTGGGGCGTCGGCGCGGCGGCCCGGCGGCTGGGGCAGTAATAGGTTTGAATCACCGCTTCAGCGATGCGATGGCCTCGTTCTTCGGCCGTGCCGTAATTATCCCCCTGATAAACGTTCATCTGTTCCAGGTAGGGCAAGATCTGATACTGCCATCCCGCTTCCTGCTGGGCACCTACCAATGGACTGCCGTCGACCTGGTCGTGATTGACGTTGAACGTGGGCAAATAGTCCCATCCTCGGCCTGCGGTTGGAAAGAACTTATGAGAGTCGTGGTGGTTGTGAATGGCCAACCCAAGCTGCCGCATCTGGTTGGTACATTGCGCTCGACGTGCTGCCTCTCGGGCCGATTGGACGGCCGGAAGTAACAGGGCGACCAATACACCGATAATGGCGATCACCACCAGGAGTTCGACGAGCGTGAATCCGCTCAGAGACCTTCTACATTTCATAACTCTGTTCCTCTACGAGATATGGAAGAATTAGGAAGACTGCAATTTGGGGTAAGCTGCGCAGCGAGAAACCCGACGAACGCCGAGTCAGAGAAGAAAACCTCAACCTTTGGGGCATGCTACAGCCCCCGTTGAATACAAAGCAAACCACTTTATTTGATTTTATTCAATTTTGCGCTTTACACGAAATATAGGTACACAACTACCCCTCTACGGTGGTTATTGCAGAAAATGCATCAATTACTGCCTATCACTACTTTTGAGAACTATTACGATCATGGGGCAGATATGGCCCATCGCTGATCAGGTTCCGCTAAACCCGTAGACTCGAGTGAATTTCTGGCGGGCAAAATCAGTGCGGATCGATGAAGATTGCCATTGGAAAGATCCTGGGAGAAGCGTGGCTAATTTTCCTCGCCTTGGCGCACTGATATAATCGTCCGCCTCAAAACAGTCCGTCCGGCTGTATCGCGAAGTGCGATTGGCGGCGGTGCAATCTTTCCGTTTTCTGCAGGAGTCGCACACGATGAGCATCAGCGCGTTTATGGAGAAGCATTACCGCCATTTCAACGCTCGCGAGATGCTGGATGCGGCCAAGACTTACAAGTCGATGGTCGATGGAGGTGGCAAGATGTTCATGTCGATCGCCGGTGCCATGAGCACGGCCGAACTGGGCATTTCTCTGGCCGAGATGATCCGTGCCGATAAGGTACACGCCATCAGTTGCACGGCTGCCAACTTCGAAGAAGACTTCTTCAACCTCGTCGCCCACGACGACTACGCGATGTGCACCAACTATCGCGACCTGTCGCCAGAAGACGAGTTCCAGCTTCGTGAAGATGGTTTCAATCGCGTTACCGATACCTGCATTCCGGAAACGGTCATTCGCCACTTCGAGCACAACTTGCTCGAATACTGGAAAGAAGCGGACGAAAAGGGGGAGCAGCACTTCCCGACCGATTATTTCTTCCGTTTGCTGAAGGATGGCAAGCTGCAAGAGCATTACCAGATTCCAGCCGAACATAGCTGGGTGCTGGCCGCCTACGAAAAAGGTATTCCGGTCTTCACGCCCGGTTGGGAAGACTCGACGCTGGGCAACATCTTCGCGGCCCGCGTTTACGATGGCACGTTGTCTTCGCACAACGTCATCCACCCAGGCACACGGATGATGCAAGACCTGGTGAAGTGGTACCTCGAGCACGAAAAGAAGGGCATCGGCTTCTACCAGATCGGTGGTGGTATCGCTGGTGACTTCGCAATCTGTGCCGTTCCGCTGATCCTGCAGGATCTCGAAAAGCGAGACGTGAATCTGTGGAGCTACTTCTGCCAGATCTCGGACTCGACCACTTCGTTTGGTTCGTACAGCGGTGCGGTCCCGAACGAAAAGATCACCTGGTACAAGCTGGGCAAAGACAGTCCGAAGTACATGATCAACTCCGATGCCTCGATCGTCGCTCCGCTGATGTTCTCGTACATCCTCGGTCAGTAAGTCGAACGCAAGCTCGAAGATAAAATGAAAGCTGCCTGGGCGAACGCTCAGGCAGCTTTTTTTCGTGCGCACCATGTTAGCGATGGGACCAAGGTCCGAGCCACGCTCCGCCTGCCAAAGACTGGATGCCACGAAGCTGGACGCGGTCCTGATTCTTGAACGAGACGATCGGGCTCAAACCGATCTGCATCAGGTGTTCAATCTGCGAATCGGTCAGCAGATATTCGCCACAAGGATGAGCGTCGCCATCCGCATTGGGATCGAAGTACAAAGGCAAGTCGGTGAACTGACTGACGGCGGAAGTGTCGAGTTTCCAGCCGCATTCGTTAAAACCTTGCGCGATCGCCGCCAACGCCAGCCAAACGGGGCTCCCCCAGGCCAACTCGGCCTTGCCGGTCGGAGGGACTTCTTCCAAGGCGAACGATTCGACCGGCTTCGTTTTCTTTCCATACGGAAGCCGCCACTGCACGCGTGGCCATAGTCCTGCGATGCTTTGCATCGGCCGTGTTAAACGATTGCGATCCCAGGTTACCTGTTTGACTTCTTCGATCGAGAGCCATTCCTCTTGGTTTCCTTGAAACTCCACGGCCAGCGCCGCGCCCGCTTCCTGGCAGAGATCTCCGAAACGAGACAGTCGAATCAGGTCTTTCTGGTTCGCACTCCACGGAAACAAACAGCCGATCACGCCCCAAGGGGTTGCCCCAGGCGTTTGCCGCGGTCGAGTGATTTGCCGAGCTAGCGCCGTCTCACTCCAATTGGCGTCGTCGAGTTGCGCCTGGAAGCTTTCGGCGGAGGTGTCGAGCACAAAGATCTTCAGCTTGGCATGGGTCTCGACGTGGAACGAAAGCCATTTGAGACCAAGCCAAGTACTTTCCAGTTGACGAAAACTGCGACTGCGAAGCACGCCCCGCATTGTTTCAGCGATCGCTTCATCGACCAAGGCAACTAGACCGTCCTGGCGAGAATCGACCCGTTCGACCTTGCTTTCGGCGAGCACTTTCTGAATGAAGGCCTGCCAGTTTCCGCTTTCCAGTGGCGAGCGATCGACGTCGACCGATTGAGCCAGCACATCGGCAAACAGATCTTCCGACCCTGGGGCGGCCGGCGAGACAGGGACCTCGCTGGAAGCGTCCGTCGCGTTGTCTCCCCAAGCCAAGACTTCCGCCGCTGCGGAATCGAAGTGCTTGGGATTTTTCAAACGTCGACGAAGGGTCCGAAGCTGCTCGAACAGTTCGAGCTTTTCGAACAACACGTCGGGCTAAAAGTCTTCGAATTCCTCGAAATCGATCGATTGCGTGGCCCCAGCGGACGATGCCAGAATACCTTCGAGGCGCACCTGAAGTTCCGCCGGCAGTTCGTAGATGTTGTCTCGATCGACTTCGATCGGCGTCGTTCGTTCCGGCTGGCCGCTACCATGGAAATTGCCCACCAGCAGAATATGCAGCGGGACTTGCTCATCGACTTTCATCTTTGCCGGGGCGAGCGCACTGCCAACCTTGATTTCTGCCATGCCAGTCCCCTGTCGATGCGATCCGAAGAATTGATTTGCGAGATCACTTAACCGGTCTGTTCGACGACGCGATTCAATCCCAGCTTCTGAAGTGGCTCGGCCCATGACTTGCGGGTGAACAGTTGCCAACTGTCAGGCATGTCCGCCACTTCGGTCAAAATCGCTTCGACAGGCTGACCAAGCAATTGATCGACCGTTTCCTGATCGCGTTGGGTCAAAAAAGTCGTCAGCAAATTGGGCGAGAAGACCGCGAAGAATTGCGGCCCCGGCGATGCACTCGGCTGGTCACCACGGGAAGGCCCGAACAGGCCAGCGCGGAAGTGGTCGACGATCTTCTGGGGATCGCCAGAAGTGAACAAGACACTGATCGCATCAAGTCCCCACATCTCGTCGATGATCTCACGAAACGGCTCGAGATCTTCCGGGCAGAAGAGCATCGGCCCGCCCAGTGCCGCGAACTTCTCGTCGAGGTCCCCACGTAGCGGCACGCCCCCGAGCCCTTCGGGAATTGGCTTTTCAGCACGCAGGAAATGAATCGACAGCACTGGCCGTGCGATGCGCGATAGCTCGCGGATCATGGCGAACGGCGAGAAAGAAACCGCCGGCGTTCCTTCGAGAATGCTTTGATAGAACGGATAGCCAGAGACCGTGGTCTCTTCGCGAAAACAAAGTCCGCGAACCGATTCTGCCGCCGCAGGGGCCGACGCATCGGTCGCTTCACCCGGCATGTCGGCCTCAGACAGATCGGCCGAAGCGTAATCAGGATTTCGCCAGTTACCAACGCCTGCGGCTTGGGGCTCGTGAAAGCGTGGCGGCGGTTCGATGTTCGACGGAATCGAGACATCCGGATTGAGGCCAGGCACTTCTCGAGCGACCGGATCGTCGTTCGAGAAGCCGACCAGGTTCGGATTGAAGTTGCCAGGTCTCGCCGGCGGTGCAAAGCTGGGACTTTCGGTGCCACTTTCCCGCAGTTTGCCCAGAACCGGGTCGTCGTCCGCCTCGTCATCAAAGTCGAGCGAAGGGCCCAGATGCGGACCGAATTCGTCGTCGCCGAAATCGAGGTTGGGATTGGCACCAGCCTGCAGACCGAGTTGGGCCTCCCATGGAGGCGACTTTGGTTCTTCGATAGGCCCGAACTTACCTTCGCCGGGGGGCTGCTTGAACGGAGGATCTTGCGGCGGAAGGTTCATGAAGTTCGGGATGTCGTCCCGTTCTTCGATATTCGGAAGCCCTGTCGGTGGCGTCCCTGGCGGACCAATCGGCGTGCCGGGTGGAACGGGCCGAGGAGGCGGTGGAAAGTTACCAGCCGGTGGCATGCCAGGCGAAACGGGCGATGGTGGCGTTGGGCTGAAAGGAGGAAAGTTGCCTGGCGATGGATTTCCGCCAGGAGGTCCCATAGGCGAGCCCAGGCCCCCCTTGGCAAACTTAAAGATCGGAGCGTCGTCGCCACCTCGCTTGCGGTTCTCGGGCGGCACGAATGGTCCCGTAGGGGGCGTCCCTGGCGGAAGCAAGCCAGGCGTCACCTGACCTGGCACAGGTTGCCCCGGCACGATCGGCGGCGGAGGCGATTGCGACCAGGGAGGGCTCTTGGCCGTCGGGTTACTCAAATCATTCGAATGGACGTCGCTTCGCACGGTGGGAAAGTTCGGTGGCGTAGCCGGATCGGTGCCCGAGTCTCCCAGTGAGGAACCAGCGATCGGCAAACCAGCCGCGTCATCTTTCGGCAGACCCGACGATGCCGCAGGATTAACCCCCGGCGAACCACTGCTGGAGAAACGAGGATCGCTCCCTTCGATGGCCTGACTGCCATACTCCGAAGACAACAGCGATTGATTCTGAACGGGTTCGATCAGCCCGAGATTGGTCGATTCGTAGGGGCTCTTGGCGCCGCCAGAGATACGGACGAGAAACTCGGTGCGGCCTGCATAGATCTTCTGGCCGTCGTGCAAGACGAGGCTTTCTTTGACGAGCTCGTGATCGACACGCGTTCCGTTGCGGCTATCGAGATCGCGTAGCCAGCAATACTTACCGTCGTTGCGTACCTCGAAGTGTTGGCCAGACATCATGACATCGTCCGCGAATGCTTCGTCGGCGTAATTTGTGCGTCCGATTTTGCATGTCTGATCTTGCGGCACTTTAACTTGGCGCCCAACTTGAGCACCAACGACCACCTCGAGGACAACCAACATGATGTTGAATCTGCACCTAATTTTAGGGGGAACGATTGCAGGAATTCGATTAGATCAGTATCACTCTGACCCGTCAAACAAATACGACGTAACACCAAACCGGGTTGAAGTTTAAAACACGCCCTATCGTAAGTGTCGGTGATTGCCCCAGATAGTTGCGGCATAATCGACAGATTCGGCAACATCGTGCAGGTTTTCCCAATTGTCTCCATGACTGCAACCGACAAGATTCTCTGGTAAAACTGGTAGATTCCGTCGACTTTTCCGACTTTGGAGACGACACATTTCCCGTTTGTGGGAAGAATAAGACCTTATTGCTCCCTGGGCAGCGAACCCGGGATCCACTCGTCCTATCCTCTTTGCCTTCTTCGTGAAAGAGCTCATGAGCACCGCGGATAATATGCCTTCCTTGGCTGATGAAGAGTACAGCTACGACGTCGTTCCGTATCCAAGCCATCCCTTCCGCCAGTCTCACCCAGAACGAATGGCCACGGTGGGGCACCTGTTCGGTTTGAGCCCTGCTCCGGTTGGCAAGTGCCGCGTCCTGGAGATTGGTTGCGCTGCCGGCGGCAACTTGATTCCTATGGCCGAAGCCCTGCCCGAGAGCGAATTTGTCGGGGTTGATCTGTCGAAGAAACAGATCGAGCAAGGGGAAGAAAACATCAGCTATCTCGGGCTGTCGAACATCCAACTGCTGCACATGAATTGTGCCGACATCGACGAGTCGATGGGCGAATTCGACTACATCATTTGCCACGGTGTGTTCTCGTGGGTCAGCGAAGAGATCCAGAACCGTATTCTGGAAGTCTGTCAGAACAGCCTGACGGAAGATGGCATCGCCTACATCAGTTACAACACTTTCCCCGGCTGGCACATGCGCGGCATGATCCGCGACATGATGAGCTTCCATGTCCGCAACGTCAGCGAAGTACCTCGTCGCATTCAACAAGCTCGGGCCTTGCTCGAATTTCTCGCCAAGAGCGTTTCGGCCGACCGGGGCGCCTATGGCATGCTGCTCAACAGCGAACTGCAACTGCTGCGTCGCCAGTCGGACAATTACCTCTTTCACGAACACCTCGAGAAAGAGAACACGCCGCTCTATTTCCACGACTTCGTCGAGCGAGCCCAAGAGCACGACCTGCAGTATCTGGGCGAATCGCAATTGGCGACCATGTGGACCGGCAACTTCCCGAAAGAAGTCGCCGAGACCCTGGAACGGATCGCTCCGGAAATCATCCAGCGCGAACAGTACTCCGACTTCGTCCGCAATCGCACCTTCCGTCAGACGCTGCTTTGCCGCAAAAACGCTAAGCTGTCGCGAGCCTTGAAGCTCGAATCGCTGGACGGGGCCTATGTCGCGGGCAACCTCGACGAGCAGATCGACCGTAGCAAAACCACCAAGCCAGGCGATCCACGTACATTCGTCAATCCACTGACTCGTCAGACGGTCAGCACGCAGGACCCGCTAGTGATTCACACCGTCGAAACGCTGAAGGAGTGCTATCCGGCCGCGATTTCGTTCGACGACTTGTTCCAGTCGGCGATCGATAAGATGGTGGATGGCGTGATTGCCGATGCCACCAAGATCGAGGCTCTCAAGCGATCTTTGGCGACGAACCTCATTCATATGACGGTTAGTGGCATCATCGAACTGCAATACAATCCTTCGCGATTCACCGTCGAGGTTCCGGAATATCCAAAGACCTCAGGCGTCGCCCGGATGCAGGCCGCCAATACGACTCGCTTGACCAACGGCCGCCACGAAACGGTTCAGGTCGACGACCTGGCACGTCATATGGTTCCCTTGATCGATGGTACCCGCGACCATGCCCAACTGGGTGAAGAACTGAAGCGTCTGGTCGACGAAGGAAAGCTGGTCATCCAGACCAAGGGAGACAAAACGGCGAATCTGCCCCGCGACATCGTGGTGAAAAAAGCCATCGAGGAAGTCTTGCAGCGGCTTGGCAAGGCCGCGATGCTCGTTCAATCGTAAGGGTACGAACGACTTCTCAGGAAATCTCCAGCAGAAAGCGGGTTGGTGTCGATAAGACGCTGACCCGCTTTTTTCGTTTCCGGACCGAATCAGCACTCATCGTGCCCATTTCGCCCCTGGGGAGTGTCTTGAATCCCGAAGTGTGTGTGATTTAATGACCGGGTGGGTTCGGATGGGATCGTTTCTTTCGGATGAGGAGCGGACCGTTGTTTTGGTACCCAACATCGACGCCTGATCACGAGAGACACGATGGCCAAGCTTACTCCCGGCATGAAGCAGGATTGGAAGCATCGCCCCGGCAACGGAGGGCGTCCGTTGAAGCGGACGGTTCGCCTGATTTTCGTGGCAATGCTGTTCCTGATTCTGCTGGGAACGCTGATCTGGTTTCTCATTCCCCCTCGGCAACAGCACACTTTCTTCTTTGCGGCAAAGTCGATTGAATACGATCTCTGGGCAACCGTGCCTTTGGTCCATACATCGGTCGCCGATACGATCGCCGAAAAAGGGAACCACGATCCACGCTCGTTTCATCTGACAGCTCTCTCTCTGGAAGAGAACTTCCCATCGATCGACTTGCTGGCCAGCGAAGCCTCGGACGGTAAGACGCCAGGGCGTCACGACGCGTGTGTTTTCTATATTCAGGCCCATACCCTGCGATACGATCAGGACGGTGTCGCCCATGTCGTGGTCGCCACGCCAACCTTCCTTCGTAACTCGCTCGCCAACTGGCAGCAAAGTGGCGTCCTCGATTTGAATGTCGTGCTCGACTGGATCGAGACGGCGAACTGCCCAATGAAGCTGGTCCTGCTCGATGCCGGCACGATTGTCACCGATGGAAGGATCGACCTTTACGAGAACAACTTCACCGCGGCTCTCGAAACCGAGATGAAAGCTCGCGATGACGACAGCTTGTTCATCATCACTTCACACGAGAACGGACAGAAGTCGCTATCGCTATCGCTACAGCGGAACTCGATCTTCTCGCAAGCGGTTCAGGAGGCGTTCATCGGCAAAGATCTGATCGACATGTCGAGCGACGATGTGCTGACGCTCGACGAGTTGTACCATCACATTTGCGTTCGCGTGAAAGACCATCTTGGCGAAGGCGTAATTGTCCAGACGCCTCGGCTGTTCCAAGGTGGCCAGGGAATTCTGACCGATGGGTTTCCAGCGATCTTCATTTGTCGCTATTTCCGAAAGACACCCTCACCCGAAGACGAGGCCAAGGACGCCCTGGAAAAGAAAGAGCCGGTCCCCCCTGCCCCACCCAAAGCAGCCCCTGCGGATGGCAAGCCTGATGCCGCATCCGATGGCAAACCAGACGGCAAGAAGACCACGGATGAGGATCCACGCTGGGTCACCTTGCATGAAGTGTGGCAGCTTCGCGATCAACTGGCTCAGCCACCGGCCGAGCGTGGCGGCATGGTCTGGAGTCCGATCGACTTCGCTCCGCAATACTTTCGTCGACTCGACAGCTACCTGATCGGCTACCAGTTTCGTTTGCTGTTTGCCACCGGTAGCGTGCCGGAAGACAAGCTGACCAAGATGAAAGCTTCGCTAGAAACGCTGCTGGCCAACATGAAGAACGGCCAGGCCATTCAATCGATTCCCCCTCTAAGTGATACTCCGGCCGACAATTTGATCGAAGCGTGGAACCAGTTTGTCGGTACCCCTTACGAGCAAGCATGGAGCGCCGAACTAACCACGGCAGGCACAACCTCACGCGATGCGATCCTGGGATGGAACTATTGCGTTTACCAGGTACCTGAGATCACGCGTTGGTATGAATACACCGGAAGCAACTCGACCGTTTCCAATTACGAATCGCTGCTGAAAGATATCGAAGAGATCACGGTGGGCATGTTGGAAGTCCCCTCCAGCGACGAGTCTGGCGAACCGCTCGAAAACTTTCCGTACGTGGGCGTCGTCGATCGTGCCCTTGCCAATATTAATTCGCTACGTCGACTGACCAATGTCGAGATGACCATCTCACCACTCGATCCGCAGACGAAGAATCAAAACTTTCAAATGGCGGAAGCGATTCGCCTGATCGGTTATCTGAAGACATCGCTGCCATCGGCCGCCGATCGATTGCAGATGTCTCAATCGCTCCGTTCCTTCTCGCAGCAATCCGTTCCGCCTTACTCGTACATCGATAGTTCGACTCCTTTCCTGATGCAGCTTTCTCAGGGAGAACTCCCGCGGGCCTCGGCAGCCAACATGGAACGCCTGCGATCAACTTACCTTCAAATCGCCGCTGCCGGCGAGCCGCCCGCGACCGACGGTAACGAAGCCTTCGTCACGCTCGGCAACACCGTCCCGGCTAATCTTTCGACCAATGCCGACTACCGTGATCAGGTTCGCTACCAGGTTCGTGTCCGGACGATCGATTGGCGCAACATGGCCCAGATCGTCGGCGAAGTTCCACCGCTGCCATTCCGCTTCCCGGTTCAGGAAAAGATCCCTCGCCTGACAATTCAACGTGGCGCCGAGAACCAACCGGTCACCTTGTATGAAATCGGCAAGCCGGTCGAAGTTGCTTTCGATCTGACAGCCACCAACTTCCCGCCTGGACAGGTCACCTTCGAGGTTGCTTACGATAACAACGCGTTGGAAGTCTCGTTCGACAACGGTAGTTTCGATCCGGTGAAGGGAACCCTGAACTACACAATCGATGCCAGCGGACCGCTCATCATCAAAGGAACGGTCACGGCGTTACTCGACCGCGAAGCGAACGCGGTACGGCGAAAGATTCCTGATATTCGCACCGCCCAGCGCGAGATTGTTTCGCTTTCGATTCCGACGCAATACATTCCCCCAGGTGCCGAAGGAAGTCGCGTCGGCAAGCTCGATGTCACGCTGCCTTGGGCAGAAGTTGTCGAGTTGATCGTGCAGCAAACCGGTGCCGATCAGTCTGGCATCTTCTATGGCAACCGCGTGCAAATCCCCGTCTTCGATAACCGCCCGTCGGAATATCGTTTGGGCGTGATGAACCGCTCGCGTGTCCCACGCAGCCTGAATGTGTCGCTCTATCCGGCCGTGCGGCCAGCTGGCAGCATCATGCCAACGGGGAGAATATTCTCTTCGCAGTATCATCGCAAGCCAGCGACAGGCGGTGCCAACAGTCAGGAAGCGGAGCTCGCCCCGTGGCGGGTTGCCAGCTTCGAGCGTCCCTTGGTGAACCTTGGCAAAGACTTCTTACCGACCGGCATTGCCACCGGAATTCAGGCCCCGCCGGTCGATCAGATTCCTCCTCCTGCAACACGCCTGCGAGGCCGGATCGTTAACGAAGCGGTCGACGAGAACCAATGCCAATGGCTTCGTTTCACCGGACCGCCTGGTCCCCCGGGTCCCGACGGCAAACCAGGTTCGCCCGGCAAGGTACTTCCCACCAGCCTGACCAATGGCTTGCTAGTGGTGATCGAAGACACGGAGCACAAAGACGCCGATGGCAACCCGGTACGCTGGATGCGGTGGGTCGAATGGGTTCCCCGCAATCCGAGCGAATACCTCGACTTCCAGCCGGCCGTTTATCCCGCCGATAAGCTCTCGCGGCTCGAGATGATGGTGCAGCCAATCACCGGCAGTCGTGCCATGCCAAGGGCTACCTGGGACGAACAACCTTTGGTTGGATTCTGCACCTTGCCGCATAACCTCGCCAAGATACCGATTCGCGTCGAGTGGGACTGGCAGTTTGATAACGTCTTTGAAGATTCCGAACTGATTCGCCGTCAGTCGTATGGCATGCTGAATTCGCCAGACAGCACGGCGACGCTCGGAGCCGTTTTGAATCTCGATAGCTCCAAGTCTCCTTTGCGTCCGCTGCTGATCGATATCGCGTCTTCAGAAAAGCAGCCTACTTTGCGACGGGCGTTTCGCAAGGTGATGCATCTGAACACCGGCAAGATCGACGCCGACGCTTCGGCCGGTTTTCAGGCATTACGCTTGGATGCATATGTGCCCCATGTCGAAGACGAGCAAAAGCCCCCCTTGCCGGTCGAGGTGATGGCATCGGATTGGCCCGCGAATCGGCTTCCGATTATCTTGCCCAGCAATAGCAAGACGGTCGACTGGTTGATGGCTATTTCGACCGACACCAACAGCTTCAACGGTGCCACCGAGATTAACCCTGACATGATCCAGCTCGGTCTGTTGGAAGCTGGCAATGGTTTTCAATCGGCTCGCTTGAACTTCACTGAGACCCTGTACTCGAATCGCTCGTTCGCCGCCGAGTTGACCACAGCCCAGGCCGAAGGTCCGCTGGTGATCACGTCGTCGCTGCAAGATATCGTTGCCAACGGACTCTCGGCGGCGACTTACGAAACGTTCATTGGGGACTTTGTTGTCGAGATCTATAACGGATCGAAGATGGTCGAAAGCCTCCGTGTGCCGGTGGTCATCGATAAAGATCCGCCAACAATCAACATCGCCCCTTCTCCTTTGGCGATCGCTGTCAACGATGGCGTGAAGGTCACCATCCCAACCGAAGACAAGGCTTCCGGCATCAAGTATCTAGAATTTGGGGAGCCTGGCCCTGGCAAAACGATCGCCGACAAGCCTTCCATCCTGGAGCCGCTGGTGGGCAACATCGTGCCGAACCAAAGCGATATCTTCCTGCGTGTGCCTCAGTTCATCCTCAATATCCGACCGGCGGATTTAAAGTGGGAAGAAGGGACGACCCACAAATTGCGGGTACGAGCCGTGAATCGCGCCGATTTGAAGTCGGATCCGCTCGACCTGATCATTCGTGTCGGTCCCAAGCTGGCCGATCCGACCGATGGCAACCCCCAGCCACTGATGGTCATTCGGACCCAAGTGGTTTTCGTGAATGGCAGAGCGACCAAAGATCCGCAGTACAAACCAAGCATCAAGGAACTCCCGCTCCAGCCGACACTGGCTCCAGATGGGTTTACCTGGGTGTTTGAAAGCACACAACTCAAGCCGGGGACGAATTACACACTGCAGACCAGTGGCCGACAAACTTCTGGCGGAATTAAATCGACCGAAACGACCGCTCAGGCCTCGCCGGCGAACCAACGCTCTCCCATCTACAAACTTCAATTCAACTAGCATGCTGGCTTATTGACGACAGTGCTGCGATAGCACGCTAGCAACTACCTAGTTGTTAGAGACAACGCACTTTCAAATTTTACGCAACCCGCAAAGCCAGCCAGGTAAAATGCGTCAAGTTTTCGGATCACGAAAACCTAGCAGGCTAGGACAATGATTGCGCAAGCATCTTGAATACTGTTTTTGAGGGGCGTTGACTCCGATGGTACTGCATGTGGGGAGTCTCCTATCGTGCACAATCGTTGCAGGATAGCCGACCCCGACATTTGGAATTCATCGGACTTGCCCCAAAACCAACAGGAACGCTCTCATGGTCAGGCCTTCACTGCCGTACGCCGCATTCGCGTGCGTAGCCATGTTCGTTAACGGATGTGCCATCCACTCCGCTCCGCCTACCGTTACGGTGTGGAACAAGCTCGGCATTCCTCAATCGTTCGATGCTGCGAACGCCCATTGGATCAACAAGCATGGCAACCATCCGAAGTGGGAAAAGAAGCCACCACTGAAGCGGATTGCTGACCCGCTCAATCTTCAGTCCCCCAACCCAGCCATCAAGGCCGCGGCTGAGATCAAAGCGGAAGAAGACCTTGCACCGCAGAAGATCAAGGCTTTGAAGTACCTGGCGACCATCGGTTGTGGGTGCTACGACAAGGAAGGCAAAGTCGAAGCCGCCATCCTGGCTGGCCTGAGCGACTGCACCGAAGAAGTCCGCAAGACGGCCGTTCAAACCGTGGCAACTGCCGCGGGGAACTGTGCGTGCAACGATGGTTGCAGCAGCACCTGCTGCACCGAGAAAATCCAGGAAAAGCTGCAAGACATGGCCTATGGCGAGACCGACGGGTGTTGGCACGAGCCTTCCGCCGACGTCCGCTCGATGGCCGCTCAAGCCTTGGCCGCGTGCCCGCCGATCAGCGTGCTTCCGGCAACCCAGGACAGTCGCGAAACAGTTCCGACCCCAGCAGTTCCCGGTCGTGAAACGGCTCCTGGAATGGGCGAACCACTGCCACCGATTCCACCACCTGCTCCGCTGCAGACTGCGGCTCCGGCGAACCTGCAAGACGCCGCGATCGTGCCGATGCCAGAAGCTCCGGTCGAGAAAGCACCTCAGGCCAGCTTCTACGCCCCGGTCCATGTTGGCTCCGCTGAGAAGCAGGAAGCATTCAGCCAGTCGCAGGTCGCGACGGTTTCGGCTGAAATGGCCACCGAAAGCCCCGCCATGATGGTGATCCAGGACAGCGAGCCGTTGAGCATTCCGGTTGCCTCGCGACTAGAAATCATCAGCACCAAGGTCGAGTTCGTCCTGCAGCAGCAGTCGGCTGCCGCCATGCACCTGCCCAAGGCAACCAACATGAACGTTGGTCAAACGTTGGCCATCCAGATCCATAGCCGCCGTGGTGAACATACCATCGACGGCAAAGTGCAAGTCGTGAAAGTCGACGGTAGTTTGTTGTATGTCCGCCCGATCGACGGCCTGGCATTGAACGTACTTCGACCTGGCAGTTCGATCTCGATTGCTCGCTAACCGATGAATCGAGACCCCAATGGTAACGCATCGTCCGCCACGTCATCTTGTTCCCGATGGCGTGGCGTTTGACGTTCTTGGAGAAAGCTGACGCCGTCGATGAATTTCCGCGAAACTTACTCTGAAGCGTCCCGTTAATCTGGTACTCTCGATGGAACGACCTGCGGCATGATCCAGAATCATCGCCAGTGATGTTCCGCGATCTCGTTTCTTCCTCGTCGACTCGAACCCGCAACCGTAGGAGCTAGGCAAGCATCATGGCTGATTGGCGTGAAGGAGCCGGCAAACCCAAGAAGCCGCAACGGAAACCAGCCAACGATCCTCAGCCCACGCCCGCGAAACCTCCGCGTGATCCTTCCGACTGGCGCGGCAAGAAACGTGGCGAGCCTGCTCCGACTGGCCAGCGAGCTTCTGAAAAATCGTATCTCCGCGAGAACAAGTCGAACGGTCCGAAGAACATCGGCGTGCTGAACCTGTTGCTCTTCTCGCTGGCGATCCTGACCGGTTCGTTTATCGCGATCATCGGCTGTCAACCGACCAAGACGCCGATGCTTCACATGGCGACTCTGGAACATGACGATCCCTTGTGGGCACCGAACGCATTCGCCCTGGAAGACCTCAACAACTTCACGTTGTCGATGGAAGACCCTGGCAGCAACATCGAGCTATACATCGGCCAGGGAATGACGGCCGGTTCCGAACAGCAGAAGCCCTGGATCAATCTCGACGACGACGAGTTTACCTCAGCCATCAATCGCTATCTCGATCTGACGAAGGCCCCTGGCGGGCCGCGACCTGGTGGCTGGGTCTTTTATTTCAGTTGCCATGGCGTGACCAACTATGATGGCGTTCCGTACCTGGTGGCAAAGAACAGCCGGGCCCTTTCGCCCGAGAGTGGCAATGCCAACGCCAAACTGGTGCCGCTGACGACGGTCCTGCAGGCGATCTCCGATCATCCAACCATCAAGCGTTATCCCAAGTCGTACAAGTTGCTGGTCTTCGATATGGGCCGCATGGAGTCGCAGTGGTCGGCCAATCGCTTGTACAACAACTTCCCTTCGTCAGTCGGAAATCTGCTGAAGACGTTGCCACAAGACATTCAGCTTTCCAATACGCACCTGCTACTCTCGAGCAGCGACGGCCAGAAGTCGTGGGCGAATCCTCATGATGGTGGCACCAATTTTGGATTGCTGTTCGGCAAAGGCCTGCTTGGCGATGCCGACCAGATGCCGACCTCGGTTTCGGACGACAGCGTTTCACTCAGCGAACTGAATACCTACTTGCTGCAAAGCGTCGACAACTGGGCGATGCAGCATCGCAATTCTCGACAAACGCCCCAGTTGTATTCGATTGGTCAATCTCCGCCGCCGGATCAGATCTTACTGAGCCGTGTCGGTGACGCGAAGTTCCAGATCAAGCCCAGCAATGCCTCCAACTTCGATGGCAATAGTCCCGATCAGAAGCGTTTGGCCGACCTGTGGGATGCCCTGCAACTGCTGGGTGAAAATGGTGCCCTGCAGATCGCTCCGGCCCGGTTCAGCCTGGTGCAGTATGAACTGCTGCGTGCCGAGCGCATGACCGAGTCAGGCATGTGGTATCAGGCCGAGCTCACGCAGATCTTGAAATCGGTTCACCAGGCGATGGATGATCTGGCGATGACCATCGCCCAATACAATCCGGTCGCCGAGCAAGTGATCGTTGAGTCGACGTTGCCATTCTTCGAGGGAACTGGTTTACAGCGAGAGCTGGGTAAACGGAAGTCATATGCCCTGGGAAGTCTTGCCTGCTGGCGATTGATTCACCCAGAACCGATCACCCATGTTCCGACGTTGGCCGAGTTGCAAACCAACGCTAACAAAATCGCGGAAGAGGCCAAGAAGCCAGACACCCCGACCGACAAGCAAACCAAACCGCTACGCTGTGAAGACTACTACGCGGCCGCCGAGTTTCTGTTGGATGGCTTCACCAAAGCGAATCAGCGGGACATGACGCCTGAGAATATCGAGCTGATTCTCAACTACCTGCAAACGGCCCCCAATAGTCCGGTCCAGGAAGCAAACCAGGGAACGCATGTTGTCGAAGTTGAGCAACTTCTGATGCTGGCCAACTTCCAGCAGACGTTGGCCACCAACTTCGGCATCGACGCCGCTTCGTACGACGCGACTCCTTACCGCAACGCGATGGTCGAAGTTCTTCAGTGTCGCCGACGCCTCGAACGACTCGCATTTACGGCAGACCAACGAGTCTTCCCCTGGCTGGTGCCATCGCTCGACAACGCCGATTCGATCCGCCGCGAAGCCGAGGATTACCTTTACGCCTTGCAGCCCGACAAGACGTTGGAACTGCTGGGACCATTAACCGGGGCCGCCAATGGCTTCCAGGATATCGCCAGTAAAAAGGATCGCCTGACGCGAGCATACCGGGCGGTCGATTCGGTTCGAATCTCGGTGCCTTATCTCATTTCGTGGCTGACGCATCACCCTTACGGCGCGAGTGATCGCGAGTTGCGTCTGAATCAAGCCACGACCGCACTCGAGAGAAGTCACGATCTGGCAGCGGCGCTTTCGCCTCGCAAGTTGGAAGGTGAAAGCCAACCGAACTACGGCAAGGCTCCTATTCCCGAGGAAGATTTGATCCGCGAGATCGAACAAAACTATGCCGAAGTCGTTCGGTTCTTGAATCGTGAATCGCAAGATATCCTCGACGCCCAAGGAGGCAAGAATCGCTCCGACTCCGAGACGCTACTCGAAATCCACGACTTGCTACGCGTTCGCTACGTTGCTCGCTTGACCCCTTCGATGGCGACGTACGATCGCAACTCGCTACGTGCTAAACAAATTGCCATCGCCGGCCAATCGCTCGGCAACGTCAATCTGAAACCGGTCGCCCAGTCTCCGTTGATCCTGGGTCTGGCTTCGTTTCCGAAAGGCCCCTGGCAGTTAGCCTTGAATCAGGTCGGCGGTGCAGGCGACTATCAGATCGCACCAATCCAAGTCGAGAACGAACCAGCGGCCGCCGCACTGCTGAAAGCGACCGGCCCCACCGTTGAGTTTGCGTTGAATGTCGAAGAACAAGCCCTCGCCAGTTCGTTGGCACCCGCGCGGTCGATCGAATCGTACCCCAGTGCGACCAATGCGACGGCAGTGACCGCGTTCACCGGGGTTGTAGTCTCGGATCAGGCTCGCATCTCCGGAAATCGCACCACGCCTCCCCAGATCGAGTACCGAATCCAACGCAAGGAGCACTTCGCCTGGTATGCCTTCCGTGCGATGGAAGACTTCTGGGGAAACGACTCGCTGAATCCTTACTTCGATCGTTCGGCGGAAGCCTACCTCGGTCCGTTCAGTCAGGAATCGGTGAACGCGACCAGCGAACTAGCCAGTACCGTCATCAGTCGCTTGCGGCAACTGCGAAAGGATTACCCCCGGTGGGTTGATCTTGGTAATCCACCAGAATCGATCAGCGATTCCAAGGACGACATCCATCACAAGCTGACCATTCATTTCCCGCAATCGATCCCAGCCGGTCTTTCGGCGATTGACTTGCTGGCGAACCAAGGCAAGGCGGTCGATACGTCTGACTCGGCTGGCGAGTCGAGTGTCACCCACACCTTCCAGACCCAGCCCGTCGGAATCTTCCAGCCACAGCGTTCCTTCCTGCAAATCATCCCGACGAAAGCCGTGGCGCAGTCGACCGAAACGATCGAGCGAATTCGTTTCCGTGGCAATGCTCGCCGGTTCCCGCTTGAGATCTCTGGCACTAAGCGGCCTGACAGCATTGTGCAGATTGTCGACGTGAATCCATTCCCGTTCCGGCAGCCGACCGTCTCGGTCGATGGCGAACTGAGCGGAACGGCCGACGTGATCTTTATCCTCGACTGTTCCGCCACGATGTCGAAGATCGTTTCAGGGACACCGCCTGCGTCGCGAATGAGCATCGCCAAGGGCGTGCTGCAAGATATTCTCGGAACGATGGCCAGTCCGAAGGGTCAGTTCCGCGTGCTGACCTATGCCTTCGGTAGCCGAGTCGGCTGGGATGGTGATAATCAAGCGATTCAGCGGCCTGGTGTGAACGTTCCGGCCGGGATCGTGCCGGCGAACGATGTGATGCCGCTGGTCAATGCGAACCTGGCTCCACTCTTGAATCAATCGCCACATCAAAACGAACCAGGCGTCGATGTCGCTCGCATTCAGGATGCGATTGAAGAACTCGATGCCTTCGGCGAGACTCCACTTTACTATTCGATTTACCTGGCCCTGCAGAAGATCGATCCCACGAAGCCAACGCAAATTATCGTAATCACCGATGGGGCGAACGATCAGGCCGACGACCCTACCAGTCGGCCGTTCCGCAAGAGCGCTATTAACTTGATCGACGAGTTCAACAAGCCGAAGTATGCCAACACGCAGCTTCAGGTCGTGGGCTTTGCGTTGGGAGAACAGGCCCGCAACCTCCAGACTAATCCTTCGTCGCAGCCTCCTGCCAACACATTGGCGGAGATTGCCTGGCTAGCGAAAGAGAAGGCTCGTGGCGGGTTCATTCCGGCCGACCAGCAGATCGAACTTCGCCGACGCATCGAAGAACTGATCAACATCAAGGTCTATTTCTCGGTACAGCGATCGGACGATCCAAGCCAACCGACTCCACACGAGTTCGGTTCGTTATGGTACGCCAAAGATAGTTTCGAGAACCAGCGGCACGACTACACCGTGCGTGAACTACGAACCGACGACACCGCCAAGATTCAGCTTCGTGGTGGTGAGCGAGTTCGTCTGACCTACGACGACGAAATCAACCAGATGGTCTTCCAGGATGATCAGGCCGACGAAGCAGCCCGAGCGAAGATTTCGGTCGACGATGCCTTGGGCTTCAGCGGCGAGTACATCGCCAGCATCCTTAATTTCCAGGCCCCTGACCCCGATACGGGGACGCTCGAAATTCCAGTGCGTCTGGAGAACACAAATGACACGCAGTTTACCGTGCGACCGTTTCACATCTGGGCCGAGATCCAGCCGAGCGTTACGAACGCGTTCGCTCCGAACGAACTTTTCGAGACCCGCTACTTCAGCGATCTGCTGCTTCGGAACGAAACGCAGTTTCCTGAGTTTCTGCTGGAGCTAAACCAATGGCAATCGGCTGCCAAATGGGCCCGGGTCAAGGTTTACACGCAGCTCGAGAAGCCGATCCAGCCTGCCAAGACGGTCTCGTTGAAAGACCTGCTGGTGAACAACGTCACCAACACCGGGGCCGACTTTGCGGCCGGTAACTTCACGGTCGAGACTTCCACCAGCTTGGATCAGTACAAATATCAGATCGTGGTGAGGGTTGAACCGGGCAGCCAAGGCATTCAACCACATCATGTGGGAATCGTTCCGGCACCACCGCGAATCCAACGCACCTACGACATCGCCGGCGATGGCAGTCGCGAGATCCTGAGCATTACGCATCGATTCATGTACGAAAGTAAGAATGACGTCGAAGCCAGCGACCATCCACGAGTTGAAATCTGGACGCGTGATCAGCTTACAACGGGGGCTCCTTCGTTCTCGGTCGACGTACAGATTCCGAAGTGGTAGGAAGCCCTCCGACAGAGATCGTTAGCCTGCTTAAGATTGGCGATCCTGGACAGGCAACGCCTCTGCTTCCCTTTCAATCGCGACAATCGGACCAATCGATCGCAGTGGAGTGGGGAGGCCGATCAACCATTGATCATCAAGGGACAGCGTTGTGATTTGCAACCTATGAATTCTCAACGCCTTAAGCTCGCCGAAAGGAAGCCGTTTGCATCCCGAAAAGTTTTCCTCGTTTCTTCCGGGAAACGACGCAACGTTCTTGGGGAGGCGCCGTAAACCTAAATATCTTCAGGGGGAAACGAGGCCGACCTGAGTCCTGCGACTAGCGGTTTCGTCAGCGACATAAACAAAGCCGATTCGATCGTAACACTTACACTTCAAGATTGAGGGAGAAGAATGACAATGGCTGGTTTCCTGTTTATTGATGGTGTTCCCGGACAGAGTGGCGACGCCGAACACAAGAATTGGATCAACCTGCTTTCGGTCAGCGAAAGCATTTCCCGCATGGTTTCGCGTGGCGGATCGGGCTCGAGCCGCAACGTGCAGAGCGCAATCTTCGACGACCTGGTCTGCGTCAAGGAATTGGACAAATCGACGCCGAAGCTGATCGAATCGATGGCTGCCGGTACCGTTCATCCGGTTGTGAAAATCGACCTGGTACAATCGCTCGGCGACAAGGGCAAGCGTCTCCCTTATCTGCAGTTCGAGATGAAGCAGGTCATCATCACCAGCTACAACTTCAACGCCGCTGTCGATGGCGACGGTACCGTCCCAACTGAATCGTTCTCGCTGAACTTTGAAGAAGCCAAGTGGACCTTCAATCAGTACGGCAAAGATGGCGCCAATCAGGGTAAAGTCGAAGCTACCTGGAAGGTCGAAGAAGGCGCTTCTTCTTAACGCTTCGCTGTCGAACAAACGCAGGGGAGCGGCGTGTTGCTATCCCCTGCGTTTTTTTCGTTTCGGACGAGCTGAATCCCTTGGCGACTTTTGCCCGGCCGACACCCTAGCTTTCTGTCAGCCCACCTCTTTCGGACGCTCCGACTACCATGAACAAAGCTCAAGAGAATCGCGCGTTTGCCCTGGAAGATAGCCTGGGGAATGACTTCTATCTCTTGTCGTTCCAGGGTGAAGAGGGTCTGTCGAAGCTATCGCAGTACCACTTGTCGCTCGTCTCGCGACGCCAAGACCGGCAACACAAGCCGGAAGAAGTCATCAACAAAGAAGTGAAGCTGCGGCTGAATGTTGGTGACTCGAGCAAACGCTACATCAAAGGCTACATCAAGCGATTCTCGGCCGATTACCAAGCCGGCACCATGGTCGAGTTCCATGCCGAAATGGTCCCTTGGCTTTGGTTCGCCACCCAAACCACCGACTGCCGGATCTTCGAGGACAAAACGATCCCCGAAATCATCGAGGCGGTCTTTAACAGTGATCCACTGAGCAGCATTGCCAAGTTCAAGTTGAAGCTGCAGAAGAACTATCCGAAGCTCGAATACTGCGTGCAGTATCGCGAGACCGATTTCAACTTCGTTAGCCGTTTGATGGAAGAAGCAGGCATCTTCTACTTCTTCGATGGTTCCGGAGATGGTTCGAGCAGCGACACGTTGATCCTCGCTGATAACTCGCAGGCCTACTTCGATGCCACCGAGAAAGATGTCTATCACCGAACGACTTCCGCCGGCACGCATGGCACCCAGCCGGAAATCATCGAGTGGAACCACCGCTGGGAGTTTGTGGCCGGCAAGTTCGTGAACACCGATCATACGTTCAAAGAGCCCTACGAAAACTTCGAGAAGAACTCGGAAACCAAGATCAGCAATCCGCTCAGTTCCGACTTTAAGAAGTACGAGTTGTACGACTACCCGGGAAACTTCGTCGACTCGAAGTCTTCGGGGCAAGCCAGCGAACATTCGACCTCGAACAGCAAGGTACGCATCGGTTCGGAAGAGCATGGCTTCGATCGCATACAAGCTTCAAGCGATTGCGTTTCGTTCGGACCCGGCGCCAAGTTCAAGCTGAACTCGAAACGGGTTCATGCCGATAGCGGGAAGACCTACGCGATCGTCGCAATGTCGCACTCCGGCACCAATCCGAACTACACCACCGGCGAAGCAGCGGGCGACAAGTACATCAACAACTTCACGTGTGTTCCGGAAGACACGGTCTTCAATCCACCGCAAACATCCAGCCGTCCAAGCGTGGCTGGCCTGCAAACGGCGACGGTCATTGGTCCGGCGGGCGAAGAAATTCACACCGACGAATATGCCCGGATCAAATGCCTGTTCCACTGGGCTCGCCCACAGAACAAGGATCGCAAGCAGCCCGATACCGAAACCTCGTGCTGGGTTCGCGTCGCCCAGGCATCGGCCGGCAAGAAGTGGGGATTCCTCTCCATTCCGCGCATCGGGCAAGAGGTGGTGGTCGACTTCCTGGATGGCAATCCCGATCGGCCGCTCGTGGTCGGTTCGGTCTATAACGAAATCCAGAAGCCTGCGTACAGCCTGCCGGACGACAAGGCGAAGACCTACTTCAAGACCAATAGCACCCCTGGCGGCAATGGTTTCAACGAACTGTTCTTCGACGATAAAGCGGACAAGGAACGCATCTTTCTGCATGCCCAGAAAGACCTGGACGTTCGCGTGAAGAACGACTCGCGAAATCTGACCTTGGGCAATCGCTCGCAGATCATCGGCCAAGAGAAAGATGGCGAGAAAACCGGTTGGCAGCGTGAGAAGGTCTTTCAAGACAAAGAGATCAACATCAAGCGTCACCAGATCGAACACATCGAGGGCAACCATCAACTGATGGTGGGCAACGGCGACGAGTCCTCTGGCGGCAACGTCGCCCTGGTGGTCGAGAAGAGCGTTGGCGTTCAGATCGGCGATCAAGGTCTGGAAGTCACCAACGATGGCAGTGCCAAGACCTGGGTGAAGGGCTCGCAAGATATCACCGTCGATGGCGACTGGCGTCAGCAATCGAGCACGCTGCACATCAAGGCCGAGTCGGACTGGAACTCGAAGGCTGGTGCCAACATCAGCACCGAGGCTGGCGAGAACATCGAAGCCAAGGCCGGCATGAACTACAACCAGGCCTCCGGGATGGAGATGAACCTGAAGGCGGGCATGACGCTTAACATCGAAGCGGGCGCCAGCATCTCGCTGAAGGTGGGTGGCAACTTCATCAACATCAACGCCGGCGGCGTTTTCATTCAGGGAACGCTGGTGAACATCAACAGCGGTGGTGCGGCAACCTCGGCGGTCGAAGCGAGCCCAAGCTCTCCTTCGTCCCCCGAGAAGCCAGAGAACGAAGTCACCCAGGCGGCACCGCAAGATCCCGATAAAGCCCACAACGAAGAGACCGGCTTCAAGTCGGCTCCGGAATAAATCGAAGCCGACGATGCCTGGTCGATCGCGTTAGCCGACCAGTTCTGGCGGGCATGGCAATCCGAGCGTTCGCCAGGTGCGAATCTCGGAGTCGTTCTTGAAGATCACCCAGCGAGCACCTCGTTCAATTTCGAGCAGCACGGCCGAGATGCCGTCGAGTTGCCCGGTGCTGATGAACTGGCCATCGGAATAGAGATGGTTCAGCAACTGGGTCGGGCTCGCCAACTCGTTCGAGAGACGATAGGCGAGGCTCATGAACTCCAGCTTGTTCAGCCGGCTCCCCATGCAGATCATTGCATCTTGTCCCCAGGTCTGCTGCAGTATCGAGTGGAACGACTCGACATCTCTTTTCGGAATTAAGAGCTGCGTACTGGACAGTTGGACGGCCCCCAGGGCCATCGCTTCGTTGTAAAACGAAGGCTGCTGCTGCGGTTGCAGGCGTCCGAAGTTGACCACGGCGTACAAAAATCGGCTTTGGCCGATGAAATCGGCGACGTCGGTCGGTGGTTTGACTTCGCTGCGTGGGCAGAAGTAAGTCATGCCGGAAGGAGCCATCCGGGTCTCGTAGCGAATCTGGAGCCCGCGAGAGAGCTCGGCCGCCGAAATGGGCCGATGCGTCATCGAATCGCTGGCAGAGGCCGCAGCGGGCGGCTCTGGGCTCGAGGCAGACATGTCCGCGTCTTCTTCGCTACCATCTTCGGCAGCACGGCGACCTGGGAAGTCGCTTCCCAGGCCAGCATGGCGGCGGATGTCTTTGAACGAGTGGCTGCTCAGTCGTGGATAACTTGGTACGCCAGTCGGCACGGCCGTTGGCTTGCTGCTGCCACCGAAGAACGGGTTGTTTTCAGGTGAAATCGACTCGGTCCGGTCGTAGTCGACGACGGCGGAAAACGAGCCCCGGGAAGCGGTTTCTGGCATCGGTACGGAAGTTTGCGGCGGAACGTCGCCGCTTTGGCTCCCGGTTTGATCGCTTACCACCACGATTTGAAACTGCGTTTTGCCAGCGACGATCACGTCGCCATCGTGCAGTTGCATCGCCGCGCCGACCTTCGCACCATTGACGAAGGTCCCGTTACGGCTTTGCAGGTCCTTGAGCATGATCCGATCTTCTTCCAGCGAGATCGAGAAATGCAGACCGGAAAGATGGGGATCTTCGGGCACGGTCAGCTCGGACCGGGTGGTGCGCCCTACGCGCACGACTTTACTGGCGTCGAGCCATACTCGACGGCTCCCGAAGTTAACGGAGTAGATTTGAAGCGCGTACCGCAAAAGAAAGGCTCCTGGAAGACGAGAAAGCCATGAAGTGGCGGTTCTTCAATCAACGGTAAAGTAATTATCAAGCCAACGGAATTTCCCATCCCAGGATTTTTCGGTTTTTCGATCCTGAAATGGAAAATTTGCGGCTTCCTCTCGGTAATCTTACCGGAAGCATCACAGCTTGCCGATATCATCCCCCTCGGGCACTACTTCGATTCTGCCTCGGCAGAGGCGATCGCATCCTTCCCGAGAGTGCCCAGCTGAGCCGCCAGTTCGGCGTCGGTTTTGGGCAGTTCTGTCGTGAACCACAAGATCGCACTGCGATCGATCGACGACGTCAGCAGCATCTTGCTATCAGGCGAAAACGCGATCGACGAGATCTCTTTGCGATGTCCCTTCAGCGGCACGAACTGTTGCACGTGCAGCGGAGGCAAAGGGGCGTCCTCCTTCTTGGCATCATCAGCCGAAAGCTCGGGCCGGTCGATAAACCAAACCGTCAACGCTCCGTCGAAGCTACCGGTAATCAGTCGTTCGCCGGTCGCTGAGAAGGCAGCACCGGTCACGTCGGTTGAATGCCCTTCAAGCTTCCGCGGCTCGCTGGTGCTCCACTCTTCGACCGGAACATCGGCCCACAAGCGAACCCTTTTGTCGGTACTGGTCGCAGCGAAACGCATTCCGTCCTGCGACACCGCCAGGCTACGGTAGCGGCCTGGGTGCACGGCAAACGAGTCGCCGATTTGGCTCCATGTCTTGGTATCGACCAGTTCGATCGAACCGACCTGGTGCTCGCCTCCATCTTCGTCGGCTTGCATACGACTACTGGCGATTACCAGCACGGGGTCAGGCTTGCCGCCAACCCAGGTCAACGCATCGATCGAGTAACCAGTATTGGCCAGGTTCTGCACGAATTCTTTCTTCGCCAGATCGATAATCGCAATCCGACCGGCGCTGCCACCGACGGCCAGCATGCTTTCGTTAAGACCAGCCGCTTGCAGAGTTTGGTAGCCAGAGTCGAACTCGTCCAGCATCGCTCCGCTTCGAGCATCCCACAGACGCACCAGGCCATCGACATGCACTGAAACAATTTGCGTGTCGTGTGCCAGGAAGTCGCAGAAAAGGACCGGCCGCGTCGGAGCTAGTCGTTCTAGGCTCTTCTTCGCGGTCATGTCCCAAAGCTCGACATCGCGATTGCTGTACGAAACCACGATTTGGTTGTCGTTGCTGGGAAACGCATCGACCAGCACGACTTCACGCGAGGCCGTTCCCACGTCATCTGTCCCTTTACGGGAGTAAGGCAGCGTTTCGCACTGTGGCTTGGTCACTTCCCAGCGGGCAGCGTCGTGATCGCCAATGCGGTGCTGCTGCACGAAGTAGACAACCTGGTTGTCGGCCGAAATTGAAGGAAACGCCGCCAGTCCGTCACAGGTCGCTTTGTGCAAAGCCTGCTGCGGATTGTTGAGTGCGAACAAGCTCAGGTGCGTTTGCTTTCGCTGATCTGGCTGGTTGGCGTAATAGTCGTTGTACGTAACCACCAGGTGCTTCAAGTCGGGCGAGACTGCGAACTGCAGGAATGGCAAGCCATTCTCTTTGCTCGGCAGATCACGAATCTTCGTGTCCTTGATGAAGTCATACAGCACCAGGTAACCTTCTTCGCGGCCAGAGTCGTAACCCAGCAGCAGTTCGCTGTCGGAGCTGAATGCTAATTGCTGCACAATACCGGAGTCGACTTTCCAGACTGGTTCCCCGAGTTGCTTGTCCGCCTTCGTCGGCATGGCGTAGACTCGCACGCCGTTCGGGATACGGACACCAAAGTACTTGCCTCCTGGCGAGACGACCAGTTCCGAGACCTGGCCGATTTCGAGCTGACTGTCGACAGCGAACAGCTTCTCCCCTTGAGGATTCGCTGCGATCACCTTGGTTCCGGTGGCACCTTGTTGGGAAGCCGATTGATCGAGGTAGATGAACTGGTCGCTTAGTGGAATCGGGGCCATGCGGTACGAGCCACCTTCGGTCGGCGTGCTCCAGACGGCCTGTTTCGTCGCGAGATTCCAGACCGTAATACCGATGTCGGGATCGGCCGTGACAACATGCTTACCATCGGCCAGCGGAGCCGAGATCGCCTTCTTGCCAATATTCTGACTGGTCCAGTCGCTCACGTGCATATCGAGCAACGGTTGATCGGTGCCTGCGGTGGTGTCCCAGACCTGGGTACGCCCGGCCCGATCGCCGGTAACGAACTTGCTTCCATCTTGCGAGAAGCTGGCCCACAGAACGCTGTTCTGCAGATCGAGGTCCAATCGATCTTGGTAAGTGTCGTAGTTCCAGAATCGAGCGGTCTTGTCTTCCGAGACCGAAACCAGTTCTGGCTGTGTCGGATGGAAGGCGGAAGCGAAGACGGCGGCCTGATGGCCCCGCAGCGTCTTGAACTCCTTCAAGCGATTGCTTTGTGGATCGAACTGAAATAGTTTCAGCGAACCATCCGCCAGCGAAGCCGAGAGCAATTTCCGTTCAGCATCGTAAGCGAACTGATTAACCTGAGCGGGGAGCGAAAAGGCGAGCGTGTCTTGCTGCTTCGGTCCGGTCCACAGGTTCAAACTGCCGTCGGCCAAAGCCAACGCCACGCACGATTCCGAAAGGTAAGCACAGTGCAAGACAGGATCGTTGAACTGCAGTTCTTCGACATCTTGCGTGCTGCCATCGACGGTCATGCGCTTGACGCGATACTCACCTTGAAATTCCTGGGCGTGGACATACTGGTTGCCGCTAGGGGAAACATCGAGATCGAAGACGTTCTCGGCGTGGATCAGCGATTTGCCGGTCAGTGTTTTCGAGTCAAGCAGATAGCAGCGTCCGCTCACCGCGACCATCACCTCTGAAGATGCCCCTGGCACGAACTCAATCGCACTGACGGCTGGCATGGTCGAGTATTGGTTAAGCTTCGCCAGTTCGACCGTGGTCAGGTTGCCCTGCAGCGGCAGCACTTGCAAATACTTCGCCGGATGATCGGTCCCGATCCACAACTGGCTTCCATCGGGCGAGAACCGCAGACAGGTGATCCGGCAATCAGGCATCGCCACATGATTGGCCTTCGCATCCTTCTCGGTCGCGTGGCTGGTCGGGTAAAGATACAAGCCGTCCTCTTCCGTTCCGATCGCGGTCCACTTGCCGTCGATCGACATCGCCACGGCCGTCGCTGAAACCTGGAAGTCGACGTGCGGCACGTCAGGATGGCACAGATACGCGAGGTGCTTCCATTCCCAGCCACGATATTCTTCGTCGACACTCTCGAGCAGCGATAAGGCAGCCGCGATGTCGTTGGACTCGACCTTCGATTGAGCCAATCCGACCGAGGCAAACATACCGGCAAATCGAGCCCGATTACGCTCCTGGGCGACATCGACCAAAGCAACTTCCAACCGGTCGCGTTGAACTGCGATGGCATCACGCTGAGTTTCGAGCTCGATATTCTGCTCGCTAATGGTCGCCGTCTTCATTTGCAAATCCTGATTCAGCATCTTCAGCCGATTGTTCGCTGAATCGAGATTATTATTGACGACCACCAGATTGTCTTTTTCTGCTTGGAGGGCCACCGCCAGGTTATCGGCCTTCTCCTTTTCTCGGGTCGCCTTCTCTTTCTCTTGGGTTGCCACCTCTTTCGCCTGGGTTGCTTTCTCGGCTTCGTCTTTCGCCTTTTGTTCGGCAGCGATGGCGACTTGAGCCGCATCGTAGGCCTGTTGTCGCAGGCCATTGATCACCAGCAAACCGATGCTCGCACCCACCAAGGCAAACAGCAACGAGCCCACCGCAACGAAGCGGGCCATCTTGGCGTTGCGCGAGGTCCGTTCGGCGTCGGCCTTGGCTTTGACCAGATCGTTGTAGATCGGCTCTTCGTCCGGATTCTCGGGACTGACAAGTTGCAACCCAAGGTCGAAGTCACCCTTCTTCAGCGCGCAGAGAGCATATTCCTGACGGGCTTCGTGGAAACCTCGATCGGCGACGTCGTTCTCGCTCCACAGCTTCAGGGCATCCTCGAAGCCGAACATCGCCCGCGAGAACAGCTCGTAGTTCTCGGCCTCTTTGGCCGTTTCCAGTTCGTGCTGAGCAGTGTTCGCCAATTCGATACTTTGCGCGGTCGATTGATACTTGCGAACTTCTTCCTGCAGCAAGGCGACCGAATTGAAACGCAGCTTCGGCGAAGTCGCCATCGCCTTCAAGGCAATGTTCTTCAAGCGGCTCGTTGAATCGGAACGGACGATCACATTCTGAGCGGCCGCGACAAGGCACTCGGTGATCGTCGACGCGGCATGCGGTGGGAAGCCCGTAACGATTTCATACAGCATCGCCCCCAGCAAATAGATATCGCTGCACTTGCCGATGCGTTCGAGCGGACCTTTCGCCATTTCTGGGGCCATGTACGCAGGCGTGCCCCCCATGGTGAACTCTTCTTTGCGGTTCAGATCGACCGCCAGGCCCCAGTCCATCACCAGCACTTCGCCATACTCGCCAAGCATGACGTTCTCTGGCTTCAAGTCGCGGTGAATCACATTCTTCGAGTGGGCAAACGCCATCGCGTCGGCCACCTTCAGGAAGATATCGAGGTTCTCGGCTTCCGACTTGTTGCGGATCGCCTTGTGCCACTCAGTACCGGTGACGCACTTCATCGAATAGAAGAGCGTGCCATCTTCGGTCTGCCCCAGTTCGTGGATCGGAACAATGTTCGGGTGATCGAGAATCCCGGTGATCACCGCTTCACTGAGGAACTTGGCCCGATCGTCTTCACGCTGGCCGATGTCCCGTTTCAGCGTTTTAACCGCCACGCGTCGCCGCAGCGATTTCTGCTTGGCGGCATAGACCACGCCCATTCCGCCTTTGCCAAGCTGGTTGATGATGGCGTAGTCGGAACCTTCTTCTTGATCCGACAGAATACGGCGTCGCAGATCAACGCCCAGCTCTTTCGCTTTGCTGACTGTTGCGGTCCGCATCGTCTGCATCGGCGAACCATCGCCTGCAGCCCAGTAGCGTTTCACGTCACTCGGTGAGAGAGGTTCCGAACCGAAGGTAACATTCAGGTCGTCATCCGAGACAGGATGATTGGGGTCGCCAATATCGACAGTCTGCTGGATGTCGTCTCCACTCACGCTGAAGGCGAGCGTGTGGCTCGCATCTCTTCCAGCGTTGGGGTCACCTTCCAGATCAAGCGTCTGCATTCCTTCGCTACCAGCCGGCGGCACGTCCATGGTCGGCTGCGAGTGAATGTCACCAGCTTCCGGTTTGCCGAGATCGAGCGTCTGAAATCCGTCCCCTTCTCCTTCCACGCTGTCGAGCGAAATCGTGCCAGAGGTATCTTCGCTGCTAAACTCGATCGTGTGGCCGATGTCTTCGCCAGGCGGCTGGATGAACTCGTCTCCGACGCGGGAAGCACCAGGCAGGTCGATGGTCTGATTGGGGGAAGGTTGACCATCTTCGTCGAGTTCCAGCGTCTGCGCGTTCAGATCTTCAGGCGAAAGTTCCAGCGCATCGTCAGCGTTGTCTGCATCTTCAGAAGGTGAGAGATCCAATCCGGACGGAACGGTCTCGGAGGTGTGACCTGCCCACTTGGCATCGCAATAGGGGCAGAAGCCGGCGGAATGCTGGAAGTCGGGCAATTCCGCGTGACAATTCGGGCACTTGAAAGTCGACATGAAGCTGTTTCCCCCAATTCGATTCGCTCGCCGAGTGCCCTTGCTTCCCGGAGCAACTTGCGGCCCGTTTCTCGATCCGTTTTGCTTCGCATCTCAACGAATGTGCAGGATCTCACAGAAAGTTCGATCTTAACGCGCCACCTTCCTCACCCCAAGGAATCGGGGGCGGCGACGGCATCGAATTATAGACCTTTAATCTAGCCATTGACGGGCGCGACGACGCAGTCGGGCCAGATTCCCTACCCCCAGATCCTCTGGTGGATCCGGGTTTTCGCTATTACCGGAATCCGACCGGTTTTTCTCATCTTCCTGTCGCTGAGAGGCGACCGCCGCCATTAAGGCAGCTCCGCCAATCATGGCTCCGCCGAGACAGTCTCGCGCGACCATTCGTTTGGCCCGCAACTGCTGCGTAAGTCGATCGATCTCTTGCAGATCGACCGCGGCGACACGCTGCATCAAGATATCGTCTTCGCTTGGCAACTGCTCTTCCGTGGCGGACTCGGATGAGGCGACCGGGTCGGCATCGGGGAACCACTCCTCATACTCGCGTGCCCAGACATCTTCGGCCGAAAGCGAGTTGGCTGTGGAAGCGACCGCCAGTTCGGCTTCGGTTGCCGCGGCGGGCGAATCGTTTTGGCTGAACAGGTCGAACGGGACCGGGCGATCTTCTTTCCAGAAGTAATGGATCTGCGGTTCTTCGACGCCTGGATACAAGATCGAAATTCGATACAGCCCCGGCGGAAACTGATCGCCATTGAGGATCAACGCCTTCACGGCGTCGAGCGTCATGTACTCGCTGCCGAGCTCGATTTCCTCGCCGACTTCCTCGAAGTTGCGGGGGTCGACTTCCACCACGGTGACACCATCGATCTGGGTTGCCGCGCGGGCATCGTCATTGATCTTTGGCAGCGACGAGTAAGGCACCACTTCCGCTTCGATGATCGGCGATGGCTCGACCAGCGGGGCATTCGGCGGGACGAAGTCGACCGGTTGATAGTTACTGAACGGGATCGTGTTAAAGAAGAACTGGAACTTGTCTTGCACGAAGTTCAAGTTCTGCTCATTCGGCGTGCCGACGTTCTCGTACAGATTGATCTGCGGACTGTTGTAGGCCCGAACGGTCACCGTTACCGAAGCCGAACTGGTCGCGAACTCCCAGGCGTAAGCATGCTCGATGGCTGTATTGGAATCGATCGCCGTGTCGAATGAACGAATATCGAGAGCCGTGCCATCTCCCCAGTCGACAACGATTCGGAAGTCAAGCTCGCCGGAGGCCCCAAGCTGCGAGATGACAAAGAACGCTTCCGCATCGAGGCCAACCGCCGTCGACAACAAGTACGTGGTGGTCGTCCCTGGGATGCGGACGTAAATCGGACCTTCGTTCGGCGAACCGTCGATGATCTCGAACAGTTGGTCGGCTGGATTAGGCAGCAGGATATCGTTGTACTGCTGAATCTGCGCGACGATCGCGAACAAGTCCTGCAGCATCGGATCGACCAGGTTGGTCTGGCTCGAATGCAGCTCGAAGCCAGCCGTGATCTGCAGGCTGCCTTCCGCCAACGCCGTGATGATGCCGGAGTTCGCCAGGTCAACAATCACCGGATCGGAACCAGCGGCACCGAACGTCAACGCACCACCATCAATCGTCCGCAGGAAGACGTGACCGGCATCGCTACCGGCGGTTACCAGTCCATTTACTGAAACCGGATCATCGAACGCTCCATCGACGCGGCGGATCACCAGATCGCCACGGTTCACCAGCACCAGCGAGTAATCTTCGCCCACGCCATCGGCAAACTTGTCGGCCAAGCCGCCCGCCGCGTAGGTATCGCTGTTCTCGTCTGGCAGCAGCGGATCGATCGCATCGGTCGTCAGCGAACCATTGAAGCCATCGGAAACGTTGATCCCTGCGGCAGCGAAGTCAAGCGACGAACCTGGCGTGACATTCAGCGGGGTTCCCTCGGCGGAAGCAGCCAGCCAATCGACGTCCAACGACGTCAGCAGAACCGCGCCCCCTTCCGAGATGAAGAGACCTTCGTGGGCGATGATGTTCGAGGCCCCAGGGTTGCCAATGCGGAAGTCGTTGACCTGCACGATGCTGCCGTCGGTCCGCACATGGATCGATCCGCCAGCGGTCGTTCGGGTTCCATCGATGATCGCCAAGCCATTGGTGTCGGCTTGTTCGTCAATCGTGATCTTCTGGGCTTCGGCATAGAGGATCCGAAGGTCGACGTCCCCTTGCAGCGACACCTCGGCCGCGGTCTTCAACGAGGTGAGGTCAGCCACCGATAACGAAGAACCTGCTTGGTTCTCGATCGTATTGTTCGCCGTCAGCACCAGCGATTTCGCGACACTGTCGCCGACCAGCAAGATACCATTCGCGTCATCTTCCGAGATCGTGACGTGCATGCCATCGGCCTGGAACTGAAGCGATCCGAAGCTAACGATCGTCGGAGCATCGAGCCCCCGCAAGAACGAATCGCTCGTAGTTGGCAAAACACCGACTCGCAAGTCGCCGTTGTCGACATCGAAGTTGGCCTGACCGACCACCGTCAGATTGTTCACCGTCGCGAACGTTATCGAACCCGCATCGAAGGTCGCGTCGTTCGCAACGGAGATCTCGCCGTCCTGATCGAGGTCGCCGGCAATTTCTACTCGCAGATCATTCGTAATGTCGATCTCAGAAAGAGTCAGACTCTTCGCGTTGACCAGTTCCAACGTCAGGTCGCCGATCGTACCGGCCTTCGCGACCAGATCAAAGTCACCGCCCGGTGTATCGATCACATCGACGTTTTCGTTGCGGATCTCGAAGTTGAAGAGCAGGTTGTCGCTGCCACCCAGGTCGAGAATCACATTGGCTGACATATCGTTGCCAACGTTCAGCAGTTCGATGGTGGCCTTCGTGGTCAAGGCCAGTGTTGTTTGCGTCGAGATATCGAGGGCCGTTCCGCCGGCCTGAGTGATGTCGCCGTTGGCGGTCACCGAGAAATCGGCGGCACGAATATCGAGGAGCTCGATCGCATCGATCCCATCGACAATGTCGACCACGCCAGCGCGATCGACCAGCCCACTGTTGATCGAGACCAAACCGAAGTTGTTCGTCGTCTTGTCGAGCAGCACCGTAACGCCGTCGGCCACTTCGATCGTCGCGATGCCGGTGACTTCCAATTGACCGCCGCTTTGACTTATCGTGTCGTTCGCACGCAGCGTCAAGGTTGGCGTCGTGATCGCTTCGAGGGTGATCGTGCCGTCCGCGTTCAGCTCCACAAAGCTGTCGACCGATTGCGTTGCATCGATCGAGCTGCCGGCCATTTGCGAAAGAGCACCGCCGCTGTCCGTCACAGATGCGGTTAGTTTGTCGACGATGAAATCGGTCAGCACCAGGCCGGCGTCGCTGTCGACAATCGTCACTTCGCCCGCAGCCGTTCCGCCGAATCCTTCGACACCGATCGTTCCCAGCGCGTTCGTCGCGGAAGACAGATCGACGTTCGCCCCGGTCGCGACCAGCACGGTCGTCGTGCCTAGAACTTTCAGTTCATCGGATGCCTGGGAAATATCGTTGCCGGCGGTGAGTGAAAGCGTGACCGTTTCCAAACCACGCAGGGTGATGGTCTGTCCGGCGGTCAGATCGACCTGACTTCCAGCCGACGCGGTCGCATCGATCGACGTGAGATCAGCTTGCGACAGAGCCCCAGGCGTCTCGACCGTTAATTTGTCGACGACAAAATCGAGCAACTCCAGGTCGCCGCTACTGTCGGTGACTTTAACTTCGCCAGCAGCCGTCCCACCAGCACCGGTCACTCCGATGGAACCGAACTCGTTCGAGCCAACCGAAAGATCGACGTTCTGCCCGGTGGCGATTTCTACAGTCGTCGCACCGGTGATAATCAATTGATCGGAGGCCTGGGTGATGTCGCCACCTGCCGTTAACGCCAGAGCAGCCGACGTGATGCCTCGCAGCGAAATCGTTCCGCTTGCGGTCAGATCAACCAAGCTATCCACCGTCGCCGTGGCATCGACCGACGTCGCGGCCATCTGGGTCAGGTTGCCAGCCGTGGAAGCGGTCAGCTTATCGACGAGGAAATCTTTCAGTTCCAGATCGCCACTGCTATCAACGATCGTGACGGTCCCTGCAGCCGTCCCGCCGGCACCAGTCACACCGATCGAACCGAATTCATTTGTTCCAGCGGAAAGATCGACATTCGCGCCGGTGGCGACTTCAACGGTTGTCATCCCGGCGACGATCAGTTCGCCGGAGGCCTGACTGATCGTACCGCCTGCGGTCAGCGAGAGCATTTCGGTCGTGATCCCACGCAGCGAAATCGTGCCCCCGGCCGTCAGATCGACAAAGCTGCCCAGGGAAGCCGTCGCGTCGATCGAGCTCATGTCGGCCTGATCAAGATTGCCGGTCGTGCTAACCGTCAGTTTGTCGACAATGAAGTCTTTAAGTTGCAAATCGCCGGTGCTATCGACGATGTCGACTTGTCCAGCGGCCGTGCTACCGGTCCCTTCAACACCGATCGAACCGAACTCGTTCGCCGCGGCTGACAGATCAACATTCGCGCCCGTCGCGACCACCACGGTAGTCATGCCACTGACAACCAGTTCGCCCGAGGCCTGGGTCACGCTGCCGCCGCCATCGAGTGACAACATCGGCGTGGTGATGCCTCGCAGCGAGATCGTTCCGCCTGCGGTCAGATCGACAAAGCTATCGACCGTCGCCGTGGCATCGATCGAGGTCGCCGCCATCTGCGAAAGACTGCCAACCGTCGAAACGGTCAACTTGTCGACCACCATTTGATTCAGTTGCAGGTCGCCATCGCTATCGACGATATCGACCTGACCAGCCGCCGTTCCGCCACTCCCTGCGACACTAATTTCCGCCAGTTTGTTATTCGTCGCGGAAAGATCAACTTGGGCACCGGCCCCCACGACAACCGAGGTGATTCCGGAGATATCGATCGAAGTCATGGCGGCCTGGGTCACCCCGCCGGTCGCCGTCAACTTCAAGGTATTGGTAGTAACATTGCCCAGTTCAATCGCCGCATCGGTCGTCAGCGAGATCGTGTCGTTGACCTGCAAGCTTGTGCCTGAAGCCTGTCCGATGTTGCCGGTCGCTTCCGCGATTAGGATCCCTGCTTCGACATCGCCGAGAACGATCGCGTTGTCATCCTTCAGCATCACCGTCCCAGCGATATCCGCCACGCCGTTGCCGAGGATCGAAACGGCACCGGTGAAGTCGTTGCCATCGTTGAACAGCGTGACCGGCAAATTTCCACCGATCGTGATGACTGTCGTCCCGTTCACATCGAGCGTCGTCGCAGCGATCTGGCTGATGCCGCCTCCTCCACTACCGGAGTTGATCACGAGATCAAGCGTTTGCAGATTGCCTAGCGAGATCGTGCCGGAAGTGGTATTCAGTTGGACCAGCGTAGTGGCGGTGACGGGTGCCGTGGCCGAGGCGTCGATATTGCCGGCATTCGTCGTTGCGATCAACGTTCCGGTCGTGATCTCGCCCAGCGTAATGCCGCTGGTCGTTGCCTCGAGCGTGACGGAAGTATCGGCTTGAATCGCCGTGCCTGCCTGCTGCGAGATGCTGGTTCCGGCCAGGGCACTGAAGATGTCGGCTTCGATCGCGCCCAGCAGCAAAGCGTTCGCATCACGAATCGAAACGGTGCCTGGCGTTCCGGCACTTTCGACCGAGACCGCCCCGCCAAAGTCGTTTCCAGCTTCGTTCAGCAGCAGATTGAAGGTGTCGGCGACGGCGACCTGAGTGGTCCCCGTGACCAAGAGCGACGTCCCAGGGGCCTGAGCAATGTCGCCGGTCTGGGCTTCGACCTCTAGATCGCTGGCGGAAACATTGCCCAGCGTGATCGCGCCGCCGTTGAACAGCGTTACGGTGGTCCCCGTCAGGTTCACTTGATTCTGGAAGTTATTGCTGAACTGATCGAGCGTGATCGAACCGGTCGTCGTCAGGGTTGCTGCCCCGGAGACCGTAATCCCATCACTCGTCTGATCGATCGCCGCGGCGCCGGTCACATCCAACTGCATCGCATTGATCGCACCCAGCGTCAGATCGCCGCTCGCGACATTGATCTCGACGATACCAGCCGGGTCGACGCCGGCATGGGCCGAGACCGCATCGCCGAACACGTTCGGGCCATCGAGCACGATGTCTTGATTCGTTCCCGCTTGAAACACGCTAGAGTTCGAGACATCGATCCCATCGGTCGTCTGCTCGATCTTGGCGGCAGAGGTCACGTTCAACTGACTGGCGTAAATCTTGCCGAGGGTCAGATCGCCCACACCACCCAAGATTTGAACGGTGCCGGCTCGATCGCTGCCGGTGAGCCCTTGGACCGAGATCGCGCCGGTGAATTCGTTGTTGCCATCGAGCAGCGTTACGTTGCCGGTATCGGCGACGCGAATGCTGGTCGTGCCGTCAATATCAAGCTTGCCCGACTGCGTCAGATCGCCACCAATGCTGACGTTCAAATTGCCCGCCAGTTTGATCTCCGGCAGATCCAACGACGGAGCGTTCTCAAAGAGCAGCGAAACGTTCGTCATTCCACCCGAAGCAAGGCGGGCTTCAAATTCGCCGGGGACCGTCGAGCCAGGAATGGCAGCCGTGGCGTTATCGTCACGCAGGTAAAAGCTGTCTAGCAACGCCGATCCATCGACGATCATACCGCCGGTGAACTGATTCGTACCGTAGCGCAGATCGATATCACCAGCCCCGGTCAACGTCAGCTTGGTCGCCCCGCTGACCGAGATCGCTTCGCCCGTGTTGACCTGGGAAATCGAACCGTTGGCCGTGACTTCCAACTGCGAAGCGGTCACTTCGCCCAAGACGATCGATCCGGTATGCGAGACGAGCGTGACATTCTGCCCCTCGGCTTCAACCTTGCCGGTCCAGTTGTTGCCTGCCTGGTCGAGCGTGATATCGGTGCCGGCGGTCAGCTTAGTATCGCCAGCAACAGCGATGCCACCGACCAATTGTTGAATCGATCCACCTGCGGAAAGCTCTAACGAGTCGACGGTAAGACCGCCGACATCGATGTCGTTGGCATCTTGATAGGCGACGTCCGAACCGGTGCCGATGATGGTGCTGAAGTCGTGGGGGGCGTCGTTCAAGTCGACGTCCAAATCGCCGGTGATTTCGTCCAGCACCAGGTTGTTACCTTCGAGCACGGTACTGCCGCCGAGCCCGATGGTGCTGTTGTCCATGTTGCCGGCGTTCGACAGCAACAGGTCGCCGCCGATCGTCACCGGGTCCATGCTCTTGCCCAGATCGACCTGATCGATCCCGCTCACCGAAACATCCCCGGTCGAGAACGAGTTGCTCAGATCGCCCAGACTGTCTGCGAAGATCAATTGCGAGAGGCTGGCCGCATCGAGGCCTGCGTCAAACGAAACCGATTGGAAGGAGGTTAAAGCGAACGTCGTGGTGTCGCCAGCCGATGGCGCGGTGACCACGCCGTTGATGTTGAGCGAGTTAATCCCTGAGATGGTGAGGTTGCCAGACCCGTCGCGGCCGATCGTCACCATGTCGCCGTCATCGATTGTGACGTTCAGATTGCCCGCCATATCGAGCGTAGCCGCAGCCAGCACCACGCGAGGTTCCAATTCGCGGAAGCGGAGCTTCGTATCGAATTGGTCCTGGAAGGCTTGCTGAGGTCGTTTGTCCTGGGCAGCTTCTCCGAAGATTCGCTTCCAGAAACTCTTCTTTTTCATTCGTCGCAGCTCGACAGGCGGAAAGGAGAGGAGTGAAATCCGCGGGAGGGAAAAGAACAGAAGAATGCAGCGCGCCCGTGTGCCGCAAATCACTCAATTTGCGCCAAATTCCCCAAACTAACGAATTCCCCGTAGAATTTCATTCAAGTCACGCTCTGAGACTGTGTCAACGAAGTTCCTGGGAATTTAGGGAAGACGCCTTAATCCTTCTGTTTTCAGCATTTGTGGTGTTCGCTGCCCCCTAAGACACCACCCGCCCGATGGACCTTCAACACACCCATTAAACAACAATCTGGGCAAAATAGGTAGTCCCTATCTTTTCTCCCCATAATTGTATGGGGGAGGGTCATGCCGGGTCGAAAGAACCAATAACCCCGTTTCTGCTTGGAAACGAGACGATGCCCGGAAAGGGGCTTCTTCGCGTGCCGCGTCTGGAAGAGGATTCCTCGCAATGCCGAGTGTTCTGCAGATTCAAAAACTTGGATTCCACACCCTCGGCCGGGCCTGCCTGGTCTTGCTGGCGACGGTGTGTCTGCTGAACTCGGTCCTGGCAGCCGAACCGGCCGGGCAAGCTCGCCTGCGGATTCAGCCTGTCTCCCCTTCCCGCTCCGCCGCGCAGCCCACACCGGGCCACATTCGGATGGCATCGGGCGAAGAAACTTCCGGCCTGCAGCCGGTGATTCAGCCAACCGCGCTGACCTTGCTTCAGCCACCATCGGAAGCCGCGTCGACGCCTCCGAGCCCTCCGGCTCAGATCACGATTCAGGCCATGCCGAAGCCGGCCACCGCCGCCGGTGCCACGCCTGAGAACATCTCGCCTCCGCTGCCAGCGTCGCTTCAAGCGATTGCCAATGATCGCGGACGACTATCGAACAAGCCTGAAAGCTTCTTCAAAAGTCTGACGCCTGAAGATCGCGAGATCCTTTACGATGGCAAGCCAGCTCAAGACTTCGGAATCGGTCGGACCTACGACTACGACATCGACGGTAAGGAAGTCACGCCGCCAACCAACATCGCGGCCAAGATCTTTTCCGAAGAGCCAACGGAAGACTTCCCTTACGGCTATCACCACGACTGGTATCCGATGGTTGCGATGTGGGAAGCCCCAGGGCTGTATCATCGCCCGCTCTACTTTGAAGAAGTCAACCTGGAGCGATACGGCAATCAGCACATGCATCTGCAGCCGGTCTACTCGACCGCGCACTTCTTTGCCAATACGCTGACGTTGCCGTACAAGATGGGTGCCTACCATCCGTGCGAACGCATCTACACGTTGGGGCATTACCGCCCTGGTGACTGCAATCCGCACGACGTTCATACCACGCCATTCACCTGGAAAGGTGTGATCTATACCGGAGCCGCCTATTCCGGCATCGGCGCCGCCTTCCCTTAAGAGAAGAAGCGGAAGTTCAACTGGAAGAACCGGGCCACGATCTGCCAAACCGTTTGTGGCCGGCCCACAATCACCGCATTGCCGGTCGTTCCTGGCAAGACTTTCTGCCCGGCGTGTTCGTCCAGCGTGACTGTCGCCGAGAAAGCTCCACGTTCCAGCGCCAACGAACCATCATCACGACGACGAACCCCAAGCGACTCTTGCGAGCTTAAATTGCGTGGCACCTCGGTCGATTGATCGGTCGAGATCTCGCTTAGCTTTCCGCTGAGACTGTGGGTTGAAGTTCCATCGAACAAGATCGAAACAGGATCGCCTTCGCGAATCAATTCGATCTGATCCTGATGTATCAACAGCCGAGCTTGAACCGCTTCGGCATCACCGATCAAGCAGAGCAGCTCGCCTCGTTCGAGCAGGCAACCACGATTCGCCGGGTCGAGCGGACTGCCGGTCCAGTGCGAAAGAAAGCGATCGGAACTCCCTCGTTCGATCTTGTACGGAGGTGCGATCACCACGCCGTCGACTGGGGCTTTCACGGAAAGATTGCCTTGCTCGCGCAGGATCACTTCGCGGCGTTTCTGCAGATCGTTGAGTGCCGCTTCGGCTGTTGGAATCTGAGCGGCAGCCTCGGGACTATTGTTCGAGCGAAGCTTGAGGCTCTCTAAATGTTGTCGCTGGAGTTCGATCTCTCCTTCCACGACAAGCTGCTGATCGGCCAGATCTTCATTCACCAGCACGGCCAGTACGTCGCCTTGCTGAACGTGCGACTGCGGGGCAACGGCTTCGACCACGCGGCCATCGACCTGGGCGTAAACGCGGTGATCGGAATCGATCTCGGCGATTGCCGGAACATGTACCCGCGACGGAATCGGAATCATTCCCAAGCCAGCCACGATCAGCATCAGCACCACCGTCGCACCGATGACACGTGCTCGATTCATCGCATCTCCCCTTCCCTTCGGACGTCCGATCCATTGCCCCAACCGCATCGTCGGCTTCAGCAAAAGCCCGACGGCGAACAAGCCTACCACCACGTACCACAGCGACAAAAGGTCGTTCTGCCGACAGGCCTGGTATAGAAACCACAGAATGAAACCAAAGACCAGCGTTCGATACACGATCGCCAAGATCGCGTACGTCCGCAGCAAGCCTGCTTGAGGCTCTGGCGGAGCCACCACCGGGTGCCGAAAGAACCAATTGCGAACCGGCGTCCACAACGCTTCGCTGGCCCGGCTACCGAGGTTCGGCAGATTCCACCAGTCAGAAAGAATGTAGTAGCCATCGTAGCGCAGCAGCGGGTTCGCGTTCACGACGACCGTGCTCACGCCGCACACGAACACGATATTCAACAGCCAATCGCGGATCGGCCCAGGGTTGGCAAAGTACCACAGCGTAAAAGCCATCGTCGCAAGAATGACTTCCACATACATCCCTGCGGCCGAGACCATGATGCGTGGCCAGCGCCGCGGAAAGAGCCACGCGTCGGAGACATCGCAGTACATCGCCGGCGTGAAAACCATCAGCAGCACACCGATCTGATGGCATTCGCCCCCCATCGCTTTGCAACAATAGGCATGCCCCAGTTCGTGCAGCACTTTCACCAAGGCAAAGGTGACCAGCAACAGCACCAGATTCTCGCCCCGAAAGAAAGCCGACTCGCTAGGAAGCTTCGCCGTCACCGCCTCCCAGTTCAACAGCCCTAGCAGCAGTGCCAGACTTGCGAACATCAAGACGATCGTTACGGTCGTCTTGTGAAACAGCCAGCTCACGGCTCCGCTCGTGGCCTTTAGCCAAGACTCGGGATCGATGCCCGGCAAGCGAATGGAAAGGACTTGCAGCGGCAGCGAAGCCAGCTCGAACCAGGCCTGCTTCTTCTTACGCTGCAGCAAGGTATCTGCCTGGTTCTCTGCAGAGGCGATCAACAGGCCACGTTGATGCAGACTATGGCAGAACCCCACGATCTCTTGCGTCGAGATCCGACGTGGAGCGAACTGTTCTTCGTAGAGCGATTGGATCTCCGCAGGAGTCGAATGTCCATCCAAGTGTCGCATAACAAACACTTCGGCCGAACCGAAATGAAAGTAACGCAGCGTGACCGGATCTTTCACAATCCAGGTTTCGCCGTCTGCTTCAAGGCGTCGCGCAAAGACCAGGTCGGGCCGGATGCGGACTCCCTGGCGAAGCGAGAACTCGGATGCGACGGCGGTCGACACGCGTTATGCACCTCGCGGTTTAAGACTTCGATTGAATCGTCATCGAGGCCCGCAGGCCTGGACGGAGCTTCAGATCTTTGTTGTCGAGATCGACCCACACGCGTACCTGACCATTGACCGGGTCGACTTCGGGATCGACGAAGGTGACCTTCCCGGTGACTTCGATTGGCTCTTGATTCGGGATCTCGACACGCACCGTCGCCGGAGTTCCGATCAGATCGATCATCGCCTCTTCGTTGCGAATAAAACCCTCGGCCCGCAATCGATCGATCCGCACGACCTTCACAACCGAGTCACTGGTCTGCACCCATTCTCCCTCGCGGCGAAACACGGCAACCACCATGCCCTCGATCGGTGAGACAATTGCGTGCTTTTCCAGCTGAGTCTGCACGATTCGCATTTCAGCATCACGCAGCTGCGCGGTCAGCTTGGCGATGGCGATCTTCTCTTCCGACTGTTCAATCTCCAGTCGACTCTTCTCGACCACCAGCCGCAAGCGATCCATCTCGGTTTGCGAAACGCTTTTTTCCGCGATCGCGAGTGCTTCTTCCGAACGTGAAAGCTCCGCCGATGCGACTTCCAGGCTCTTACGGGCGAAACGGATGTTGACGTCGTTCTCGGATTCGCGTTTCGCGATATCGAAATCAACGCGTGCCTTCTCGACTTCCATCCGCTTCTCGTCGTCGTCGATCTTGGCGATCACCTGGCCGCGATCGACGATCGAACCTTCCTGAGCGGTGACCGACTTCAAGACGCCTGACTGCTGCGCAGGGATCTCGACCGATTCGATGATCTTAAGCAGCGTGGCCGCGACTTCGATCTCTGCCGCTTGCGCGTTGACCAGTGGGATCAGCGTGCAAAGAAGACCTAAAGTGCGAAGCGAATGGGAGACAATCCAAGGCATGACGCGTTCTCGTTTCGTCGTACGCGGGAACAGTTACCAGAACAGGAAGCGGCGGATCGATTCCACCAGTTGATAGGACCAGACGTAGGCGATCGAGCGTTGACCACAATCAATTCGACCGACCACACTCAGTCCGTGACGCAGGTGAGGGATCTGCGATTTATCGAAGTCGGCCAGCAGCGGCACGAACGGCTGCTCGGCGTTTTCATCCAGATCGACGATCGCCGCCGTATCGGTGAGAAGTCCCTGGTAGGTTTCCCCGGGCTCGTTCACCAACTGGAATCGAACTTCCAGCGGCTCGCTCGATTGCTGCTGCGCAGTGACCACGTGATAGGTCCGCTTGTCAGGCAGTTCCAACTCCAAGAGCCAAGGTCCTTGCACATCGGCAACCTTCATCAGCAGTTCGCCTCGACTTACTGGCCGGGCCGCGAGGACTTCTTCCAGTTCCCAGTCGAGAACCTGCCCTTGGATCGGACTGAGCAACTTCAGTTCGTCTTCACGCTTCTGCAGCAGATCGCGCCGCTTGGTCAGGCTTTCGATCTGCGTGGTCAGCTTCAGTTGATCGGCCGAAAGGTTCTCGAGCGTATCGGTCGAGCGAGTTTCGGAACGAGGATCACGCCGCATCCCTTGCGAACGTTTGACGATGATGGCGTCGAGTTCCGCTTGGGCGGTTTGCAGTTGGCCGACAATCTCGGCACGTTGCAATTGAAATTCATTCGATCGAAGCTGGATGAGTGGCTCGTCAGGGGCGACTTCCTGACCATGTTCCACGAAGATCTCTTCGACATAGCCGTCGGACGGGGCGAAGATGTTTCGCTGTAGCTTCGGGACTAGTTGCCCATGCACTTCGATCGAGAAATCGGTCGGAATCAAAAACAGTGCCACGACCAGGCAGACCACCGGCACCAAGACTTTCAACGTCGTGGGCAGCCGATACCAGCCAACCGCCGCCAATCCTTTGCCCAGCGGACGGAGCACGGACGCAAACGGAACCTGGCGATAGGCTAGAGCATTGGCCAGCGCGGACGCCGCATGCCGCACCATCGGTTCAGCCCGGCGAAGGAGTTCGGCCCCGTCGAGATGCTCGATACTTTCCAGCACCAACGCTCCGATCGGCGACGATGACTTTCGCTTCGCGGCGTCGTCGTCGGCTTCAATCGCGGCAGGTTCTTCCAAGGGAATCACCGCGATGATCTTCGAGGGAGACTCTTCCAGGTAGTCGGCCAGCGCCGCTTCGACCTGAGGAGGAAGCGATTCGGTTTCGCCGGTGTAGAGCAATGGCTGCTTGGCGCGAACGACCTCGGTCGCCAACCGCTGCAACGTTTGCACGGTGTTCGAGCGACCATGTGCCTTATCGACGCCGGAGATCGCATCGAGCCGGCAGCGACCGCCACGCAGCGATAACACCGCCACGCGATCGGCATCGAGACAATTGCGAGCTTCGTTGGCAATTCGATAGGCGGTTTTGTCGTACGCCAGGTCGGTATGCACAAGGCCGGCGAAATCGAGCTGTCGCTTCCAATCGGATTGATGCTGACGGAAGTCACGTAGCAGTGTCTGCTGTTGAAAGTGCTGAGCGACTTCGCCGAAAGCTTGTACGATGCGTTGATAGGTCTGCTGCACCGAACGAGCCAATGGCCCTTTCTGATACAGCACCAGCACGCCCCAGCTTTCGCCGACAACCTTCAAAGGCAAGGCGATCATTTCATAGGCGGAGGTTGCCTGCTGGCTGCCGGCGAGGGTCTTGGCTTCGGTTCCGGTGAAGACCTGGTAGAGGTAGGCTTCATCGTCACTCATCGCATGGGCGGCCTGACCGACCGGATAGACCTGGGCGAGATCGGACTGGTGCGCAAGGATCAGGTGCCCGCCAGGGCCTTTCGTCCAGATAGCTGCACCAAGGGCGGTTGTCGCGAACGTCAATCGATCGAGCAGTTGCCCATAGAACTCGTCCGGCGCAAGAGGCATGTCGGAAAGTTCGGCAACCTCATCGAGCAGCGACTCGATTCTTTGCCGGGCTTCCTCCGTCGTGCGCGGTGCGTTCTGATGATGCAACGAAGATTCCATGGTTCGCGGGATGAACCAACCCCAACAGATGACGTTTCAACGAGAGTACCCAGCCAGAATTATCCGGAAAACCAACCCAACCGGCAAACAGTTTCCTATCGCCAGGCTTTCCGGCAGCGGCGGATGCTGTCGTTTCACTATAAACACGACACTCCCGGCTCCCCTTCCCTTCGCCAGACAATCAGTTCGATTGCGACACAAAAAAACGGCAGCGTGCTGCTGCCGTTGGAATAATCGTCACAATTTGCGTAGTCCAGGAAGGCTGCCTAACTGGCATCGATCACTAAAGGGCCCTCGCTAGGCGATGGTGTAGGCGAAGTTGCCATCGGCATCGACATCAATCTCGACCGATCGAATCTCTTCGCCTTCCGCCATCCGGGCCAGGAACTCGCTCGACATCTCGGGCAGCAAGGTCTTGGTCAGAATCTTGTCGACGTTGCGAGCCCCGGTATCGACTTCGGTACACCGGGCCGCGATCGCGTCGACCAGCTTGTCGGTGTATTCGAAGGTTGCTCGATAGTGATCAATCACGCGGCGGCCGACCTTCTTCAGCTTCAGGCGAATGATCTTCTTCATCACGTCGTCGTCGAGTGGGAAGTATGGAATGACCGAGACCCGGCCCAGAAAGGCAGGCTTGAAGGTCTTCAGCAGTTCGCCGTGTAAAGCTTCGCCCAGTGCTTCCGGCTCTGGCCGCGTATCCGGATCGCGGCAAAGGCTCATGATCAAGTCGGTCCCGGCGTTCGACGTCATGATGATGACCGTATTCTTGAAGTCGATGTCGCGGCCCTCGCCATCCTTCATGTGCCCCTTGTCGAACACCTGGTAAAAGATGTCTTGTACGCCAGGGTGAGCCTTCTCCATTTCATCGAGCAGGACCACGCTGTAGGGCTTGCGACGCACGGCTTCGGTCAGCACGCCCCCTTCGCCGTAACCGACGTAGCCCGGAGGCGAACCCATCAGCAGCGATACCTTGTGCTCTTCCTTGAACTCCGACATGTTGATCGTCGTCATATTCTGCTCGCCACCATACAACAGATTGGCCAGCGTTAACGCGGTTTCCGTCTTGCCGACACCGCTGGTGCCTGCCAGCAGGAAGATACCGATCGGACGACTCGGATCTTCCAGGTTCGCTCGCGAAGTCTTGATGCTCTCCGCAATCTGCACCATCGCATGCGACTGCCCTACGACGCTTTCTTCCATCAAGTCTTGCAGCTTGAGGACCGTGGCAATCTCGTTGGCGACCATGCGTCCGACCGGAATCCCAGTCCACGCCCCGACCGTTTCCGCCACGGCATTGGTGTCGCAGCAGATATGAACCAAGGGGGATTCGCCTTGAATCTTCAGCAGCTCGGCTTGCTGCTTTTTGACTTCCGTACGAATCTCTTTCCGCTTGGCATCAGGTAATAACTCTGGCTTGGGCTCACCTTCGATAACCGGCTTATGACGTTTCGCATCGTCTTCGGCGAGTTCGTCTTGCAGTTCGCGAATCTGATTGACCAGTGTTTTCTCTTCTTCCCACCGAGTGGTCAGCGTGGCCAGGTCGGCCTCGGCCTTGGTTTTGCTTTCTTCGAGTTCGGCGATCTTCTCTTCATGTCCTTCGGCACCGGCAGCCATTTCGCGGCGCAGAATCTCAGCTTCGGTATCAATGCGATCGATCTGTCGCGTCAGATGCTCGACCTGCGGAGGCGTCGAATGCTGACTCAATCCGATCCGAGCACATGCTGTGTCCAACAAGCTGACTGCTTTGTCGGGAAGCTGCCGACCACTGATATAACGGCTGGAAAGCTTCACGGCCGATTCGACCGCTTCGTTCAAAATGCGAACGTTGTGATGATGTTCGAGCGTGGCCACCAGCCCACGCATCATGCCGATGCATTTGTCTTCGCTCGGTTCTTCGACCTTCACCACTTGAAAACGACGCGCCAAAGCGGCATCGCGTTCAAAGTACTTTTTGTATTCCGCCCAGGTCGTCGCCGCGATCGTGCGCAGCTCGCCCCGCGCGAGTGCCGGCTTCAAAAGGTTGGCGGCGTCCCCTTGCCCCGCTTGACCACCAGCACCGATCATCGTGTGGGCTTCGTCGATGAACAGAATGATCGGCTTGGGGGAAGACTTCACTTCTTCGATGACTGACTTCAGACGGTTCTCGAACTCCCCTTTCACACCAGCGCCCGCTTGCAGCAGTGCCAGGTCGAGCGAACGAATTGAAACGGTCTTCAGCGCGTCAGGCACATCGCCCGCCGCGACACGTAACGCGAAACCTTCGACGACGGCTGTCTTACCGACGCCAGCTTCGCCGGTGAGGATCGGATTGTTCTGGCGACGTCGACACAAGATATCGACGATCTGGCGAATCTCGTCGTCGCGACCTAGAACCGGATCGATCTCACCCTTTTTGGCACGCTCGGTCAGGTCGATTGTGAACTGATCGAGCCCTGGTGTTTTCGTAGGCTTGGCTGGTCCGCCAGCGGAAGCACTGCTGGAAGAGGTGGTCGCAATGGTGGCTTGCGATTCTTCTTCCTCGGAAGTCTCGGCCGTCAGCCGAGCCAGGTGCTGCTTCAAATCTTCCAGGCTGATCTTTTCCAGCTCGGGGCAACTCGACAAGACCGACTGGGCGGTGATCCGATCGGAAAGCATGGCAATCACGAGGTGCCCTGTCCGCACGGAAGGCTCCAGGTAATCGACCGAGGCAATCAGCCAGGCATCGCGAGCCAGATCGACGACCGTTTGACTAAGCGCCGGCGGACGAGCGTTGCCCGTCTTCAGCTTGTCCATCGCCCGGGTCAGTTCGGCCAGCAGCTTGCTCGCGTCGATCTCGTAGTTCCGCAAGATCGCGTCGAGATCGGTGTTGGGGGTTTCCAGGATCTTGGTCAGCCAATGCTCGACTTCGACGTTGTAATTGGTTCGCGACAAGCACAAACCGGCCGCCCCTTCGAGCGTGCGTCGACAGGTTCCGTTGAGCTTTCCTACCAACGATTTCAAGTTCACGGATGCCATGGCTGGTCGATCCCTTTCCACTGAATCTCTGAATGTCTGTCAGGTTGGTTCATCAAGGCTGGCGCCGAGAACCTCTCGGCCAGGTTTCGTCGCGACTTAGGCGGACTTTTTCTCGGGGTAGCCTGCGTGCTGAAACACGGCGTCTTCGACGTCCTCTTGAAACTCGTCGTTACGAAGCCACATGTTGTAACCCAGGAAGCAAGGCGACTCTTCGCTACCTAGAATGCACGGAGGCACCTCCGTTTTCTTCAGCACCAACTGCATATCGAAGTCGAGCGAATTGCCGACATAGGTTCGCGTGAGCTGGGCGACTTCACCCAGTTGATCTCCACTGGGCATCAGCTTTTGATACTGCTGGTAGTCGACCGGGCCAATTCGCAAACGGAAACGCGTTTCGCAGTTCCACATGCGGTGACCAATGACGGTCTCTTCGCCGAGGCGATTGTTGCCACCCAACAGCCCTGCCGCGTCAGGCAATCGCGATTGATCGGCCGGGTCGATGTACAACCAATGCCCGGCGTACTGCTGCACGACGACCTCGAAGGCGAAATAGTCTTCCAGGATCTGCTGCAGCCCCAAGGCCGATCTTGGCGTGTGGGCGAAGTGCCCGGCATAGTACAGAAACGTTTCGTCGTTGATTTGCTGCCGCTGGCGAATGCCATCGGTTCCCATGCCAACCAGTGAGTACAAGATCTGCGTGAAGAGATCAAGTTGCTTCGGGTTCCGCGAGACTCGTCGAGCTCGCTCGAAGGCGATGGGAAAGCGGTACTTCTCCCACGCTCGATAAAACAGCGACAAGATCCGGTGGTGGAACAGGTCGAGAAAGTCACGCAGGGCGTAATCTTTCCGACGAACACGATCCAAAACCGTTTGCGTGTAGTGCAGCGGCATCACGCCTTGGGCACCGAACAGTCCCATGAAGGTGGTTGTCATGACGAAGGGAGATTCGCCGTCGGCATGGCCATGCTCGGGGTCGGGACGTCGACGAATGATCGACGTGACCTCGCTTGCAGGGAACGTCCGCGCACACAATACCTTCAACTGCACCAGCTCTCGCTGAGGCGGTCCATCTTCGCCCACGGGTTGCCACTGGGCGAACGTCGCCGGATCTTCCTGCGCGACCTTTTCCAGCATTCGCATTGCCTGGAAAAAGTCGAACTGATACGGCTTCTCCATCAGTCGGCTGGCTACAGCAGCACGTTTTCGCCGGCCCTCGGTGCCCAACGATGAATCTCCTTGCCGGTCTCGTCATGGATGACCGTCTGGGTGAATGAATTGATCGTGCAGTAAAGCGCGAAGAAACGCTCCAGCACACTTGCCATCAAAAACATGCCGCCGCCTGAAAATCGCGACGAGTCGAAAGTCAGATGAACGCGCGTCCCACGGCAGAAGACCGTTCCATTGGGTGTCTTGACCCGGGCCGTGCATGGTTCGCCCTCGATGCCTTTGATCCCTTCGACAAAGGCCTGGCTGACATTCGAGTTGACGTAGTCGTACAAGCTCAATATTTCTCGCAAGGCGTGCGAACCTTCTTCATCTTCGATCAACGACAGATGGTTCAACGAGAGGTGGGAAATTAATCGCCAGCGAATGCCCTGTTCGATGTCAGGACGACGTGTCGGCGTGGGTGGCAACAAGCAACGAATCTTCGTCACCGGGGCCAGCCCCGACATATAAAGCTTTGGCTGATCGCCCCCAAACGGAAGGCGTTCTGGCAGATCCCGATTAAAGCAAGTCAACTCGGCATGCAGGCTCCACTGGGCCGGGCTGCTGGGCTGAAAGTCGAGATCGACAATCGACATGAAGAGCTCGGTTCCTTCGTCGTTCACCTCGCGTCCGCCAGGATTGGGACGCCGCGTCGCATGCCAATAGGTCCCTGCTTCTCGCGACTGCGAAGCATGCTTGAACGAGTAGAACGGGTGATACGGAACTTCGCGATTATCTTGCGAGACCGCCGTGACTTCGTCGATCGAATAGATCTCGTTGGCAAACGGCCGACGCGAGTCCGGAATGACGTGATACTCGGTTTGCTGGTGCGTCAGCCGGATCGGTTCGGCTTCCTGGCGATAGAGATTCGTGATCGGCGTACAACCGATCCGCAGGTTCTCGGCCGACAAGCGGCGTTCCAGGTCGGCGTTGGTTTCCTTCAGGAAGATATAAAACTCGACTTCTTCGCCGCTGATCTTCTTCAGGCAGTTGCCAAGCTGCAAATCGAAGAACAGAAACTTATCGGGAAACGTGAAGAATTCCGTCAGCATCCGATAGCCGATAAACGACCGGGCCGGATAGTCGAACATCCCTTCGTCACGCTGAAAACCGACCGGCTCGATACAGCGGGTACCAAGCAACTGGCAGTCCGGAGCCTTCGGGTTGCGAGCGGCAGCCACGCCTACGACCGAAGTCATCAGCAGCTCGTAAAGGTCGTACTTATACGGGGCCTGTTCTTTGATGTAGAACCGCAGCGTCTTCAGGTTCAACTGATTGAGCTGCGTGTTGGTCGAAAAGGTCTTGGCTCGAATGCGAATCATCGCGGTCGAGTCGGTATTGTAAGCGGTCGCCGGAGCCTCGAACGGATGGCTCATCATGCGGACGTCGGTAATCTCGATTGGCCAACAGGTCACCGGATAGCAGGTCCGGAAGCGACAAGGATCGCCGTCGATCTGTTCCGTTTCGAGGCTCGTTCCACGAGCGACCGTGAAGCCGTCGAACGCTTCGACCTGGGCTCGATCCAAACCGAACTGCACGATCGACATCGAAGGAATCGGCCGCAGCAAATGCGGGAAGAGAACCTCGAGCATCGACGCGGCGATCTCGGGGAAGTCGTCTTCCAGCTTCAAACGCGTGCGTGCGTTCAAGTACGCGAACGATTCGATCAGTCGCCCAACGTGCGGATCTTTGAAATCGTCGCCCCCTAGTCCGAGTCGACTGGCGATCTTCGGATTGGCCTCGGCGAAGCTTTTTCCCTGATCGAGCAGGTAAGCACGCTCACGACGATAAAACTCGAGCAGTTCGTCGCTCATCGATCCTTCCGTTTCACATGAAATAACTGATCCGAAGGCTCCAACGTCGAATCAAACACAATCGGTTCCGGAGCAGGCGTGGCATACAGTTCCGCACGAATGACAAACTGCAGCAAACGATCCTCTTTCTTAAGCTTCGGCGAGAGTTCGACCTCGACCGAAACGAACCGTGTCTCGTAGGTGCGAATCGCAAACTCGATCGCCTCTCGTAGCGTTTCCAGATCCATGTCCGAGCTGAGATCAATCGAAGAAAAATCTGGAATGCCGTAATTCACCAGCGAGCCGTCAAGCGTCCCCTTTTCTGGCGGCCAGTTCATGCAGCGCCAACGCGTATTCAGCAAGTTCTCGAGATCCCGCATCACCGACTCGCGGATCTCACGCATGGTCTGGGTTTGCGAACGAGGTGTTTCCCGCGCGTTGAACGGTTCGTAATCGATCAAGCGATCGAATACGGACGGCATCAACGGCTGATCCTCTTCTCCCTTCGACATGCGTACTCCCTGGAAAGCCGTGGCTATTTGCTGAAAGTCAGCGTGCTGATTTCCATAATCGACTTCTCGTCTTCACCCAGCCAGAACATTCGCTGCCCCAGGCCACGACCAGGCTCTCCTTCTTGCCCGAGCCAGTCCGTGCTTTGGCCAAGCTTCTGTGTCAGGTCGTCGCTTTGCGAGCTGCCGGGGTACAACGCATTGAGGAAGACGTCCCCTTCTTGACCGTAGGCACTCATGGTGGCTCGGCGCCAGATCAAGTCGGAAGGCTGTTCCGGCGGATGGAATTCGATCGATTCGATCTCGTCGAACGGAATCCAGAAGTACTTTCCGTTGCTGGTAATCGTCTCGAAGAAGAACGCAGTGCGGTCGTCCTGGTCTCGTAGATCTTCAAAGGGGACCCCATCGCACGTTCCCTTGACGAGCGGGCGTTCTTCCTCGATTTCGCCAGCCAAGGTTGCGGCCTCGGACAGGTTGCCATCTCGCAGGGCCAACAGCAATCGCAGGTTCTTTTCGATCAGCGGGGTCGGTTCCTGACCTTGCATCAGGTCAGGCGTACGTCCGTCGTCCCAGCATTCGTTCCGAGTCATCTCGCCCCGGATCATCTGCCGATACATCGAGATTCGCAGGATCGCATCGGGGGTTTGAATCTGGGCCGTTTCCAGATGCCCGTCGGCTCGCTGCAAATCGCCTCGCAGACATAGCAGTTGAGCCATCGCAATTCGCAGGTCCCATTGCATCGGCTGCTTCTTGACGTCGGCAATCGCCTCGTCAATTGCGTCGTCGAGCTGTCCGTTCTTTAGCTTCTCACCGATGGTCATGGAGGGCTCTCGCAGTTAATCCGCAGTATGCAGAGGGTTTACGTTTATTGTCGGCGGCCTTCGATGGTGGTCTTCATGCGAATCGAAGCGACCAGGTCATCCAGTTGATAATGAGGCCATAACTTGAAGGTGCAGTGGTACGAGCCAGGCTTACCAGGGTCGTCTCGCAATGAGATCTCGGCCTGACGCAGTGGCCGGGCCGCCTTTGTTTCGGGCTTCGCCTTCTGATCTGGGGTCACATAGTCGTGAATCCAATCATTGAGAAACCGTTCGATCGCCTCGCGACTCTCGAAGGTACCGACCTTGTCACGTGCGATCACCTTCAACGCATGGGCGAATTGTGAGGTGCAGAGGATGTACTGCAACATGCTCGAGATCTTCGCGTTCTGCGTCGCTTCGGGCTCTTCGTATCTCTTTGGCAACTGAACCGTTTGATTGGAATAGAACGCGCTCAGTTCGGTATCGTGACAATGGGTCAGCGGAATGAAACCGAGGTTGGCCAGTTCCGCCTCTTGTCGATCACTAACAATACAATCGGTCGAAGCTTTCGGAGCGATCCCTTCGCGATCGGTCCCGAAGTAGTGAACCGGCAAGCGGCTGACCAATCCGCCCCCCACCACGTTTCGCTGAACACCACGAATCTGCGCCAGCCATCCGCAATCGGAATAGGCGCGGATCAATACTTCCGCGAAAGCATAGGCAGCGTTGCCCCACAAATAATTTCGTCGATCGCGTCCGGCGACTTCTTCGCGGAAGCAAAAGCCGTCGGCCCGGGCATCGAAGGTCTCGTAGGGCAAACGCATCAGGACCTTCGGCATCACCAGCCCGACAAACCGGGCATCTTCTGATTTGCGGAAGGCATGCCATTGGGTGAACTCGGCCTGGTCGAACCCGGAACGAAGGTTCTCGACATGTTCGATCCCGCTGAAATCGTCCAGGCCAAACATCGAGGAACTGGCCCCGGCGATGAACGGACAGAACGAAGCGGCCGCGATCCCTGCCAGGCCTTGCAGCGTGTCGATATCGCGATGAGGATGATGCTTGGTCGGCTGCGGATGAATGTGATAATCGCCGATCATCACCCCAAATGGCTTGCCACCAGCCGTACCAAATTCTTCTTCATAGATTTTTTTGAACAGCTCACTGGCGTCGAACTCGATCGCTCGTTCCATGTCGCGTTCGACATCTTTCCAACTGGCGTTCAATACGCGCACATGGACCTGCTGACGATCAGCCTCTTCATCGACCATGTCGGTCAGATATTGCAGCCCCCGCCACGAGGCTTCCAGCTTCTGAAACTTGGGATGGTGCAGAATCGCATTCAGTTGATCGTTGAGCCATTGATCGATCTGAGCGACGTCGGCATTCAGTCGGCGAACGAGCGACTTTTTCGAGAGCCCATCCACTTTGCCGAGCCAGGCAAGCAGCCGCTCGTAGATAGTGGTCGCCGTCATGAACTCGTCCCAGCGATGCGAAGCTTGCCCCGCTTCCGCGACATGTTCACTGTCGACAATCCAGTCCAGAATCGAGATTGGCCCGGTGGTTTCCGTCGGCGCATCCTGCGGAACTGCCTGCGTTACCTCTTCCAGCAGAGGTTGAGCGAGCTCTTCAGGTTGCGTTGGAAACTCAGCAGGCATGGCAACATCGCGCAGAGGAGTCGATATAAAAAGAGGCACAAAAGAGTTCGTTCCCCAATGTGCCTCTTGGATTGCTCAGCAGGCGTGCATTAGCCAGCCTTTTGCGGAATGCTGGCCACCATGCGAAGCGAGGTGGTCAACTCTTCCATCTGCAGCCATGGACGCAAGTAGGCCACCGCGTTGTACGAACCTGGCTTGCCAGGCATTTCGGTGACTTCGACCCGTGCTTCGGCCAAAGGCAGACGCGCCTTGACTTCGGCACTTGGGCTCTTGTCGGCACAGACGTAGTTGTGAATCCAGTCGTTCAACCAGCGTTCGCAGTCGTCGCGTTCCATGAACGAACCGATCTTGTCGCGTGCGATCACCTTCAAGTAGTGAGCGAAACGGGACGAAGCCATGATGTACGGCAAGCGAGCCGAAATCTCGGCGTTGGCTGTGGCGTCTGGTTCATGGTACTGCTTTGGCCGCTGCGTGGTCTGACCACCAAAGAAGACCGAGTAGTCGGTATCTTTGAAATGGCAGAGCGACAGGAAGCCCAGCTTGCTCAGTTCCGCTTCGCGACGATCGGTGATCGCCACTTCGGTTGGGCACTTGATACCTGAGTCGCCATCGCTGCTCTTGAACACGTGCACCGGCAGGCCTTCGACCTTACCGCCGTTTTCGACACCGCGGATCGCCGTGCACCACCCCGTCTTCGCAAACGCGTCGGTCAGCTTGGCACCCATGACGAACGCTGTGTTCATCCAGCAGTATTCTTCGTGATCGACTTCGATTGGCTGACCACCAGGACCGGTTTCGACTTCTTCAAAATCGAACTCGTCGATTGGCTTGGTCGCCGCACCGTAAGGCAAGCGAGCCAGCGTGCGTGGCATGCACATGGTTACGAACCGCGAGTCTTCCGACTGACGGAACGCGTTCCACTTGATGTACTCTTGCGAGTCGAAGATCTTCGCCAGGTCGCGTGGACGCGAGAGCTCTTCCCAGTCGTCAAACCCGAAGAAGCTTGCGCTCGGAGCAGTCAAAAACGGGGCGAACGCCGACGCGGCCACGCCTGACATCTTCTCCAAGGCGGCAATATCGTCTGGGGTGTTATCCCATTCGTAGTTGCCGATCAGTGCGCCATAAGGCGTACCACCGGCCAGGCCGAATTCGCTTTCGTAGATCTTTTTGAAGGTGGTGCTTTGATCGAACTCGACAGCACGTTCCAGATCTTTCGAGAGATCCTTCTTCGTTGCGTTCAAGACACGCAGCTTCAGCATCTCGCCCGTTTCGCTGTTGCTGACCAGGTAGTTCAGGCCACGCCAGCTACCTTCCAGCTTTTGAAACTCTGGGTGATGCATGACCGTCGCCAACTGGGTCGAGACCGCTTCGTCGATCGCGGCGATCCCTTGGTTGATCGTCCGGATAATATCTTTGTCGAAGGTAACCGTCCCCTTCATCGCTTCTTCGACCAGCGTCTGAATCAGCTCTTTCGCGCGAGGCTGTTCGGTCTGCTTGGTCGCTGTGATCGCAGCATCCAGGAGGCTGGTTGCTTCTACGTTTTGGGCCGCTGCTTGAGCGGATTGTTGTTCACCGGCACTCATGACTATGCATCCCCTTTGTCAGCATCACCCGAATCTTGGACGCCCAGTTCACCAGCCAATTTCTTGAGCTGTCCGGCGTCGTTCATAACCTGTTCCAGCAAGGTTTCCAGGTCGTCGCTGCGATCGATCTTGGTCAACAGGTCACGCAGATTGTCACGCGTTGCGAGCAGCTTTTTGAGGGGTTCGATCTGCTTGGCAACGTTAGCTGGGCTGAAGTCGTCCATCGATTGGAACTTCAAGTTGACGGCCATTTGCGAACCATCGTCCGCCAACGTGTTGTCGACGCGCATATTCAGTTCGGGGCGGAATCGCTTCATCACGTCGTCGAAGTTGTCGCGATCGATCTGAACGAACTTGCGATCCTTGAGCGGTTCCATCTTTTCGGCTGGGTTGCCGGAGAAATCTCCCATCACCCCAACCACAAATGGCAGCTCTTTCTTCTCCATGGCATCGCCCGTTTCCACATCGTAAGTGATGTGGACGCGAGGCTTGCGGACGCGATTGAGCCTCTTTTGATAACTTTCAGCCATCGTTTCCCCCCAATGTCAGTTCTTATAGCAATGCGTTGTGAAATAGGATTCGCAGCTAATCTGGTCAGCACGCATCGTTACCGGCCAAGTTTTTGCCCCAACTTAACCTGACCTCAATTTCAGGGAATTGATGTCAGATTACAATCAAACTGTCAGAGATATTATTGGAAATCCATTAATATCCACCCTCGTCGTCTGGTATCGGAATACCTGTACGACGATGCAATTCCCCCATCGCAGAATCGTCACGCAACAACTCTTTGAGCAGTTCCGGAAAAGGCATCTCGGCCCATCGCGCGGCTTGCTCGAGTTTGAAGTGAATGAACGATTGCGGCTCGGTCTTGCGGAAGTACTCGGCCGCCTTGCGAATCAGTTTGATGGCGTCGGTTCGCGACTGGATCGCCCCCGCAACCACCTTGGGTTGGTCTTGTGTAGCTTCGCCTTCCTGCGCAGTTTCTTCCACGGCCGGCGTTGCTTCCTCGAGCAAAAGCTCGGAAATCAGTTGTTGTACGGTCGATCGGGTCGCCTCAAGCTTCTGACGAAACGAGGTCATCGACGGCGAGGTATCTTCGCCAAACGAGTTGCGGACGCAACGTTCGTCGAGGTAAGTCGCCAGGTCGCGGATTGTGTCGATGATAGTGTCGAGATCTTCGAGCACATCATTAAAGTGTTCGCGAGGCGTAGCGCGGAACGACTCGTCAAACGTGTTTCGTTCGATCGCCCCTTCCGTGATTCGCCGTTGACGCTCTTCCGTGGGCATCCCTTCGATACGGTTGGCTTCGTTGAAGTCAAAGAGGGAGTAGCTCCCCCCTCCACCGCTGGTCAGTGGCAACGCATCCAACACGCCGAACGTTCGTTCGCTGGTCAGGCCGGTCAGTTGCGAGACCGTCTCGGCATAGCCTTCGTCTTCGTCAGGCTGCGGGTGGATGCTATCCCAATAGCGACGGCAGATTTCCTGCATCACTTTGAAACCATCCCGCAGCCCGGCGATGCCATCCAAACGCATGACCGCTTCGATTAGCCACGAAGCGACCGATACGTCTTTGGAATAGTTTGTCAGGACATGAATCGAGCGATCTCGAACTTCTTCCCACTGCGGATCCTTCAAGTCCGGAAACTCTTCATCCGGAAAGGCCATCGCCGTTTGCAGCTCGCGCTCGGCTTTGTTCGATTGATTGAAGATCTCGCGCAGGTCGAAGAACTCGTTGGCATGTTCCGAACCACGAAGCTCCACACCGCTCGGATTTTCATCCGAGATCGGATTGATCAACGTTTCGACGTCGAGGACTTGTGGGAATGCCATGGCAGTTCATCTCGGACAGACTGGTAAACGAAATGGCCGCGAAAGTATAAGTGTCAAAATAGGAGTTTCAACAAAAATATAAGGCTGAAATTTGGCCAGCCGCATATTCGTCACAGACGTCCTCTCTGATTCTCTCGGCACTCCCCACTAGCAGGAATGATTCCGATCGAGCAAATCGCTACTCTTTAACAGGCCAATGCTTACGACTAAGTCGTTTGACGCAGAGCGCGACCCAGACGCTCGAGAATGGCTTGATGCAATCGGCTTGCCCAAGACTTGCTTTTGCCAAGATGATCAGCCGCCTCCTTGAGACTTAACCCTTCGTAGTAGGTCATCCGGATCAGTTCTTGCTCTTGCGGAGCCAGGGTTTGCAGCAGTTTCTTCAGCAGCCGATGGATCTCTTCGTTCTCGAGTTGCTCGTCAGGTTTTTCCACGCGAGCGTCCGCAACTGCTTGAATCGCGTCTTGCGTATCTTCGCCGTGGCTGGCCAGGTAGATAATCGCGAGTTTTTCCGTCAGGTTGCCAAGCCATCGAGCATTTTCTTCGATTTTTGCCTGGGAAGGTTCTCCCCGAGTGCTCTCCGCTTCCAGCGTATCGACCGCCATCTGCTGGTATTTGTTCTGCATGCGAGCCGCATGCGAATTCCAGCTCATCTTCGAGATGCCGTCGTATATCGCCCCTCGAACACGATAGTACGCGAAGGTCGAGAAGCTCGCTCCGCGCCCTTCCTCGAACGACTGGGCCGCTTCAGCCAGCCCCAATTGTCCGTAGGCGATCAGGTCGTCCATGCCGATCTGCGGTGGCAATTTGCGATGGATTGACTTCGCCAGCGAGATAACCAGGCCTTGGTTCTCTTGGATGCGTTGCTCAAGTTGGGTCGCGTCGGCAGACATAGATCTAACTCGATTGAGACCATAGAGTACGCATCCGCTCGGCGGCCGTCGGGTCCTCGAGCAACGACTGGGCGATTGTCGAGGCCATGGTCAGGACTTTCTCATTCTTCAGCGGCAGATCTGGGTAGCGCCGCTTGAGATAGACCAGCACGAAATAGGTCATCGTGTCGATCTCGCTCGGCTGAGCGTTGGGGTTCTTTTTGCGAAGTTCTTCGATCACCTCGAGAACATCATCCGCTTGCCCGGAATCTTGCGTGCGGCGCAGAACATCATCCAACGACCATTGCTGATCCGATGCTCCCTCGCGCGACGGTTCCGAATCCCAGCGTTCCGGATTCATTCGCATGTCCCCTTTTGTTCAGAGTCCGATTCACCACCTTGCGGGGCGAATCTGGCAGGTGTTTGACCTCGGCTTGCCCTGGGCTGGGGTCTCCCACTTAGCGTGAGTATACCAATCGACAAAACCATTCCAATCAGCTGGCTTAGGTTTCGCCGTCACGCTATCGTCATCGGCCGAGTTTAACGATTACGAAGAGTCTAAGGCAAAAACAATCGACGCTAGCGTCTGGGCCGGTGGTAGTGTTTCTTTCTGATCTTCAGAAAGTAAGGGTTTTATTGAGTTTGCAGATAGTCGTTGCCGAAAAAGAACGTGGGGTTTCACCCAGAAGCGTGGTGCTAATGACCTATGCGGCAGATCCAACCCAAGCCGATCGCGCACCAATCGCCCCCAATAACTGTTTGCTCCCGTGGACAAACGGTTAGCCCCGCACGATCGACCCAGGAGGGAATAGCAGCGATGCTCCGTCGCTACACACGATGGATGGTGGTCCTCAGCACGTGCCTGACAACATGCTGTAGCGGTTGTCTGCACCAGTGCTGGAAGGGCTATGACTGTCCAGATCCTCCTGCCTACGACGAATCGCTGATCGCAGAGTACGCCAACCGTGGTCTGAAGATCGAAGATCCTGCCCCGAACGTCTGCGAAGAAGACGACTGGCTGGAAATCCCAGAATCTCCCGATTCGATCACGCCTGAGAACATCGACTTCCGCAACGGCTACTGGGACCTCTCGCTGGAAGAAGCGATCCGGCTCGCTCTGCAAAACTCGCAGGTCATGAAAGATCTCGGCGGTGTGCTGCGAACGCCTGAGGCGGTTGTCTCGATGTACGATCCCGCGATCGTCTATACCGATGGCCGCTTTGGTGAAGAAGCCGCTTTGAGTGCGTTCGACGCCACCTTCGGCGCAGGCGCCTACTTTGAATCGAACGATCGCCGAATCAATAACTTCACCGTCGGCGAGAATGGTTTCTTCCAGCAAGACCTGCACAACTATCAGGTGAATCTGAGCAAGCGGAACGCGACCGGTGGTTTGGTCAGCTTGCGCAGCGTTACCCAGTACGACTACAACAACAACCCGCAAAAGATCTTCAGCGCCGGCTGGGATACCTACATCGATGCTGAAGTCCGCCAGCCTTTGCTGCAAGGTGCAGGCGTACAGTTCAATCGGATCGCTGGTCCTAACGGCGAACCAGGCTTCGCCAACGGTGTGCTGATCGCACGCACGCGAACCGACATCAGCCTGGCCGACTTCGAGATCGCCGTGCGAAACCTGGTGAGCGATGTCGAGAACGCCTATTGGGACTTGTTCTTCGCCTATCGCGATCTCGACGTCAAAATCAATGCACGTAACAACGTGCTCGAAGTCTGGAAGAAGGCCTACGCGAACGTTCAAGCCGATAAGAAGTCGGCCGATACCGAAGCTCAGGCCCGCGAACAATACTTCCGCTTCCAGGTCGAAGTGGTCAACGCATTGCATGGCCGGCTTGTGGAACGCACACGCGGGCATAACGGTTCGGAAGGTGGTACGTTCAACAACCCAGGTGGCGTGCGCGTGGCGGAACGTCGACTTCGTTTCATGATGGGTCTGACGCAAACCAATGGCCGTTTGATTCGCCCCGTTACCGAAGCTCCCGTCGCCAAGGTGAACTTCGACTGGTCGGCCATCGCCACCGAAGCGCTCGCACGTCGTCCGGAACTTCGTCGTCAAAAGTGGGTTATCAAACAGCGTGAGCTGGAACTGTTGGCCAATCGCAACTTCCTGATGCCCAACCTCGACCTGGTTGCCCGGTATCGCCAGCGAGGCTTTGGGCCGACGCTTTCGGATCAAAGCAGCATTCCAGGCGAATCAGGTGCCTTGCAGAGCCTGACCGACGGTGACTTCGCCGAGTATCAACTCGGTGTTGAATTCGAGATGCCGATCGGCTTCCGTCGGGCCCACTCGGCTGTCCGCAGCAGCGAACTGGCCTTGGCCAGAGCCAAGGCGATTCTGGATGAAGAAGAAAAGCAGATCATGTACGGTCTGTCGAACTCGTACGCCGAAATTACCCGTGCGTACGAGATCATGGAACTGCTGTTCAATCGACGCGAAGCAGCCAACGCTCAAGAGGCCACGGTTCGTGCCAGCTACGAAGCGGGCAAGGCGCCGATTGACTTGCTGCTGGAAGCCCAACGACGTGTGATCGATTCGAGTGCCTTGTTCAACCAGGCCCGTATCGACTACGCCCTGGCGATCAAGAACGTTCATTATGAAAAGGGCTCGCTGCTCGAGTTCTACCAGGTCTCGTTGGCGGAAGGCCCATGGCCGCAGAAGGCTTACAACGATGCCTTGATGCGTGACTTGAACAAGCGTCGAGCACATTCCGACTTCATCATCAACAAAGCGGTGATCGGCCAGCCAACCAAGATGGACAACACGCTGGTTG